>SKKK01000140.1 GCA_007121535.1 Planctomycetaceae bacterium | reverse complement strand
TGTTGCGCGTTCGCCTGCAGGCCTACACCGCCACGGGGCACCCTTTGGCCAGCCGGGCGGCCAGCGATCTTGCCACCTACCGCGCTGTGGCAAGAAGGTCGCGTTTCACGTCGGCCGGGGGGTCCAGAAGTGGCTTGAACCACCTAAAGCGGGCTGACGCCCGCAACCAGAGTAGAACGGAATTCATTCCGTTCGGAACGGACAACGGAATGAATTCCATTCTACAACATGCGCGCACCGTGCGCGCATCTAAGCACCCGGCCAGATACTTCTTGGTGGAATTGGGCGAAAGGGGGTCGGGAGTCGTTTTCGGGTACCCCGCTTCCCATGTGGTCAATCGTTGGCCGAAAACGACTCCCGACCCCGTTGCGTCCCCCATGCAAGGCTACCTTAATTGGCAAGAAACGTCTGGCCGGGTGCTTATGATGACGAACGTGATTGAGGGGGCGACAACGAAAGGGGAACGCTGACGACGGGGCACCGGATGAATCGCTGGGGAGCCGTCGAACCAATCAATGGACGTTTTTCTTTGAAAGGATCACATGCCGTCCACTTTTTGTTACAATATCGCAGAGGACGCGAAAATGAGATCCCGACACTCATTTCTTGGCCGGTACTTGGATCACCGATGAATGGGAGAATACACATGTTGATACGGAAACTTGCCCCATGGTTGTTCGTGCTAGCCGTCGCCGCTTGGCTGGCCCACGGCGGCATCTCGTTTTTTGCCGAGGTGGAAGCGGCGCGAGACGACGCCGCGGCCGACGGCGATTGGTCGATGTTCCGTTACGACATACACCGCTCGGCGTCGACGCCGCATCAACTCGACCATCCGCTGCACCTGCATTGGGTGCGGCAGTTGGCGCCGCCGCGGCGAGCTTGGCCTTGGCAGCAGGATGATTTCGAGAAATTGGCGTTCGATGCTTCCTACCAGCCCGTGGTGGCCGGCGGCCTGATGTTTGTCGGCTCGATGACCGACGATAGCCTCACGGCCTACGATCTGGACTCGGGCGAGATTCGTTGGCAGTACTGGACGGACGGACCGGTACGATTGGCGCCGGTAGTGTGGCAAGGTCGAGTGTACGTCGGGTCCGACGATGGCTGTTTGCACTGTGTGGATGCGGCGACCGGCCAACAGATCTGGCGATTCCGTGCCGCGCCAAACAATCGCATGGTGCTGGGCAACGGGCGGATGATCAGCATGTGGCCGGTGCGGGGCGGGCCGGTGATCGCGGACGGGACGGTGTATTTCGCCGCGGGCCTCTGGCCGAACGAAGGCGTGTTCCTGTATGCCATCGATGCGGAAACGGCCGAGGTGCGTTGGGTGAATTCGGGCAGTGCCAGCGATTTGGTCGAGGACTCGAAAGGCTACTTCTCATTCGGCGGCGTTGCGCCCCAAGGGCACATGGTTGTGGCCGGCGACCGGCTGATCGTACCGGGTGGCCGAACGGTCCCCGCCGTCTTCGACCGCCATACGGGCGTCAAGCGTTATTTCCTGGTCGCCGGACGCGCCACGGGCAAAGCGGCCGGAGGGCACCAGGTGTTCTCGCACGGCGATTGGTTCTTCAATACGCGCGACCGGTACGTGACGGACATGTACCACGTGGCTGACGGCGCCCAGTACGGTTCGGTCCACGTGGATCTGGTCGGCGACCGGGCTTTTCTGGGCGTCGAGCCCGGCAGAGACCGCATGCATGCTTACGCCTCGACGGTGGCCCCCACCGATCAACACCGGGAACCCCAGGTGCCGGAAGTTTCGATCGGGCGGCCGATTCCCGAATCGCCTCGAGATGCCATGGACCGGTCCACCACCGTTCGCGGGCGGCTCCGGCGCGGAGCGATCCGAGACGACTACGACCTGCGATCGTTGTGGACATCGGATCTTGAGGGAATCGAACGTCTGCACGTCCAAGCGGGCTCGATGCTGTACGGCAGCGGCTCCGAGGGCCGGATCTTTGCCCTGGAATGGGATGATGTCGGTCAGCCGCCCGAATTGCGGTGGACCCATCAGGTCGACGGCACGGTGTTCACCATGATCGCCGCCAGGGATCGGCTGCTGGTGGTTACCGAAGAAGGCGGCATCTACTGCTTCGGATCGCAGCCGCGCGAGACGACGGTCCATGAATGGGGACCCGAACCGAAGGAGAGCGCCGGGGACGCATGGACGGACCGAGCCGAGTGGATATTGGAGCAGACCGACGTGCGCGGCGGCTTCGGCTTGGTCTTCGGCGCCGGGTCCGGAAGGCTGCTGGAGGAACTGGTCGCCCAATCGGACATGCACTGGACGGTGTTCGAGCCCGATGCGTCGAAGGTGGCCGAGTTGCGCGAGCGGTATGCGCGGGCCGGACTCTACGGCTTGCGGGTCGCCGTGCATGAGGGCGACGCGACCAGCCATCGTCTGCCGCCGTATATTGCCAGCTTGATCGTCTCGGAGACGCCCGCGTCGGCGGGCGACGTGGCGAGTCCCGGTTTGGCCCAAGCGTTGTTCCACCCGTTGCGGCCGTACGGGGGAATCGCGATGCTTGTTCTGGAAGGCACGCAGCAACAAGCTTTCGCCGCTGCGGTGGCACAGGCGGACCTGGAGAACGCCGAAGTGGCAGAGAATTCGGCGGCGATCGTGCTGCGGCGTCCCGGCCCCCTGCCGGGCTCGGGAACCTGGACGCACCAATACGCCGATGCGTCCAACAGCGCCTACTCGGACGACGATCGCGTCAAGGCGCCGCTGGGTGTCGCCTGGTTTGGCACCGAGGCGAATCACAAGACCCTGCCGCGGCATCTGCATGGTCCGATTCCGCACGTGGTCGAAGGCCGCCTGATCCTGCTGGGACCGAATCACGTCTCGGCGCGGTGCGTGTACACGGGCGTCGAACTGTGGGCGAAGGAACTGCCGCTGGTGGGCGCGAACTTCACCAGTTGGGAGCACGAGGAAGAGATGGCGTTGGGCGACCGGACGGTCTACTTTCCCAACCATCCCGGCGCGAACTTCATCGGCGCCCCGTTGGTTTCCGCTGCCGACAGCATCTACGTGCTGCACGACGACCGCTGCCTGAGGCTGGACGCGGCGACGGGCCGGCAGTTGGCCGAATTCGAGCTGCCGTCGCAGGAGCAAATGCGTCAGCAGATCCGCGATCCGCTGACCCAACGACTGCTGAAATCCTATGCGGCGCGGTTGCACGACGGCCAGCAACTCCGCTGGGGCAATATCCGCTACGAAGGCGACTTTCTGATCGTCGCCGCCTATCCGCACATGTTCGACGACCGGCAGCCGGGCCGGGGGGAGAACTGGAACGCGACGTCCAGCGAGTTCCTGGTCGTGATGGACCGCTTTGACGGCACGATCCGATGGGTCCAGCAGGCCCGCTACGGCTTCCGACACAATGCGATCGCGGCCGGCGGCGGCAAAGTGTTCGCCATCGATAACCTCTCCGAGGAAATTCTACAGATCCTGGACCGCCGCGGAATCGAACCGGACACCCAACCCGCCGTGGTCGCCATGGATCTGGCGACGGGCGAGGTGCTTTGGACCTATCAGGACGACGTGTTCGGCACGTCGCTTTCGTACTCAATGACGCACGACGTGCTGGCTCAATCGGGCCATCCCGGGCGACGAGCCGCTTTGCCCGACGAACCGCGGGATCGATTGGTGGTGTTGCGAGGTGCGACGGGCGAGGTGCTGTGGGCGGATGCCGTTAGACAGCGACGAGCGCCCCTGGGCATGCACGACGTGCTGGGCCAGATCGTCGGCAGCAGCGGCGAAGGCGCCGCCGACCTGCTGACCGGCCAACCGCTGGTACAATACCACCCGATGACCGGTCAAGAGGTGCCTTGGAATTGGGTCGGCGCGATCCGCTGTGGAACTCAGACCTTCAGTCGGCATCTGGCCCTGTTCCGCTCGGGGGCCGCCGCCTTTGCCGAACTGGACGGTTGGCCGACCACGGCGAACGTGTCCGGCGTACGCCCCGGCTGTACCAACAGCCTGATCGTTGCCGATGGCATGTTCAACGTCCCCGACTATTCGCGCACCTGTTCGTGCAGTTACCAGCACCAAACGTCATTCGGCTTGGTTCACATGCCGGATGTCGAGCTGTGGACGTATAACTCGATGCCCGACCCGAAACCCGGCGAGATTCGACGGGTGGGAGTCAACCTGGGCGCACCGGCCAGTCGCCTGGATCGATCCACGGACACGCTTTGGCTGGAGTATCCCTCGCAGGTGGTTCCCGCGCCGGACGTGCCCATCCGGATCGAAACCGAAGACGATGCCGTCTGGTTCCACCAGCACTCGTCGACGATCCACCAAGACAACGGCGGCCATCGCTGGGTAGCGGCCTCGGGCGTCGACGGCGTACGAAAGCTGAGTATCGGCGGATTGGCGACCGAATCCGGGAATAACGCTAAGCTGGCCTATCAACTGCGGCTGCACTTTGCCGAACTCGGCCAGATCGAGCCCGGACAGCGGGTCTTCGACGTCACGGTCCGAGGCCAGCGGGTGCTGGACAACTTCGACGTGGTGGACCGCGCCGGCGGCCGCAACCGAGTGGTAGTCGCTCAGTTCGAGACCAGCCCCGATGCCGACGGGCGCATCGAAATCGCGTTGGAGTCCCGGGACGGCAGCCTCCGCAAACCCCTGCTATGCGGCATCGAGGTCCGGGCGGTAGAATGACGCAAACGTTCCTTTATGAAAAGTACCTTCCCCGCTCGCCACGCGAGCGCCATGCGGAAAATCAATTAGAATAGAACCCATAGCGGGCACTCCTGCCCATCGAATCAAGTGGGTTAGTCAATGCCTTGGTATGATTTCATTTGGAACTACGAGCCTGGAGGCAACGTAGAGCACATCGGCGAACACGGACTTACGCCTGAAGAAGTAGAGCTAGTGATTTGTAATCCTGTCGCAATAGAAATCAGTCGTAGTTCAGGTCGGCCAGTGGCGACGGGCTACACCACGGATGGGCGGTTGATTTTTGTAGTGTACGAGGAAGTCGATGCCTGCACAGTCTACCCCGTGACGGCGTACGAAATCGTAGACTAGGTCAAGAAACCAGAGAGCAAAGAGGGTAACCAATGACGCGCGAAGTCCGCAGGCGAATTATTCGGCCTGCCACACCAGAAGAACGTGATCGCCACCAAAGAATCCGTGAACAAATCAAACGAGAATTCCCGGAGCTGCAACAATGGGCACGCCAAGCGGCGGCGGAACAAAAGGATCGAATCGCGATCGGCACCGTGCTCAGTGCCGAAGAAACGAATGTCCTTGACGCAGTGGACGAGTACGCGGCAACACACGCGTTGCACAGCCGCAGTGCCGTTGTTCGCGAGGCGTTGGCCAAACTACTGGGAATCCACATTGCACGCCAATGATTTAACATCATAAACACTCCTCCTCGACCGCAGTTGAGTTTTTCGGATTTCGCAGCAGATCCAACGAATAGACGGCGTTGGGCTGCACTTCACATTCGGCCCAACAGCCCGGACAACGGCGGACCCACCGCCGCTGTTGGTCGGTGGTCGCGCTCTGCCAGATTTCAGCGAACGGTTGCTCGCGGAGGTTCCCTACGATTCGGCTGTTGAATTGGCAGTTGGGCACGTCGCCGTTGGGGAAGATTCGCAGATGGCTGTTCAACGCCGTGCAGGGGGATTGGGCGCTGCACGCTTGTGATGCAGGCGATTGCAGATGCCACGCAAGTAGTAGCGTTTCGCCCGGCGTTCCAGAAAGGGCAGCATATCGGCGTCGCGGTCGGCCGGGTCCAACAAGGCATCTTCACGATCTCGTCGTGGATCGACAAACAGATCCACGGCACCCTCCACAACACGCTTCTTCCATGTCTGAATCTGGGACGGATGAACGCCAAACTGCTTCGCCAATTCTGCGCTCGTCCTTCGTTCCTGCAACGCCGCCAGGGCGACCTTCGCCTTGAAATCCGCACTCCGAGGTTTTCGTCCTTTGGCCATGATCCACTCCTTTGAATCTTGGACCACACTCTACAAAATCCCCCATTCTGAGTCCAGATGTCTCTTGCTCCGTGGTCCAGTTTCTGGGGTCCACTTCAGCGTTCTTATAGCGCGCCGGCAAAAGCACGCGTCAAAGTAGCCATGCGGTTTGTCAGCCGATTCGAAGACCGGCTTGCCCGCCACGCGAAAACCGAGAACTGTGACGGAGTGATTTGCGGCCACATTCACACTCCGACGATCACTCGTCATCAGGGCATCACTTACTGCAACACCGGAGACTGGATCGAAAACTGCAGCGCGTTGGTAGAACATTCCGATGGCAGCATGCAGATCCTGAAATTCGGCCCGGAATTCCCCGGCACCTTGATCAAAATGGACGCGATTCCCGGCCAGAAGACAACCAAGGCCCCCCAACCCCAGATCACCGCCGCTTGACCGGCGGGACGTTGTAGTAGCTGTAAATCGGCAGGTCGCCTCGCCAGTCGATCGTCAGGCCTTGCACGCCGTCGTGGACGTCCAGCACGCGGTCGCGGCTCGTCACGTACGGACTCTCGCAGACCGGCCAGCCGTCGAAGTCCAGCGGCTGGCCATCGACCGATGCAAGCGGCAACCAACCTTGGTCGTTGAACTGGATTTCGAGCTGGATGCCGCGAGTGGATTCGTACCGGACTCGTTTTTCCGTTATCAGCGCCGAACAATCCAGTGCCGCGTCGTCGACCCGCTGCTGAAAGCTTTCGAAGGAACCGAACTCGCTTCGGCTGCCCAGTTCGACGACGCATCCCGTCACGGCGCCCGGCATATCGATCCGCCCGTACCCGGGAACCGCACACTCGGACCAAGCAGCCTCACCACGCAGGGGACGGATTGCGATGTAGACGTCCCCGTCGCGAAGAAAGAAAGCCGTATCGGTCCGCACCTGCTGGTCGACCGATTCCGGGTAGTAGGCGAAACATGACTGCAGCGGCCTGTGCGGCGGATCGACGCGGGCAAAGTCCGGTCCCCAACGGAGCTTGACGTCCCGGTAGGGGTTCGCGTCCGGGATGTCGAACAGCAGGATCGCCGCATTTTGGGCATGAACCACTTGCTGGAAGGGGCTCATGCCGGACCACATGTCCTCGGGCGAAGGCGACGGCCAGGACTTTGGCTGGTAATTGACGAACCAGTAGGGATGACCCACCACCAGCCGCGCGTACGGATTGGCAGACCGCCATACGGCGCCGAACGGGATCGATTCGCGATAATCGGGATTGTGAATATTCTCCTGGAAATACCCCGCACCGACGGCGTAGTCGCGGTCGAAATAGACGCTCCGCAGATGGAAGCGGGGTTCGAGCGGGCCGAACTCCGGGTCATTCCGCGCCTGGTACCCGTGGGCATTCTCCGTCAGCCTCTCGAAAACTTTGCGGCTGGGGCGAGACTGACGAACCGTGAAGGGGAACTCGACGCGCTTCGCCCCCAGGTTTCGAATGGCTGACGGCGGCACGTAGCTTGACTGAGCGTGGTGCGGCACACTGGACGAATCCACACGTACATCGGCGTCCGCTACCTCCGTTCCCCAGTACAGCCACGCCGTGGCCAGCGTGGGCGCGAGACTCAGCCGGTCGTGACCCGGCTGGCCGTGCAACTGGGCTTTGCACCGCGTCAGCGGCGGAACGATTGCGCTGTGATGGCAGTTCAAGGCCAGATCCGCGAACATCCAATCGGCGATGGCGCGGGCCATCAACCGAGTCTCTTCGTCCCGGGAGTGCTGTGCCAGCATCATCCACGGAGCCGTATTGACGGCGTGATAAACGGGCGAGAGGTACTCGGTCATCGAGGTGGCGTAGATCTCCCGGCCGTAGTCCCGGACGTATTGCTTGCAGATCGCGACCAGCTCCCGTCCCGAGATGCCGTGATGGAACGTGTCATCCGGCCAGCGCTCGCCGAAGATCAACCCCGCAGCGCGGTTCATGACGCGGTGGTTTTCGGTACCCCCACCCAGAAAATGAGGATAGCGAGTGACTTGGACGCGGATCTCGTCCAATACCTCGGCGGGCAACTGGCTTTCGTATGCCGCCAAAATCTGCGCCAACGAGCACATGCCGAACCAACTGGCTCGCGCGTGAAACCGGGCGCCGCGAGCGAGATAACCGAGACTCTCGGGATCGGCGGCGCCGACGGCCAGCCGGGCCAGGATGAACGGATTCTGGAGTTTGGGATTGGCGACCTTCAGGTTCAACGGACGTTCGGCCGCTTTGGCCAGCAGAATCTGCTTTCGCCGCTCGATCGACTCCAAGCCGACACGCTCGTCGTTTGATTCGCCGTCGGCTGGCTCCCACACGCGCAGATTGCGGTAGCGGAAGTGCGTCCACTGCATTTGCCGGAACCCGAGGTACCCATCGCCATGCGGATCGCCGCCGATCTGGCCGGTATCGATCCAATCGATGACCAAGCGCCCATCGACCCACAGTCGGATCACGGGACCGATCTTAGCCAACGTGATGGTATGGACACGCTCGGACTTAGCCGGAATTCCCTCCTGGCCTTCCTGCACGAGGTGAAAGCCGGGGTTCTTGCGGAGATTGGCATGACCGCGATCCGGCACGTCCGGCGTGTTGGCGTAGTAGGAGACGTGATAACAGCGGATCGCGCCCTTGGTGTACTGCGAAAACGTCCCGTCGCGCTCGGGCAGTCTTTCGGCCAGAACGCTCTGCCCGTCCAGCGCCGCCGCGGCGAAGAACACGATGCAAAGTCCGGCGTCGGTCTTCAGGTTCTGCGCGTCCCATTGAGCGATGAAGCTCTCCGGAAACCGCTCCGGACACCAAAACACGTGGTGCATCGTTTCGTCGGGCGATCGGATATGCATCCAACCGTCCTTGAAATCCACCTCGCCCGGCCCCTCCATACGCCACCCCTTGACGCTCGCCGCGTCGCCCAGCGAAGCCTGGTATAGCAATCGGCCCGCCACCAAACCGCCCGGCAGCGCCGCAGGTTCCCCGCCCGCGGCATTCCCCAACAAAATCAAGCTCAGCAATGCACTAGCGCATGCACATCTCCACGAATTGCAGAACATCACGCGATCGATCCTTCCTTCAACGGTCTGGAAACTCCGGCCTCGGGGGCTTGGACGCCCCATCGCTCCCAGTCTAAGCGAAAAGGAAGCAAGGCATCAAGCGTCTTAAAGTGTGAGATGTGCGCATGGTGCGCGCAACTTGTACCGTCATATTTTCAGCAAATTTTCGGGCCGTTCATGACGACTCGCGTCACCAACTCGCACGTCTGGTCGTCCTGGCGCTCGTGCTCATCCTCGTGCTCGTGCTCCTCCTGGCATGCGGGAAAGCGAGTACGAGTACGAGAGTCTGTTAGGTTGCATGCGGCAGCCCATGCTACAGCAAATGGATCGCATGGGAATCGGCTTCACGGCTGCGCAATTGCGGGTGTGGTTGCAGCGTCGGGGGGCTGGTGCTACGCTACTTCTGCTAGGTGCTTTGTCGGCTAAGCACCCGGTTCGACACTGTCGGGAGAACAGATGACGCCCGAAGAAAAAGCACGCCGGAATATCGATCGGCAGCTTGAGCAATGCGGCTGGCTGGTGCAGGACTACCGCCAGATGAACATCTCGGCGGGACCCGGGGTCGCCGTGCGCGAGTTTCCGTTGGCGACGGGCGAGGCCGATTATCTGCTGTACGTGGATGCCAAAGCGGCCGGAGCGGTCGAGGCGAAACCCGAGGGCCATACGCTGACCGGAGTCGAGGAACAATCGGAGAAGTACGTGGTGGGCGCGCCACGAGAACTGCCTCATTACGTGCTGCCGCTGCCGTTCACCTACGAATCGACCGGGAAGGTGACCCAGTTTTCCAACCGACTCGACCCGACGCCGCGCAGCCGCGAGCTGTTCACGTTCCATCGCCCGGAAGAATTGCTGCGGCTGGTCAACCGGCAGGGTCAACTGCGGCGGAAACTGCAAACGATGCCCCCGCTGGAGACGGGTAAGCTGTGGCCGGTCCAAATCAACGCGATCAGAAGTGTCGAGACGTCGCTGGCTGCCAACCGCCTGCGTACGCTGATCCAAATGACGATGGGCAGCGGCAAAACGTTCACGGCCTGCTCCCAGATCTACCGGCTGATCAAGTTCGCCGACGCGGGCCGCGTCCTGATTCTGGTGGACCGTAATAATCTGGGAACTCAGACGTACAATGAATTCGAGCAGTACGTCAGCCCGTACACCAATTACCGGTTCACGGAAGAATTCAACGTCCAGCACCTGCGCCGCAACACGATCGATCCGGCCAGCCGCGTCTGCATCACGACCATCCAACGATTGTACTCGATGCTGAAGGGCGAAGAAGAACTGGACGAAGAGGCCGAAGAAGGGTCGCTGTTCGAGTCCGAATTTTCACTGATCAAGGAACCGCTGCCCGTCGTCTACAATCCTCGGATTCCCATCGGATTGTTCGATTTCATCATCGTCGATGAATGCCATCGGTCGATCTACAACGTCTGGCGGCAGGTGCTGGAGTATTTCGACGCGTTCATCATCGGGTTGACCGCGACGCCGACGGACCACACCCTCGGGTTCTTCAAAGGCAATCTGGTCCAGCAGTACACCCACGAGGATGCCGTGGCCGACGGTGTGAATGTCGGCTATGACGTTTACCGGATCGCCACCAAGATCACCGAACAGGGGGCCACGCTGGAGAAGGAGCCCGGCATGTTCGTCCCTCATCGGGATCGCCGCACCAAGTCGACGAAATACAAGGAACTGGACGACGACTTGACGTACACCGCCAATTAGCTCGATCGGGACGTCGTCTCCGAGCCTCAGATCCGGCTGGTCGTCCGAACGTTCCGCGACAGGCTGTTCACCGAGATCTTCCCCGGCCGGACCGAAGTTCCCAAGACTCTGGTGTTCGCCAAGAACGACCAGCACGCCGAGGACATTGTGAAGATCATCCGGGAGGAATTCGGCAAGGGCAACGACTTCTGCCAGAAGATCACGTCCAAGACACCGAAACAGCTCTTGGCCGAGTTCCGCAATTCGTTCCATCCTCGGATCGCCGTGACCGTCGATATGATCGCGACCGGAACGGACGTCAAGCCGCTGGAGTGCCTGCTGTTTTTGCGGAACATCAATTCGGCGACCTATTTCGAGCAGATGAAGGGCCGCGGCTCGCGCGTCGTCGATCCGGACACGCTGTGGAGCGTCACGCCCGACGCCCAACGCAAGACGCGCTTCGTGATCGTGGACGCCGTGGGAGTTTGCGAACGGGACAAGACGCCCAGCAAACCGTTGGACCGCCAGCCGTCGGTGCCGTTGGAAAAGGTCCTGGACGCCGTGGCCAAAGGCATCGCCAACGCGGACGTGGTATCGACGCTGGCCTCGCGCTTGACTCGCCTGGAGCAACAGATCAGCCCGGTGCAACAGCAGGAGATCGCGGCCGTAGCCGGTGGGAAATCGCTCGCCACACTCTGCCACAACCTGCTGGGCAGCCTGGATCCGGACGCCAATACGGTTCGAGCGGCCGAGCGCTTCGGGCTGCCCGCCGATCAGCCGCCGACCGACGAGCAGTTGGATCAGGCCGAGCAGGCTGCCATGCGAGATGCGCTGCGGCCGTTCCATCAACCCGAGCTGCGCGAAGCCGTGATCAACATCAAGCGTTCGCTGGAGCAGGTGATCGACGAGATTACGCCCGACGAATTGCTGAGCGCCGGGTACGATGCACAAGCCCTGGAGAAAGTCAAGACGTTGATTACCGACTTCCGGCAATTCATCGAAGACAACAAGGACCAGATCGAAGCACTGCAGTTGCTGTACAGTCATCCGTACCGGGCCGGGCTGCGGTACCGGCACGTCAAGGAGTTGGCCGCGGCGTTGCAGAAACCGCCACTGTCGGCCAGTCCGGTGCGGCTGTGGCAGGCGTTCCAGGCGGTCGAACCGAGCGCGGTCTGGGCCGCAGGCGGCCAGCAGTTGGTGGACATCATCGCTCTGGTCCGTCACGCCATCGACCCGAACCAGCCGTTATGTCCCATCGGGATGACCGTCGGCGAGCGTTTCGAGCGGTGGCTGGACGAGCAGCGGGCGTCGGGCGCGACGTTCAGTAGCGAGCAGATGCAGTGGCTGGTAGCCATCCGCGACCACGTGGCCAGCAGCCTGAGCATCGACCAAGACGATTTCGAATACGCCCCCTTCAGCCAATTCGGCGGCCTGGGCAAAGCCTATGAACTGTTCGGCGAAAGATTGCCCGAGATGTTGGAAGAACTGAACGCGAGGCTGGCGGCGTAAGAAGGGTTTGGCAGAAAGATTGATGGCAGAAATATGAATACGATGAAGCACCCTCCCATCCATCCCCCTCCCATCTTTCTGTCATCAATTTTTCTGCCCGCGGTCTTTGGTTTCGAGAGTTCGTCGGGATGAGCGGGGAAGATGGATTGCCGAAGGGGTGGGCCAAGGCGAAAGTTGTCAATCTCGTCCATTTGATGAACGGA
>SKKK01000515.1 GCA_007121535.1 Planctomycetaceae bacterium | reverse complement strand
TGGGACAACTGCAGCAGATCGGTGCCCAGTCGAGCCATCCGCGAGGACTCGATCGCCAGGAGTACCGTCAAATTTTGCGTGTGCGTCTTCAGCAGACGCAGGATCTGCGTCAGTACCTCGTGAGAGGCTTGGTCGGCATCGTCCAGAATCAGGATCGTCGTGCGTTCCAAGAGCGAGTCGGTTCGTAATCGATCGTGGACGCGGCGTGCCAACGCAAACGCCTCGTCGTGAACACGCGGATTGCAACCCAAGGCGGCTGCTAGCGTCCACATGAAGTCATTCGGACCCAAGCCCACCAGATTGATCGCGCGCACACAATGCCCCTGGCGACGCACGTCGCGAGCAAACCGCTGTAAGACCATGGTGCGTCCCGAGCCCTCGCAACCGGCCAGTATCCCCAAGGAATCCCCTGAATCGACCAGAAACTCCAGGCGGGCGAGCGCTTCCTCATGCGTCGGGCTGGAGAAAAAGAAACGGTCACGTTGTCGCGTCCCGAACGGCGATTCTCGAATATCCCAATATGAAAGCTGCATCTTCCAACTCCTCAGCCCATCGATTCCGCAATGCTTCTCTGATCGGTAAAATCGCGCTTTCGCCTTCATAAAAACTGAGTGAGTCCCGTTGATGAGCAAAAGATTCTTTTCAGAGGAGCCCCTCGTTGGGGAACGAGCGTGGTTGACTGGCAGCGAAGCGGACCATTTGATCCGCGTGCTGCGCGCCAAACCGGGCGACCAAGTGATTCTGTTCGACAACAGCGGTTGGGAATATCCGTCGCGCATCATCGCGTTGGGACGATCGCGGGTGGATCTGATGATCCTGGAGCGTCGTTGGATCGATCGCGAGATAAGCCCACCCTTGCTGTTGGCGGTTGCCCTGCCCAAAGGGGAGCGACAGCGTTGGCTGGTGGAAAAGGCGGTCGAGTTGGGGGTAACCGAGCTGATCCCGTTGAAGACTGACCGCGGAGTGGCTCAACCCTTGGACCGAGCGTTACAGCGTTTACGTCGCGTCGTGATTGAAGCTTCCAAGCAATGTGGCCGAAATCGGCTGATGACCATCTGCCCACCCAGAACCGTTGCGGAATGTTTGGCGGCGGCGCCTGCCGAGTGCGAGTACTGGCTGGCGCATCCTGGCGAGGGCTCCGAGCCGCTCAGCCCATTGCTGGGCACGGCGAATTCACGCCCCGTCCTCGCGATGATTGGTCCCGAAGGGGGGTTTTCCGACCAGGAGATCGCGGCATGCGGCCCGGCGTGTCGACGGGTATCTTTGGGTCCCCGAACGCTGCGCATCGAAACAGCATCCCTCGCGATGGTGTCTGCCATATCACTGATCGATCGGGACGAATCGAGGAGCCAGAGGCATTTGTGACATGAACACCTTGTCCGAAAAACTGCAAGCCGGCTTGTCGCACCATCAAGCCGGCCGACTGCATGAGGCGGAATCGGCGTACCGCGAGGTCCTTCAACGTGCTCCCGATCATGCTGACGCCTGGCATCTGTTGGGTGCTGTGGCCTGTCAAGCAGGCCGGGTCGAGGAGTCCGTCGAGTATCTTCATCGCGCGATCGCCCTTAGCCCGGACGTGGGCATCTTTCACAACAGCTTGGGCAACGCCTTGCAGCTTCTGGGGCGAATCGACGCTGCCATCGATTGTTACCGGCGTGCGGTCGCATGTCAGGCGGACTTAGCCGAAGCGCACAAGAACCTGGGACAAACGTTAAGCATCGCACGGCGATTCGGCGAAGCGGCGGAAAGCTTTCAGCAGGCATTAAAGCTGCGCCCCGACGATCCCGAAGTACAGCGGAGTCTGTTGAACGTTGCGTTGAACGAAGTCGTCCGGACGCAGCGTCCGCCAGAATTGCCGTCTGTTGCCGATAGCCATGCCGAAGGCGACGTGGCTGGACCGCCGCAGACTCCCGACCATGCAGCCGCGGAACCGGCAGCACGATACGATTTGGTCATCCTGGTCCCGTATCGTGACCGATTGGATCATCTTCGCCAGTTCTCCTCACACATGGATCGGTTTTTCCGGGGCAAGTTGTCCTTTCGAATCGTCGTCGTCGAGCAAGCACCGGGCACTCCTTTCAATCGCGGCAAACTGCTGAACGTGGGTTTTCGATTGCACCGGGATGAAGCCCCCGTGTTCGCTTTGCACGACGTCGACACATTGCCGCAGGACGAATCGTGCGACTACCGCATCGCAGATCGTCCGATACATTTGGCCGGGCGGGCCAGCAAGTACGGGGGCCAACTTCCCTACCCCGCATTCCTCGGTGCCGTGTTCGTACTGCGCCGCGAGCATTTCGAAGCGGCCAACGGGTTCTCCAATTTGTATTGGGGCTGGGGTCGGGAGGACGACGAGTTCGCCCGTCGGCTCTGGGCGTCAGGCATCACTTGGGAGAATCGTCCCGGACGCTACCAATCTCTCGAACACCCGCCGGGCGATTTGAGTTCCCGGAACGATGCCCGGCTGCTGGAGTTTCTGCGAGGCGAACGGGACTGGCGTCGCGACGGACTTTGTTCACTCGATTTCGAGATCATCCGCTCGATCACCTTGCAGGAGTTTCTGGATGCACCAATGGTTGCCGCACACCATCAGCTCATCACGGTCGATCTGGGGCACCCCGGTTGACTGCACCTTGCTGACGGCCATTGTCGCCCCATCAAAAAACAATTTTTGGCCATTGAAATCTAAGTGGTGTCCGCCTAACATACTGGTTGCAGGCCTTGAATGTCAGGTGACTTGTAGGTCGTTCTTCCACCTTTTTGCACGAAGGAGATCTCCGTGGACTTTACAGCTCCCATGCTCAAGGAGATTGAAAACAAGAACAAAGCCAATCTCAAAGCCACCCCCGACGGTGGTAAGGTCGATTACGTTTCCTTCAGCGGCATCGTCCTGATCGGCAAAGGTCACAAGAAGGATTACGTGGATGCCGTCAAGAAGGCACCAGGCCCCAATAAGGGTCAGATCACCGTGGACAAAGGATCGGTTTTGGATAAAGGCGAGTTGACCATCACCGGTTGCAGGGCAGGACGCGCGGAATTTCAGGCGGCGCTGAAGAAGTTCACTAAGAAGAAGCTGATTTTCAGGTAGCCGCGGTGCAGATTTGCAGGTACAGATCTTCCATGGCCGTGGCAAAGGCCATGGTATCGCAGACGGGGGATCGCCGTAACCGTTCGCGGAGGCCGGCGCGCAGAGCCGCCAAACGTTGCGGCGATTCCGGTGCATGCGCCAGTCGCGTACAGAGCTGGACGTAGTCGTGCCGTTCGCGGCCGACGAACTCGTCCAAACCGGCGCTTCGCAACAGCGATGCACTCGTGCGCGCGGCCCAGCGGTCGCCTTGGAACGTGACCACGGGAACGCCTTGCCAGAGCGCCTCCATGGTGGTTGTGCCTCCGCTGTAGGGAAAGGGGTCCAAAGCCACATCGATCCGGCGGTAGGTGT
>SKKK01000518.1 GCA_007121535.1 Planctomycetaceae bacterium | reverse complement strand
TTGGACGGATCCGACAGATCAGAGAAAATCCGACGGGCTGCCGTGGTCCCGAATTCTTGTCGTTACAGGCCCTACAATCCGCAAAATGCGTTGCACTTGACTTGCTTCCGTAACCGATGCAACAATACCGGCTTGAAATCGTTAAGTTCGTTCACAAAATAGGCGGACCAGCCGCCCGGTACCGTGAGGCATGAGGTTGACTTCGAATTCGGACTCGTCCAATCGAGAAACGGCGGCAGATGTCCGCAATCAATGTGGCAAGTGCGCGAGTGGTCCGTGTTCGCTGTCGCCGCCCGATCAGCAGCAGTTGCAAGGGTGGCGGTTTTCTCTGGCGTCGGTCGTCTTTTTTCTCGTACCCTTGGCTTGTGCGATGCTGGGCGCCTTTCTTTGCGCGGGTGACGCCGACCGGCAATTGGCGGGGACGTTGGCCGGTTTGGCGATCGGGCTGGTCGCCGCCGGATTGTTTGCCAGGGCGTTTGGCGGGCGGGAGTCCATCGCATGATGAGTATCACAAGTTGGTTGGGCGCACGGCGATCGATAGGCAGCTTTGCCGGCGGGATTCACCCGCCGGAGGAGAAGGAGCTGGCCGCCGACGCTGCGATCGAGGTGCTGCCGCCACCCCGCGAGGTCCGCATTTCGTTGCTGCAGCATTTGGGGGCGATATGCCAGGCGACGGTCAAACCGCGTCAAGCGGTCAACGTCGGCGACGTGATCGGTAATTCGGACGGGTTCGTCGCTGCGCCCGTTCACGCCAGCATCGCCGGGGTGGCTCAGCGCGAGACCGTGGCCACGTTGCCCAACGGGCGTCACGTGCCGGTCATTCCGATCAAGGCGGCGGACCAACAGGAGCTTGCGGGCGACGCCTTGCTGGCCGACGTTTTCGGAGGTCCCTGGTCTTTGGACGAAGCGCAGCGATTGGAGCCCAGTGACATCGTCCAGGCGGCTCGCGACGGCGGCTTGGTCGGGTTGGGGGGCGCGGCCTTTCCGACGCATGTCAAGCTGGTTCGCAACGAGAAGTTCCCGATCGACACCGTGATCATGAACGGCTGCGAGTGCGAACCGTACTTGACGGCCGACGACCGTGTGATGTTCGAGTTTCCTGAACCGGTGATCGCGGGTACGCTGCTGTCGATGCAAGCTGTCGGGGCGCAGCGCGCCCTGGTCTGCATCGAAGAGAACAAGCCGCGAGCGATCGAATCGTTGCGTTCGGCGGCCCGGGGAACGGCGGTCCAGGTGGTGGTATTGAAGACCAAGTACCCGCAGGGCGGCGAGCGGCAGTTGGTATTCGCAGCCACGGGCCGGACCGTCCCGGGCGGCGGATTGCCTTTTCAGGTGGGCGTGGTGGTGGTGAACGTGGCCACGGCTGCGGCGTTGGCCCGGTCGGCGCTGCGTGGCAAACCGTTGACGCATCGCGTTGTCACCGTTTCAGGCGCCGGGATCCGGCACCCCAAAAACGTGCTGACTCCGCTGGGAACCACCTACGGCGAATTGATCCGCTACTGTGGCGGCGTGACCGGCAACGCGGCGCGCGTCGTGGCCGGGGGACCGATGATGGGCTTTACGTTGAGTACCGCGGACGAGGCATCCGACTTGCTACCCACCCCGGTGACCAAGGGTACCAGCGGCATCACGGTGCTGACCGATCACGACGTCCAGCGGGCCGAGCAGACCGCATGCATTCGTTGCGGGCGGTGCGTCGAGGTTTGTCCCATGCAGTTGGTGCCCACGCGGCTGGCGTTGGCCGCTCGGGCGAAGAATCGCGAGGTCATGCAGCGGTATCATATCGGTGCGTGTATCGAATGCGGTTGTTGTGCGTACACGTGTCCGGCCAGTATCCCGCTGGTCCAGTTGATCCGTGTGGGCAAAGTGATGATTCAAAACGACGGGAAAGGATCCTGAAGCGGCCTGATTATGAGTGCTGGTACTCCCACGTTGCCATCCGACGCGTCGTCTTCGGTCGAGCTTAGTCCGACCGTCGCGTCGCTGCAGATCGCGCCTTCCCCGCATCTGTCGGACCGCAGCCTGTCGACGCGGCGCATGATGATCGAGGTGATCATCGCCCTGGTGCCGGTCATCGCGGTGGCCGTCCTTGTGTTTCGATGGTATGCGGTAACCAATGTCGGACTGTGTGTGCTGGTCTGCATGGGGACCGAAGCGGCCATCAACCGTCTGGCGGGCCGGCAGCAGACGCTGGGCGATTGGTCCGCCGTCTTGACGGGCTTGATCTTGGGATTATCGTTGCCTTGGAACGCCCCTTGGTATGTGGCGGTGATCGGATCGCTGGCGGCGATCGGTTTGGGCAAAGCCGTATTTGGCGGCTTGGGGTGCAACATCTTCAATCCGGCGATGGTCGGCCGAGCTTTCGTGATGCTCAGCTTTGCTCGCGAGTTGGGGGCGGCAGCTTATGTGGTGGTGGAATCGCAATTGACGGTGGTCACCGAGGCGACGCCGTTGTCGTTGGCCAAGCAGTTCGCTGCGGATCTGGCGGCGGGTCGAGTCACGGCGGGCGAAGCCCGCTTGCAGATCGAAACGGCCGAGCGATTCTGGGCGTTGATGATCGGCCAAGTCAATGGTTCGCTGGGAGAAACCAGCGCGATTGCGATCCTGTTGGGCGGCGTCTACTTGCTGGCGCGGCGCGTGATCTCCTGGGAAATCCCGTTGGGGGTGGTGCTGGTCTCGCTGGTGAGCGTCGAGTTCAGTCATCTGACCGGCCAGACGCTGCTGAGCCCGATGAATCATTTGATCTCCGGTTCGCTGCTGTTCGGCGCCGTGTTCATCGCTACCGATCCGGTCACCAGTCCCGTGACTCGCTGGGGCAAGTTCGTGTACGGGTTGGGCATCGGGTTCTTTATCGTGGTGATCCGGGTCTTCAGCAGTTATCCGGAGGGATTGATGTTCGCGGTGTTGTTGATGAACGCAACGGTCCCGTTGTTGAACCGCTGGACCATTCCCAGTCCGCTTGGCGGTCCCGTGCCGCAGAAGGGATGATGATGGATCAGGAAACGCCGAAGGACCGCAATTACCTGCGACAGGCTTGGCTGGTGTTGTTGCTGGGCTTCCTGTACGGAGGTGCGTTGGCGGGCGTGCACACTTCGCTATCGCCGCGGATTGCGGCAAACCGCTTGCAGGAGACGTTGGATGTCATTCCGGACCTGGTCCCGGGAGCGGTCATCCAGCATACCGAGATGCTATCGCTGGCCGGGCCCGGGGGACGATTGGAACGTCTGTATCGCACGGCCGACGCAGCGGGCCAGCACAATGGCTGGGTCCTGGTCGCTGCGGGTCAGGGATTTGCGGACAGGATCGAGATCCTGGTCGGGCTGGATGTGCAATTTACCACGATCACCGGCGTTTACGTCCTGGATCAAAAAGAGACTCCCGGTCTGGGAGACGACATTCGAGACCCCGAATTTTTGGAAGCGTTTCGCGGCAAGTCGGCCGACGT
>SKKK01000548.1 GCA_007121535.1 Planctomycetaceae bacterium | reverse complement strand
CTTGCTGCTATGCTAGTGCGTTGTCTAGGCGAAAAATGCGGATTGTGAGCGGCACGGCGCTAGCCGCCGGTTCTGGACGCCAACGGCGGCTAGCGCCGTGCCGCTCACTCATCGCGACCCCAAAATTTAGTCTGGACAACGCACTAGGCTCCCTTCCTATACGAAGATCGAGCAGGGCTCACCAACCACAATCATTCCATTTTCACGCTCCGGGAGAACACCATCCATGTCCGAATCGAAGCAGGTTTCGCATGTCAATCGTCGGCAGTTTTTGAATCGCAGCGGTGCGGCGGTCGCGGGAGCGGCCGTGTTGTCCGGCAACATTCCTGCCGTGCATGCGGGCGAAAACAATACGATCCGACTGGCTCTGATCGGCTGTGGTAGCCGTGGCAACGGTGCGGTGGGCAACGCGATGAATACGCGAGACCAGGGGCCGGTCCAATTGTACGCGTTGGCCGATGTCCATGGGGGCTCGGTCCAGGGATCGTTCAGGACGCTGTCAAGGCAATTCGAAGAGAATGTGGACGTGCCCGAGGAGCGGCAATTCGTCGGGTTCGACGCCTACAAAAAGGCCATCGATTCGCTGCGCCCCGGCGACGTGGCGATGTGCACGACGCGTGCCTACATCCGTCCGCTACACGTCGAGTATGCGGTGTCCAAGGGGATCAACGTCTTCATGGAGAAGCCGTTTTCGGTCGATCCGGCCGGGTTGCATCGGTTGCTGCAGGCGGCCAAACAGGCCGAAACCAACGGCGTCAAGATCGCGGCCGGACTGCAATGCCGACACTCGCCCGCCCGCGCCGCGCTGATCGACAAGATCAACAGCGGCGAATTGGGCGATCTACAGTACGTCCGGGCCAATCGACTGGGCGGCCGTGGTTGGCTGGGCAATCAAGGGGATCGCTCGAACGAGCTGCTGGCTCAATTGCAATTCGGCAGGAACAACCTGCTGTGGGTCGGATCGGGCCAGATGGTCGATTTCCTGATCCACCAGATCGACGAATGCTGTTGGCTGATGGACGATTGGCCCGTGTCCTGCCAGGGCATGGGGGGCCGCGAGGTGGGGACCACGGATCGAGGCCAGTCGCTGGACGTGTACACGATGGAATTCACCTTCAAGGACGGCCGCAAGGCGTTTTGCGGGTTCCGACGCGCTCAGGGCGCTTTCAATGAATTCGCGACATTTGTCCACGGTTCCAAGAAGGCCGGTCAATTCTCCGGCAATATCCACGCGGCGACGGTGCATATCTTCAAGGATCAGCACATCCGTGATGATAACATCGAGTGGTCGCCCACCCCGGATGCGTTCAATCCGTGGGACTACCAGTGGAAGGACTTCATCGACGCCATCCGCAACGATCGGCCGTTCAATCAGGGCATTCGCGGCGTGTATGCCGATTACGCTTCGTTGATGGGCCGTGCCGCCGCTCATTACAACCGGATCGTGACCTGGGACGAAGTCGTGAACTCGAACTTCCAATTCTGCACGTACCTGGACGAATTGGACTTCGACAGCCCCGCACCGGTCCAGGCGGACGAGCAAGGCTTCTTCCCCGCGCCGCTGGCCGGCAACTGGACAGAACTGTAGCGGGCATGGACAGAACGGTAGCGGGCAGCAGATAAGGGGCTCGCCCGCTTCGCGGTTCAATACCGGCAAGCCAGTGCCATCTTCAGAAGGTACCGGCTGGATCAAACCGAGAATTTTGAGATCGCAGAGATCGATTTGTTGGTCACGGGGACGTTTCGCGGTGAGGCGTAGATAGATCAGGTCGAGGTTAAACGACGCTTGGTCGCAAACCGTCGCGATGGCCGAGGGCGACGGCGAAGCGCGACGACGGTAAACTCCTGGCGGTTGAAAGCCAATTGCCGGGCTCGGACCAGTGGGTAACCCCAGCGGCGAACCCGCTGCAGGTATTCGGGGATCCGATCGGCCAGGTGCCAGTCGATCAGCTTCAGGGTCATCAGAATGCCCTGAATGTCGACTTGGCGATGGGTGACGATGTGTTCCACGGTATCCAGCGTGTGGTTCGGAGCAACATTGGCGTCGGCGACCAGCCACTTGACTCGACTGAACTCGCGCCGTTTCAAATCGGCCCCGCGGGCCTTGATGTGGGTGAAGTTCGGATGCTGCAACACCACGGGCGACATGTCGGCCGGATCGATGCCCGTGACGATCAATCCACGATCCAGCAGAGCCTGGCACGAACCACCCGGGGAACTGCCCAGTTCGACACAGCGATCACCGGCCGCGACCGGCAACCGTGACCACAGCAGCGCCTCGGTCATCTTCAAATAGGCTCGCGACACCGCATCGTCCGGCATGTCGATCTTGGGTGTCCCGCCGGGCCAGCGGGACGGCATGTCCGAAGCTTGATGGCTGCCGATCCACCATTGGCCCGGTTCGACAAGGACACAGTCGAGAATGTGCTGGCCGGGTCGAGCGACCAGATTGACCGGAAACACTCGCTGCGGCGCGACGGATGGGGGGCGGCGCTCCGCCACGATCCGCCCGATCTGTCGAGCCAGTGTCGAAATGCCGGGCTCGAAATCGCGATCGCCCGGTACGGCCGTATCCCGCTGCCAAACGTGCAGATGGTCCCAGGCTTGTTGACCGGCTCGTCGACCGGCCTGTTGCCACAGTTGATCGGCCATCAACTCGGCATAGGACCCGGTGCATCGGCCCATCGAGAATCCATAGGATCGTGCGAACACCGATCGCAGGGCGAAATCGGGGCTCAAACCATGGTCGACGGGCAGCTTGAAGGTCACAAATCCGGGGCGGGAAAAGGCCAGACGAAACTGGGGCCAAGTGCACGCCAATTCGCGCTTCAAGGCGGATTCCGCACCGCGTTGGCACACGACGAACAGAAATTCCGCGTCGCTCATCGCGTTGCCGCCACGGCCGCGCGGGTGGGGCGCCAGTCGACCAGATGCATCTCGACGCTGCGCCGCCCGCGGAATTCATTGATGACCGGCTTGAAAGCGACGTCCAAATCCCCGTCGACGGCGGCGATTTCGTCAGCCCTCTCGCCCAATCCGAAAGCCACCGCCCGCATGTTGACGCCATATTGGTTCAGCTTCAACGACAGATGGCGCTGGCCGTTGCCTATCTTCCGCGGCGGCTCGACCAGCCGCACCCCTGTCGCGCACAACACGGGCCGCGGATTGCCTTCGCCAAACGGAGCCAGCCGTTCGATCTCCTGCATGGTGCGCAGCGTCAATTGGCTGAACGGCGCCTCGGCGTCGATCGAGATCTCCGCCACGCGGTCCCCCGCTTTGATCTCGCTGGCCGCGTACTCGCAGAACGCCGCACGGAATGCCTCCAGCCGATGGCGCTGCAACTTCAAACCGGCCGCCTGGCGATGGCCGCCGTGTCCCAGAAGCGTTTCACTGCACGCGCTAAGAGCCTGGTGAAGATCCAAACCGGCAGCCGAACGGCACGAACCGGTTCCCGGTTTCACGCCGGCTTGGTCCCAAGCGATGACCACCACGGGCCGGTGGAATTTTTCGGCCAGTCGCCCGGCGACGATGCCGATCACCCCCGGATGCCAGCCCTGACCGTCCAACACCAACGCGGGATCGTTCTCGGGATCAAACTGTTCGGTGGCCTGTTTATGTGCGGTCTGATAGACGCTCCGCTCCAAGCTGTCCCGGCTCTGATTCAACTGGTGCAGATATTCCGCCAAGCGGGTCGCTCGATCCGGGCAATCCGTCGTCATCAACTCGACGCCCAGCGGCGCCTGGCCCAAGCGACCTGCGGCATTCAGACGCGGGCTCAGCACGAACGCCACGTCTTCCCCGCCCAACTCGGGCTTCTGGTCCAGGCCCGTCACTCGCATCAACGCAGCCAACCCCGGCACCGGACGCTCGCGTAAACTGACCAACCCGTGCCGGACCAAGATGCGGTTTTCGTCCACCAGCGGCACCACGTCGGCCACCGTCCCGATCGCCGTCAGACCGACCGCCGCCATCAGGAATTCACGCATCGCCGGACTCACCCGCTTTGCTTGATGGGCTCGTTGGCACAACGCCCAAGCCAACTTGAAAGCCACGCCCGCCCCGCACAAACCCGCAAACGGATAATCGCATCCCGGCAACCCCGGATGCACCAACGCCGCCGCGTCCGGCAGTTGGTCGCCCATCTGGTGGTGATCGGTGATGATCAGCTCTAAACCGATCTGACGAGCGACCTCGGCTTCGCCCACGCTACAGACGCCACAGTCGACGGAAATCACCAACGATGCGCCGCGCTCTGCCAGCTTTCGCAGAGCGTCGGCGTGCAATCCGTACCCCTCTTCCAGACGATTGGGGACGTGATAGCCACAATCGGCGTTCAGCAGCTTCAGGCAGCGGTACAGCAAGCCGGTGCCGGTCATCCCGTCCGCGTCATAATCGCCGTACACAACGATCCGACGCTGCTGCTTGATCGCCTGATGAATGCGATCAGCCGCCTCGGGCAGTCCCGGAAGCAGCTCGGGATCGCGCAAACCAGTCAGCTTCGCATCCAAAAACCACCGTACTTGATCGGGGATGGTCACCCCACGACAGACGAGAAGCTGGGCCAAAACGGAGGAAACACCAGCCTGCCGCTCCAGCAAACGGATTTGGCCCGAATCGTGTGGTTGGATGCGCCAACGCTTCTCCATTGCCTATTGGCTCCGACCAAAGATGCCATTTCGGGGTGAAGGCCACTCCCCCTGCTGCGACCATGAGACTGGTTATTTCTTCTTTTCGACGTGTACCGTGTGCCGCCGCAACCGGGGGCTGTACTTCTTCAACCGCAGTTTTTCGCCGCCCGGCTTACGTCGCAGGCTGTAGTTATAGTCCCCCGTTTCCTCACACACCAGGAATACCACTTCGGCTTTCTTTTTCGACTTTGCCATCGCGTTATCTACTCCACCACGAAATGCTGATTCTTTGTTTGCATGAAAGGACCAAGTATAGCGAAAATCGGACGCGATGCTACTAGGATTACTCTGGGTGCAGGGAATAAATCGGCGGAAACCGATCGAAAATATCTTGTGAATCCGTCTTATTGGTGGTTCGTTTTTGTTGCCATTTTGATTTGACGAATTCGACACATTCTTGATTAAATTGAAGATTCCGTTAGTCTAACGACAAAAGGTTCCCGATTCCCCGTTCGAAGAACGTTAACCGGCGAAAGAAGAACCATGACCGAGGAACAGAAACAACAGGCGATGGAAGCTGTGGCGTCCGAGGCGGCTGAGGTCGACGATTATGAGGGCGAGGAGGCGGAAGACGAGTACGTGGTTGGCGGGCATCGCTTTCTGTTATTCACGGCCGTGCCGGGCTGGTTGGTCAGTATGGTGGTGCATGCCGTGGGCCTGTTGATCCTGGCAATCTTGACGGTTCCGGACCCGATGGACCGGGTGTCGAACATTATCACGGCAGCTCCGCCGATCGAGGACATCGAGGAGATCGAGGAATTCGAGGAAGAGTTGCTGACGCCGCTGGATGTCGACGTGACCACCGATTTTTCGGCCGAAGTGGTACCGATGGAGATGATCGCCAACATGGTGCCCGAGGATATCACGGAGGTGTCGGTTGCCGCCGATGTCGACGCGGCTGCGATCGCCGTGGATCTGGTGGACTTCGGTGCTGAAACGGCGCCCCGGAGCGACCTGTACAAAGAGATCGGCAGCTACAGCGGTTCCGGCTTGGAAGGGCGCAGCGAGGCGGCTCGCAAGGCGATGGTTGCCCGCTATGGGGGCAACGAACAGAGCGAGTCGGCGGTGGCTGCCGCTTTACGTTGGATCGCGGCCATTCAGATGGAAGATGGTGGATGGAGCTTCGATCATCGGTTGGGCTCGCCCAATCGGGCTCGCTTGTCCGACAATCCAGGCAGTTTGGCTGATGCGCGCAACGGCGCCACGGCGATGGCGCTGTTGCCGTTCTTGGGCGCCGGTCAGACGCACGTCGAGGGCAGTTACCGCAAACAGGTCAAAGGCGGTCTGGCCTTTCTGATCAACAACATGAAACGCGACGGGGGACTCCACGAAAGTGGAGGCACGATGTACTCGCATGGTATGTCGGCGATCACCTTGACGGAAGCGTACGGCATGACCAAGGATCGCGCGCTGATGGCGCCGGCCCAAGCTTCGCTGAATTACATCGCAGCGTCACAGGATCCGATCGGCGGCGGCTGGCGTTACCGGCCTCGACAACCGGGCGACACCTCGGTGGTTGGCTGGATGGTGATGGCGATGAAAAGCGGTCACATGTCCTACCTGCAGGTGCATCCCAACACGATCCGCGGGACGATCAAGTTTCTGGATTCCGTCCAGGGGGACGGCGGCGCGTACTACGGATACACCTCGCCCGCCCGACGCCCGTCCACGACCTCGATCGGGTTGCTGAGTCGGATGTATTTGGGTTGGAACCAAGAGCATGAGGCGTTGCAGCGTGGTGTCCGTTTCTTATCGGAAACGGGACCGTCCAAGACGGACATGTACTACAACTATTACGCCACGCAGGTGATGCGGCAGTTCGGGGGCGAGTACTGGGAGAAGTGGAACCGCGAGATGCGCGACTATCTGATCAATACTCAGGTCAAAGAAGGACCGGCCACGGGCAGTTGGCATTTCCGGGGCGGGCACGGCGCCGATCGCGGCGGTCGCCTGTACAATACCTCGCTGGCGACCATGATTCTGGAAGTCTACTATCGGTACATGCCGATCTACCAAGAACAGGCGACGACCGACGATTTTCCCTTGTAAGGCTGTGATGAATTTCGAAGTCGAGCAAAAGTTCCCTGTCGCCGATCTCGCTAACCTCGAACGTCGCTTGTTGCAAGTCGGGGTGCAGTGGAAGGGCCAGGTCTGTCAGTCCGATCGCTACTTTGCCCATCCCGCGCGAGATTTCGCGGAGACCGACGAGGCCCTGCGGATCCGTCAATCGGACGACCGAACGTTCATCACGTACAAAGGCCCCAAGATCGACGCCACCACCAAGACGCGGCGCGAGATTGAATTGCCGTTGCCCCACGGTCAGACCGTCGCCCGGGACTGGCAGCGTCTGCTGGACGCGCTGGGCTTCACGCCCGTGGCCTGCGTTCGCAAGCAACGCCGGAAAGGAACGGTGGTCTGGCAGCTTGCAACCATCGACATCGCGCTGGATAATGTCGATGGCGTCGGACAGTTCGTCGAACTGGAACGCGTGGCCGACCAGCAAACACTGGACATCGCTCGCCAGCAGATCCTGGCGCTGGCCGAACACCTGGGCCTGTCGGACGCCGAACGCCGGAGTTACCTCGAGTTGTTCTTGGAACGTCGAGCTTGCGACGAACCATCCCGAAATTGTTTGTGAGAAACAGGTCGAACACCAGAACAAGGAGTCATAGCATGAGTGCAATGAATCTGGTTCTTTCAGAAATCCGTTTTCGTTTCGTCAATTTCTTCCTCTGCCTGCTCGTGATCGCGCTGGCCGCCGCACTGTTCGTCAGCGGTCCCACCCTGATCTCGGGTTACGCCGAAGACACCAACCGCCATCTGGCAGCGTTGCAGGACGAAGCGGACAAGCTGGAAGCCGAAGCGGCGAAGTTGGAGGCCCAAACGGCGGAAATGAAACGGGAAACCGAGCAGGTATTGGCCCAGATGGACAGGGAAACGCGGCGGATCATGCGCGATATGGGCGTCAATCTGCGCATCGTGCACCAAGACACCAACATGGGAGACCTGTATACGGATTTCGTCGCCGTCGACTTTCCGGAAGATTATGTCCATCGTCTGGCAGAAGCCGAGCGCATTGAATTGATCGTCCACGTCGTGGCTACGCTGCAAGAGCGGTTGAAATGGAACAATCGTACCGTGCTGCTGGTCGGTACGCTGCCCGTCTTGACCCAATCGCAGTTGAACGAAGAAAAGCCCCACATGGTGAAGAACGTCGAAAAAGGCACCGTCCTGGTCGGCCATGAACTGGGATTCGGATTGAACGAGGGCGATCAGATCGACATCAATGGGCATTCGTTGACGATCGCCCGGATCATGCGCGAGTACGGAACGTTGCAGGACGTGCAATTGGTCACGCACTTGGAAGATGCTCAAGCGATCTTGAACAAACCGGGCAGAATCAATCAGATCCTGGCGCTGAACTGCAAATGCAGAGGGGACCGCATTTCGTTGATCCGCGAAGAGCTGGAAGGGATCCTGCCGGATACCAGAGTCACCGAGCACTTGACACAAGCCGAAGCCCGCGAGCAACAGCGGGACGTAGTGGAAGCGGCTCGCGCGGCCGAGTTGGCGCGTGCCGAAGCCAACTGGAAACGCATTCAGGAAAACCACGCTCGCCAATTGGCCAGCAACCAGCGTCAAACGGAAAGCCGCCAGCGTCAGGCTCAAACCATGACTCGTCTGGTCGCCCTGACGACGCCCGTCGTCGTGCTGGTCGGCGCTCTGTTCGTCGGCTTGATGACGTGGCTGAACGTCCGCGAACGACGCGCGGAAATCGGGGTGCTGCGCTCGCTGGGCAAAGGTGGCCCGAGCATCGCGTCCCTGTTTCTGGGCAAAGCCGTCCTGATGGGACTGCTGGGCGGCATCGCCGGATGCGTCGCCGGATACCTGCTGACCCCGGTGCTGGGCAGCCGCGCGATGCAGATCGGGGTGGAACTGTTTCAGGCCCACCCCCTGCTGCTGCTGGGAACCATCCTCGGTGCGCCGCTGGTGACCATGATGGCCAGCTACCTGCCGACGCTGTCCGCCATCTCGCAAGACCCGGCGATCGTGCTGATGGACCATTGATCCGTCATCCGTGCAAGGCTACCGTACCAACCGTTCATTTGGCCGGATCGGCATGCTGCAATGCCAGCAATTTTCCAATGTTTTTTCATTTCTCGCTCGGAGCCAGTCCCATTCTTTCACAGCCACTCCGGCCCCATCGACCGCTTGCTGCCAGACCAATCACCAGCCGAGATCGATTGATTCCTTGATTCATTCGTCACCAACCCCCGCCGGACGAAGTCCTCGACAGCCCACCCGTTTGCGGCGTCCTATCCCGATTGCACCGGGAAGTACCTGACCGGGTTCTTATCGACGATCACATGTTGGTCAGGTCGTCGTCTGCTTCACCGCCCAGAAGACGGTCGAGGGCACTGGCCAAGTCGTCGGCATGTTCCAGCGACCGGGCATATACGCGACAGATCCGCTGGCTGACCGGCAACCGCTGGAACAACTGATAAGCGGTCAGGGGGCGAATGGTTCGGCGAGCCGAATCGAACAGAAAGTTCTGATCGGCCACCGGCCCGCGAGTGTGCGGACGGAAGATGGCTCGAGCCACGTCGACGCGGAACGGCAATTCGGCCAGCTCGGCCGGCAAGTGGCGTCGGATCATCCGCTCGGCGATCTCCGCGTCGCTGAAGACGCTGCTGCGTTCGGCGTCGTCTTCCGCGAAGACCAGGTTCCGTTGACAGACCATCACCCAAGCCAATTGACGACTCAACAACCGTTGCCAGGCTTTACCCAAGGCCCGCTGCCGATCGTCCTGCTGGTACGGCCAGCGAGCGACATCCACCAGCAACGAAGATTCGGTGAAGTGCAGGTAGCGGGTCAGATCGTCCAGCGGGTTGCCGGGGAACAGGTACTGCTTGCTCTCGGCGAATAATTCGGCCAACGTCAAATCGATGGCCCGCACCGTGCGATGGAAATAGACCGAACGGAAAAGCTCGGCCCGCGCGCTCACAAATCGCACCAGTGCATCCATGCCTCGATCGTAGATGGTCAACCCGGCGGACGTAAAGAAGCTGTAGTGCAGCAAGCGATCCAGGTCGAACGCCCGCTGGCTGTATCCGGTCATGTACGCGTCGCGCAGCACAAAGTCCATGTTGTCGATCGTATAGATGCCGCTCATCAGGCTGCGCAGCAGTCGTAACCACTTCGGCCGATCCGTCGCATCGTCGTCGCGAGGTCGCGTGATCAGCCAGGCGATCTGTTCGGGATCCAGTCGTTCGTCGGCAGCCAGGGCATGGTTGGGCGAACGCCGCAAGCCTCGTAACAAATCCGCCAAAGGTCCGCGGATGATCGCCGCGCCCAACGTTTCGTGAGTCAGCCCGTATCCTTGCAGAAAGTGCTCGTCGAAAAAATGTCCGAACGGGCCGTGCCCTACGTCGTGCAGCAGCCCGGCCATCCGCATCAGGCTTTCCACGTATCCGCGGCTGGGGACATCCGCACAGGTATCGCGCAAACTGTCGTACAACACCGCCATCGCTTGGCTGCCCATGTGCATCGCGCCGATCACGTGCGGGAACCGAGTGTGTTCGGCGGACGGGTAGACCCACCAAGCCGTCTGCAACTGGTGGATGTAACGCATCCGCTGGACCCACGGATGATCGATGATCTGGCGTTCCGAAGTCTCGCCGGCCGCCGTGTCAGCATCGGAAGTGAACGGGATGTACCCGTGGACCGGATCGTGGCTCAAGTTTTCTCGTTGGTAGTCGCGCATAGCCTCTGATTATGGGATTGGCGGACGTTCTTGTCCAGTCCCGCCGGGAGACGTTCGGTCGGCGATTGCGGCGGGGGCGGAGACCCTCGCCGATCGAAAAAAGATTTTTCGTGAGAGCCCTTTTCACGTTCCTAAAGTCTTAGCGACACACGACAAAAAATGTTTTGGCGAGACGATTCTCGCCGCCTTGTCGTTTCCCATTCGTTTCCCAGTTAGGAGTTCAAGAATGGTTCGAGGTATCGCGTTTGCTTTGGTTTTGGGTTTGGTCGTTTCTTCGAGCGCCCCGGCGCTGGCCGCCGAGAAGGACATCGTCGACACGGCGGTGGGGGCAGAACAGTTTTCGACCTTGGTTGCGGCCGTCCAAGCGGCTGGGCTGGTCGAGACGCTCAAGGGTGAAGGTCCTTTCACGGTGTTCGCTCCGACCAACGAAGCGTTCGGCAAGTTGCCCGAGGGCACGGTCGAAAGCCTGCTGAAGCCGGAGAACAAGGACAAGCTGGTCGCCGTGCTGACCTACCACGTCGTGCCCGGCAAGGTCCTGGCTGCTGACGTTGTCAAGCTGTCCTCGGCGAAGACCGTGCAGGGCAAGGAGGTGACGATTTCGGCCTGCGATGCCGGCGTGAAAGTCAACAAGGCGAACGTCATCAAGACGGACATCCTGACCAGCAACGGTGTCATCCACGTGATCGATGCCGTTCTCCTGCCGTAAGGGGCGCTCGAGAGCAGGCTGGTACAGAATGAGGCCTGAGAGAATGATTGCATTCTCCCAGGCTTTTTTCGTTCCATTCGGGCTTATTCCCGGGACTGGCATCCCCGGCTGCGTATTGCAGGCGACCGAATTGCAGCGGGTTGATCCGAGCGTTATATTCATAGGGAAGGATTCAGGTTCACCCACTGTTCTGCTGTTTAGGAGAGTCTTCGATGAATACGAGATTGACTCGACGCCGCCTTTTGAGGCATGCCGTCACTGCTGGCTGCGCGGGTTTCGCCGCTCCCTCTTTGATCCCGTCCGGTGTTCTTGCTCGTGCCGGCCAGCCCGGTGCAAACGACCGAATCGTGCTGGGCGGTATTGGTGTTCGGCGAATGGGCGGTGCTTTGCTGCGGCAAGGTTTTTCACGTTTCGACCAGGTCCGGATCGCCGCCGTTGCCGACGTGGATCTGCGGGTCGCCGCCGCGATCGGAAACCATCGTGAGGAAGATCAGCGATTGGTGTCCGAACGTTGGTGGGTATCACCACGCCAAGCCGATCTAAGCGACGTGGCCCGATACCAGGACTATCGCGAAATCCTCGACCGCCGGGATATCGATGCCGTCGTCATTGCCACTCCCGAACACTGGCATGCTTTGCCATGTGTCCATGCAGCACAAGCGGGAAAGGACATCTATTGTGAAAAACCGTTGACTCGGACGATCCGCGAAGGTCAGAAGGTGGTCCAGGCTGTGAAGAAATACGACGTCGTGTTTCAGACGGGAACTCAGCGTCGCTCGGCCATCGAATGGTACACGGCCTGTATGCTGGTCCGTAATGGACGGCTGGGTAAATTGCTGCGGGTGGTCGATCTGAATTACTCATCGCCCATCCAGCCCGGAGAAATCTCTGCGCAGGAGATTCCCGACGGTTTGGATTGGAATCAATGGTGCGGTCCATCGCCTTTGTATCCCTTCCATTCGTCGATCCAGGGCAATGGAATGTCGCCGGGTCTGACCTATCGCAGCTATCAGGATTTCGCTGGCGCCAACTTCACGTGCACGGGTTCCCATTTCCTGGACATGGTCCAATGGGGCTTGGGCATGGACGGCGGTGGCCCGGTCGAAGTGTGGACGGAGGGCGAACCGTTCGATTCGCACAGCAGACGCGCCCCGCTGGTTTTCATGCGGTATCCGGGCGATATCGAGCTGCAATGCACCGAACGTTCGAGTCCTCCGCGTTTCGTGGGGGAACACGGTTGGTTGACCGTCCGGGGAACCGAAGTCGTTTCCGATCCACCGGAGTTGGCCAAAGAACCGCTGGTCGACCCGGAGGTCCAGTTGTATCAGAGCACCAACCATTACCGCGACTGGTTGGACTGCATCAAGGAGCGCCGACAACCGGGCGCTCACGTCGAAATCGGGCACCGCTCGGTCACCGTCAGCCACTTGGGCAATATCGTTCGCTGGGTCAGCGAACGCACCGGCGAAACCGGTCAGCGGTTACAGTGGGATCCGCACGCGGAGCGGTTCACCAATTGCGACATCGCCAACGAGTATTTGGAACGTCCGAGTCGCAAACCGTACGAATTGCCCGAGCAGGTTTGAATCGAAGAAGGGACATGCGTCCCGACCTGGCTCGCGCACGAAAGGAGTTTTCGGATGAACGCATGGGGGCAGCCCGTATCGGCTACGATTGAACGGGGGCCGATCAATTACGTGCTGACGCTCCGTTCCAACGGCCCCGACGGGCTTCCTAAGAACAGTGACGACATCGTCGTCACCCGCAGCAAACGCCACGGAGAAAGCTCGATCACCCAAGAGGCAGCCAGAGCCGCCGAAGGCGTCGCGGAGGGGGCTGCGAGTGGTGCCGTCAAGGGCATCAAGAAGGGCCTGAGATTGGGCCGCGACCGGGAAGATTGAGATCGACGAAGACCGGAAAACTGGTTGTCACCAGGGCCTTGCCCCACCTTCGCGAAAAGGTGACGTGGGACTTTTCTGGGTGCTGGGCGATGCTCCACAGATCAATTTGGCGTAGAGGAAACCGATGGACGATCTCCAAGACGGTTCGAAGGACGAGTCGTTCGATCCCGCACTGATCGCGACGGTGCGCCTGGCCATGGTGCCGGGCGTCGGTCCGGCGACTCGCCGCGCGTTGCTGGAAACGTTTGAAACAGCCGAAGAGATCCTGGCCGCACCCGCCAGTCGATTACGGGAAGTACCAGGCGTTGGGGCAACGTTGGCTCGACGCATCGTAGCAGCTTGTGACGAAATCGATGTCGAAGCCCAATTGGAATTATGTCGCCGGTCCGGTGTCACGCTGTTGACCGAACATTCGTCGCGATATCCGCGACTGTTGCGCGAGATCCACGATCCACCGGCCATCCTGTTCGTTCGCGGCACCTTGATGCCCGAGGACGCTTTGTCGGTGGCGGTTGTCGGAACCAGGCATTGCAGCCACTACGGACGTCAGACGGCCGAGCGATTGGCTGCGGGATTGGCTCGAGCCGGCTTGACGATCGTCAGCGGTCTGGCGCGGGGAATCGATGCGGTCGCCCATCAAGGAGCGATGAAAGCGGGTGGGCGGACTCTTGCGGTTCTGGGCAGCGGAGTCATGAATATCTATCCGCCGGAACACGTCGCATTAGCCGAACAGGTGATCGGCGCCGGTGCCGTCATCAGCGAGAATCCGCCGCTGAGCGAGCCGATGACGGGTTCCTTTCCCCAGCGAAACCGCGTGATCACCGGGATGACGCTCGGCGTGATCGTCGTCGAAGCAGGCGAGCGGTCCGGTGCGCTGATCTCGGCTCGCCATGCGATGGAGCAAGGACGCGAGGTGTTCGCAGTCCCCGGACGGGTGGACAGCCGCATGTCGCGCGGCTGCCATCGTCTGATTCGGGATGGAGCCAAGTTGGTCGAAACGGTCGAAGACGTGCTAGAGGAATTGGGCCCCTTGGTCGAAGCCACGCCTCAGGCGGACGGGCGCGTGATCCATCATCCGGCCGAGTTGCAATTGAACGACCAGGAGCGCCTGATCTTGGAGGCCATCGACACCGAACCGATCAGTATCGACGCGGTGGCCGTCACCAGTGGCTTGCCGATTCAGCGAGTTCTCGCCACACTGAGTGTTCTAGAGATGCGGCACTTGGTGCGTCGCGTCAGTGGAAATCTTGTGGTTCGAAAATGACCTCGCGCCTATGAAAACAACGACTTCCCGAGCGTTACGGCGCCGGCCGCTGATCAAGATCCCCTGACAGGCTCAACGCCGCATCCAACCCCGGACAACCCGTTTCCGTTAGGCAGGCCGTCGATCTTCCTTTCGCCAGGTACCCAGCACAATCCATGCGCTAAGCCCAAGACACGGCCGGTTCGGCAACCCCAAAAGAGCCGAGCCAGAAGAGACAGCGGAGAGGACAGAAGCAGTACCTTGGAAACGACATCAACCACCTTAACGATGTATTAATCCGGTGGTCACGAGTGCTCAGCCACTTCTCCTTCTGCTGAAAATCAACTCGATTGGGTGGTTGCAGATGCTTGCCGGCTCTCGGTGATCCAACGCTGTTGCTCGATGGTGTCGATCGTTAAGTCGATCGAATCATCCAGGTAAGGCACGATATATGGGTGGCACCAGTCGATCGATTCGATGTATGGGTGGCACGAATCGATCAATCGATCACCGACCGCACCAATCGATCACCGCACCAATCGATCCCATGATCGCATCGTTGGACGATTTACGCCATTCACAGGCCGCGTGTTTTCACTACAATAGGGACAAGGACTCGAGGAGGGTTCCCCAAGCGTGTCACCCGTGAGGGTGACGGTGGGTTACTTGGTTCCATTCCAGGAGGATGAGAAATGAAATTTAGCAAATCGACGATCAACACCGTAGTGCGGAAGTGTCTGGTTCTGGCAGCGGCCGCCATGCTGGCTCTCTCAGTGGGATTCGCCGATGCGAACCACCATAGCGGGCCGTTAGCAGGGAAGAACATCGCCTTCCTGGTGGGGGAAGGATTTCAGGATGCCGAGGCGCTGGTTCCGATGGGCTATGTGGTCAGCCGCGGTGCCAAGGTGACCGTGATCGGTATCGAACCTGGGCGCGTGACGCCTTACAATAGCGACCTCCAGGTTTACGTCCAGAAAGCGATCGGTGATGTCTGCCCCGACGATTTCGACGGATTGGTGATCCCCGGCGGACGGTCGCCGGCCAAGCTACGTCAGAACGAAGCGATCGTTGCGTTCACCCGCGCGATGGTGGAAGCGGGCAAGCCCGTGGCCGCCATCTGTCATGGGCCTCAATTGTTGGTGACGGCCGGAGTTCTGGAGGGCAGACGCGCGACGTGCTTCGCCGGCATGGTCGACGAACTGCACGATGCGGGGGTCAACTACACCGATGCGGCTATGATCCGGGACGCCAACATCATTACCTCGCGCTTGCCGAAAGATCTGCCCGAGTTCTGTGCCGCGTTTGAAAAAGCTCTGCTTGAATAGCGAGGACCCGCTCGAGATCGACCGGTCCATTGCGGGGTCCCTGACAGACGGCACCTCGCACGGCGATATAGTCGGGGCTCAGTTCGCACGCGGTCCGGATCGTCCGGCCCGCGAGCGAACCGCCCAGAACGATCTGTTGGCCAGCATTGCGGATGATGGCCACAAGCGGCTCGAGTCGGTCCATCGGCAGGTAGGAGAACAGGTCGCCGCCCGATTTCGCGTGGGTATCGAACAAGACCGCCCGACATCCCAGTCGCGCCGAATGTTGGATGATCTCTTGCGGCGGCGGAGCCTGACAGCAGGTCCAATCGGCATAGACCACGGCGACCGGCGCGACGCTTGGCGGTAGACGTTGCAGCCATTGGCCCCACCGATGCAGCCAATCGTCATGCCCTCGGCAACCAGCCAGCCCGATTTTGGCGTATTGAAACCGGGCCAGTAACGTGTCATCGTGCTGAATGTTTTCCAGCAATTCACCCAAGGCTGCGCTCATGGGGACGCGACCCTGGCTGACGGCAAGCACCTCGCGCCACGCCGCCGATGATGCAGCGCCCAACGCACCGCGATCGGGTTCCTTGATGTCCAGCAAGTCGACGCCGCCAACCAGAGCCGTGGCCGCTTCGTCCGCATCGCGGACACTGATCAACAATCGGGTCATCCAGCTTCCTCTTTCCAAGGCGAGCACCCGGCCAGGTACTCATTTAGTGGAATCGGCACGTGTCGAGTTCTGCAAATCGCCCACCACTTGGCGGACGATCCGCGCAATCTGCTCGGGATCGAACTCTCGCGGCACGCAGCAGCCGCCGACCGGTTCGTCCGTAAAACCTTCCGCAGCCAGCAGGCACTGCAACTGGCGACTCAATTCGCTCAATTCCAGCCGTTGATTGTCCGATTTGGGTTGACGGCTCACACCCGCCTGGACGCCGCGCAACGTCAGCGCCGCACGAAAACCGTCCGGAAATTCGGCCGAATACAACATGGCGTCGAACAGCTTCAGCAGGCGATACTGAAGATCCCGAGCTTGGGCCAAGTCGCCGGAAACCGTCAGATCATAAAGCTTGCGCGTAATCTCGGGGACCACGCCGCTGGTGGCATTGGTGCCACCGTCACATCCGACCAACAACATGGGCATCAGGGCCGCATCCCAGCCGGTCAAGAAGCTGAAGTCGGGCCGCATGGGGCGAACCGCGGCGATCATCCGCATCATGTGCGGCAGATCCCCCGACGAATCCTTGATGCCGACCACTCGTGGGCACTGTTCCGCCAATCGGGCCACCGTCGGCACGTCGATGGGTGATGCGAACATGGGGATGTTGTACAACGTAACATCGACGGGCGAATGGTCCGCGATCTCTTTGAAATAGGCATAAACGCCGGCCGGTGTCAGCTTGTAGTAGAAGGGAGAAACGATCGCCACCGCTCGAACCCCCAGTTCGCAGTAATGTTCACACGCGCGGATGGTTTCCCGTGTATTCGCTTCGGCCGCCCCCGCCAAAATCGGCACCCGGCCCGCCGTTTGGTCGACGATGATTTGAATGATGCGCCGACGCTCGTCGGCCGTAAATCGAGTGAACTCGCCGGTCGATCCGTTGGGATACAGGCCGTGGACGCCCCGATCGATCAACCAGTCCACGTAACGCCGCAGTTCAGCCTCGTGGATTTCGCCACGATCGTCCAAAGGTACTACGTTTGGCGTGTAGATTCCAGTCAGTCGCGTTGAATTAGTCATCGAGGTTCGTCCGTTTGAAGAAAGCCAGCGGATTCTCTAGCATAGCCCATGCCCGTCGTCTGCGCCCAAGGGCCGGCTTGAAATCGTAGCGATTATGCCGAAAAGAGGTCCAGGCGTTGACGGAACGTGAGGTATGGACTAATCTTTGGGAAACTAAAGTGCTGAGCAAGAATCCTTGACAGAACCCTGAATCAGGAAATGATCGCATGATGTTGTTGCTCGATCTTCGCCTGTTACTCGCGCCCGTCGAGGCGGGATGTTAGGGGTTTTTGCGCAAGTAAGAGCAAGCGTTATTGACCCCGAGGTCCCGAAGCCTCGGGTTTTTTTGTTGTTCGACCGAGCCGTATAAGACTCCGGGAAATCACCCATGTCACCGATCCACGTGACAACGAACGAAATGAAACAGATCAAAATTTTTGATACGACTCTTCGCGACGGCGAGCAATCGCCGGGCGCGAGCATGAATTTGGACGAGAAACTGAAGATCGCTCAGGCCCTGGAGGCGTTGGCAGTCGACATCATCGAGGCCGGCTTCCCGATCGCTTCGCCCGGTGATTTCGAAGCCGTGCGTGAGATCTCGCGGATCGTCCGAGGGACGACGGTGTGCGGACTGGCTCGATGCAATCCGGCGGATATCGATCGAGCTTGGGAGGCGTTGAAGCTGGCCGAACGCCCGCGAATTCACGTCTTCCTGGCCACCAGCGCGATCCACCGCGAATTCAAGCTGCGGATGTCCACGGACGAGATCATCCAGCGGGCGGTCGAGGGCGTGCGGCGTGCGGCGAGTTACTGCGACGACATCGAGTTTTCTCCCGAAGATGCTGCGCGGACCGAACATGACTTTTTGTGCCAAGTCGTCGAAGCGGCCATCGAGGCGGGAGCCACGACGATCAACATTCCCGATACGGTGGGTTATGCCGTCCCGACGCACATGGGACAAACCATCGCCATGCTCCGGAATCGAGTGCCGAACATGGATCAAGCCGTGATCAGCGTCCATTGCCATGACGACTTGGGATTGGCCGTTGCCAACAGTCTGGCGGCCATCGAGCAAGGCGCCGGGCAGGTCGAATGCACGATCAACGGGATCGGCGAGCGAGCTGGCAATTGTTCTCTGGAAGAGATCGTCATGGCGTTGCGCACTCGAAGCGACTACTTCGGGTGCCAAACCCGGATCAAGACCCAGCGTCTGGTGCCCACCAGCCGTCTGGTCGCGTCGGTGACCGGGATCCAGGTCCAACGCAACAAGGCGATCGTGGGGCGCAACGCTTTCGCTCACGAAGCCGGAATTCACCAGGACGGCATGCTGAAAGAACCTTCGACTTACGAGATCATGCGTCCCGAAGATGTCGGGTTTACGCATACCGACTTGGTGCTGGGCAAGCACAGCGGCCGCGCCGCGTTGAACGAACGCGCCAAGACGCTCGGTTTCCAGTTGACCGGCGAACAGCTTCAGGCGGTGTTCGAAGAGTTCAAAAAGCTGGCCGACAAGAAGAAAGAGATTTACGACGGCGACGTCGTGGCCTTGATCGAACAACTTCTGCACTCTCCGGTGGAGGAAGAATGGACCTTGGTGTCGTTCGAGGCTCATTGCTGCAGCGGCCAGCCACCGCGGGCCAAGCTGTGCTTGCGGCACAACGGCCAAGACCACGTCGCCGAGGTGACCGATGGCGATGGACCGATCGACGCGGCCTTCTGCGCGGTCGAGAAAATCATCGACAAGCGGCTCAGTTGCAAAGGCTTCGAAGCTCGAAGCGCTACGGTCGGCCGTGACGCACAAGGCGAGGTCACCATGGAGATCGAACACAATGGCGCGATGATCCGAGGTCGCGGTGTTTCGACCGATACGGTGGAAGCCGCTGTCAAAGCCATCTTGAACGCGGTCAATCGTATCGAAGCCGAAGCGACGGAAACGGACGACCAACAGCCCCCGCTGCCCGTCGAGCAGGTGACGCCGTAGCTGGGGCGGGAAGACCGCTCGACGACGCTGATCCATAAAGATCGCGGAGGGGATAGCGGTCGGGGTTTCACGTAAGCGGCAAGGCGCTAGCCGCCGGTCTGTCGGTCGTATCGGAACCGGTGGCAAGCGCCAATCCGCTCGCTTGTTTCTTTGCCTGCCTTACCCGGCGACGATTTCGCTGATATCGATCAGATGCATTTGCCGCCCGGTGCTGGTATGCGCGGTATCAATCACGATCATCTTCCCGTCCGGGCTGTGCCGTGGATGCGTGTCCACTCGCCATTCCCCCGTGTACTCGGGCGGCGTGTAGAAACGCCCTAATTCGATGCGGCGTTCGGTCGGAACGTGGTACAGGTAGACGGTCTGTTCCCGATTCGCGTCCGGGTAGGTGTCGTTGACGATCCAGTCCAGGTCGGGCAGGTACGAACAGTGCCCGTCGCGGGTCATCACATCCGGTGCCACGACTTCGAAGTCTCCGTCGTCTCGATCTTCGACCAGATAGAACTTGTCTCCGTGGGAAGCGTGACGCGCCCAGACCAAGATATGATCCGGATCGCGCCAAATGAAATGCGAGGCCATCCCCGTATTGATGACGCAACGCAGTTCCGAGCCATCCGGAGCACACGTGAACATGCGAGTCAACCACCGCCTGGCCCCCTCGGGTCGCCAGCGATGCAGGAAGATCAATCGAGTGCCATCGGGATTGACCAGCAGATGGTTGAACCAATGCTTGGCTCGGGGCATGTCTTCGGCCGCGAAGTAGGGATTCTCCGTCGGCAGCGGAAACGCAGCGGCTTCTGCCAGCGAGACGATCATCTGCTGCTGACCCGTCTGCAAATCGACGCGATAGATGCCCGATTCGGCCGGAGCCCATTGGTCGGCGTGCGGGTCCGGCAAGCCGACATACCCATAGCCGGGGCGCGTGTCATTGATGCGGCGAAAGTCGGCGGAAAACGCGGTCCGCCCATCGGGACTCAAGCAGTAGATCGGATGCCCGATCGTTTGCCGCTGACCGGACCGAACGTCCAACACATGACAGACGAACCGGTCGTCCTTTCGATCGTTCCACAGGATCTTCCGATCCGAACCGGGAATCCACTGCAACATGCATCCCTGTTGCCAACCCCAGGCACGACTCTGGTCCAAGTCGATCCAGCGATCTTCGTCCTGCAAATCGATCATCCCGATCCGGATCACATCATCCGGTCGCGGACTGCGATGCTCGAAGTCCACCTGCATCCCCAGGCAGTACCGTCCCGAGGGATCGAATTGCAACTTGTCGTAATAGGCGAACCAATGATGTTTCGGACCGCGAGTGATGGTGCGCTGTGGCGGATAACCATCCGCCGTTCCCGCAGCAGCGGAAGGATTCCAGACTCCTGCGGCCGCAGCCGCACAAGCAGCCTGTGTTGTGGTCGATAACCATTGTCGCCGAGTCATGGGATGAGGCATGCGGAGTTCTCCGTTCAAGAGGCGAATTTTCTTGCGTCCATTAAAGAAAAAGGGAGCAGGAATTCACCCTGCTCCCTCCAGTCTGGTTGGTGGCAGCTCCCGTGGTGAAAACGAGTCACCTCGCTCTCTTCGGAAACAGCCACAACGGCAGCCATTCGCACTCCTCGAACGAAGGGTAGTCAGGAAGGCTCATCACCAGCGAGTCAAACCCAGGCTGCTTTCAGGGCATACGGCTTTTTCGACCCTCCTCAGCTCGTAGAAACGGCCGATATCTCCATTTTGATGCGACGGATCGATGGTGGGCCGCAACTCGATTTGCCACCACCCACCACGCCGCCGCATCTCCAGGGTCTTAGCAGCCCTTTCACGAAAGCAGCGTTCGGGAATTGCGCCGCCGTCCTGGCTTCCAGACTGCGGCCAACCATCTTTAGTAAACACGAAAACGGTCGACATGTCAAACACTTTTCTGGAAAAAATCGGCGTCTCTTCCAACGATCGATAATTCTGAGGTTTGTGATCGAGACCCTGCCCAATCGATGGCCGTTTTGTTAGACTCACGGCTGTTCAGCCCGTAGCGACCTGCCACTCGGGCGTTCTGTTCGACTTCAAACCGCCGGATAATCTGACATGCGAACCTTGCCGATCGTCTTGTTGTTTGTCGCCATGACCTTCACTTCGTGGGGCCTGTACGGTCCGGTGTTGCACGAAGGGCAACATGGGCTGGGGGTGGCGGGACAACCCAGCAGTCTGCGGCCATTCATTTGCGTCGGGATTTCGTATTTTCTGATTGGGGTACTGGTGCCTTCGATGCTGCTGCGGTTTCGCGGCGAGCGAGGTCACTGGACAATCACCGGGGCATTCTGGTCTTTCATGGCGGGGATAGCGGGAGCGTTTGGTGCATTGGGAATCACGCTGGCGTTCAAGTTTGGCGGTCGACCGGTGTTTGTTATGCCGCTGGTCTTTGGATTGGCGCCGGTGATGAGCACGCTGGTCGCCATGTGGATGACCAAGACATTCCGGCAGGCTAGTCCGGTGTTCATTGCCGGGGTGATCATCGTGGCGATCGGTGCTGCGGGCGTGATGTATTCCCGGCCGGTGCAGCCCGCCCCTGCGCCGATGCCCGGTCCAACGGCGGTTGCACCGGCAGCCGATGGCGTGTTGGAGCAAGCGGAACATGCGGCGACATCTCTACTCGATCGACTTGCCGGATTAACGCTCGTGCTGTTGTCCATCGCGCTGACGGGTTGCTGTTGGGGCAGTTACGGTCCGGTGCTGCACAAAGGCCAGATGAAGATGGGCGGCAGTCGGCTCAGGCCCTTCTTGTGCGTGGGGTTGGCGTACTTTGTGATCGCGGTCTTGGTGCCGTTGGCGTTGATGCGATTGTTTGTGGAACCAGGGACTTGGACGTTTCACGGTACCGTCTGGTCGTTGGCCGGTGGCGCGGCCGGCGCTTTGGGGGCGTTAGGGATCATCATGGCGTTCAACTTTGGTGGTAAGCCGATCTACGTGATGCCGTTGGTCTTCGGCGGCGCCCCGGTGATCAATACGTTCGTCACGATCCTGCACGAAGGCACGTACCAGCAGACCACGTCGCTGTTCTACGCCAGTTTGATGTTGGTGATCGGCGGCGCCGTGACGGTCCTGCTTTTCGCGCCGCGAGGCAAGCCCGAGCCGACGCCGCCGAAGAAGGAACCGAAGTCGAAGCCGAAGCCGAAACCGGAAGAACCGGCGGCCGCTGCCAAGCAACCATCGACTCCGAAACCGGCGTCGGCTACCCCGGCGAACGAGCGAAGCGCGGCTGAGCCAATCGCCCCAAAGGAGGACTCGTCCGCAAATACCGGCTCAAACCAGGCCACGCCGGACGAATCCGAATCAACCTGATCGAGACAAAGCTTCCCGTTCCCGGAAAAACTGACTGGCAGCAAAAGGAGACACTTCGTTGACGACGGTTTACCTCGATTGTTTCAGTGGAATCAGCGGCGACATGATGCTGGGCGCGCTGGTCGACTCGGGAGTGCCCCTGGATGCGATCCGTGCCGGCGTTCGATCGCTGGGACTGACGAACTGCGATCTGGTCGGGCACGAGGTGAAACGCCGAGGTTTTCGAGCTACCAAGGTGGATGTCCAGCACGAGCCCGAACACGTGCATCGGCATCTGCACCATATCACGGAGATGATCGATCGCAGCGACCTGACGCCCAGCCAGAAGCATCTGGCCAAGCAGATATTTCAGCGTTTGGCCGAGGCCGAAGCGAAAGTCCACGGCACGACCATCCAGCGCGTGCACTTCCACGAAGTCGGAGCGGTCGATTCGATCGCCGATATCGTGGGAGCCGCGATCGGCATCGACCTGCTGGGCGCCGACCGCATCGAGTGCTCGGCGATCCCCACCGGTTCCGGTACGGTCAAGATCGCCCATGGGCTGGTCAGCGTCCCTGCACCGGCGACCGCGGAACTGCTGAAGGGCGTTCCGCTGGCGCCGTCCACCATCAAGGCCGAATTGACGACGCCGACCGGCGCCGCCATCGTGTCGACGGTGGTCGACCGGTTCGGGCCGTTGCCGCCGATGCGCATCGAGCGGATCGGGTACGGCGCGGGCAGTCGCGATTTCGAAGGTCAAGCCAATCTCGTCCGCTTGTTGATCGGCCACAGCGACGATGCGGTGCTGCAGGATCAGGTCTGGATGCTGGAAACGAATCTGGACGATCAAAGTGGCGAACTGATCGGCCACACGCTGCAATTGCTGATGGACGGCGGCGCTTTGGACGCTTACACCACGGCGATCCAAATGAAGAAAGGCCGTCCCGCCGTGATGCTCAGCGTACTGTGCCAGGCGGAACGTGCCGATGCGTTGACGCAGATCCTCTTTCGTGAAACCACAACCCTGGGCGTTCGCCGCTGGCCGGTGACGCGGCAAAAGCTGGCTCGCCAAGCGGTCACGGTCGACACGCCTTGGGGACCCGTGCAGGGCAAGTTGGCCTTGCTGAACGATCGGCCGCGATTCTCGCCCGAGTATGAAGCTTGTCGAACGGTGGCGATCGCACACCAGGTGCCGCTGCAAGAGGTCTACCAAGCCGCTCACCGCGCATACCACGAAAGCGGAGCCGAACAGCGATGAGACAATGGGATTCGGTAGCGATTGTCGGCGTGGGTTTGATCGGCGCCTCGATCGGGCTGGCGCTCAGAAAACGCGGCCTGGCGCAAAGGATCATCGGCATCGGCCGCAATGCCCAACGGTTGCAAGAGGCTCGCGACGGGGGGGCGGTGACGGAATTTTCCACCGATATGGCTCGGGGCGCAGCCGAAGCCCAGTTGATCGTCGTTTGCACGCCGGTCGGTCATATCGTTTCGCACGTTCGCCAGGCGGCTGCCAGCGCCCCCGGCGCTTTGCTGACCGATGCGGGCAGCACCAAGTCGCAGATTTGTCGAGAACTGGCAGCCACTCCCGAATTGGCCGCCCGCTTCGTCGGCAGCCATCCCATGGCGGGCAGCGAGAAGAGTGGCGCGCGTCATGGTCGGGCGGATTTGTTCGTCGATCGAGTCACGGTTGTCACCCCCGGCCAGGACAGGTCGACGGATCTCACGTCGCAAATCGAGGACTTCTGGCGCTCGTTGGGATCGCTCGTGGTTCGCATGACGCCCGAAGCGCACGATGCGGCCGTCGCAGCGGTCAGCCATACGCCCCACGTCGTCGCCTCGGTGCTGGCGGCTGCCACACCGGAACAGCTTCTCTCGCTGGCCGGTTCGGGATGGGGGGATACCACGCGAGTCGCGGCGGGCGACGTGGAACTGTGGCTTCAGATCCTGTTGCAAAACCGGCAACCTGTTTTGAAAGCGTTGGATGAGTTCTCGGCAACGCTGGCACAATTCCGCGCCGCTTTGGACGCGGAAGACAGACAGCAGATCGCCCATCTGCTGGAGTTGGGCAAGCTTCGTCGCGACGCATTCGGAAACGAAGGCCGTGGGAAGCGAAGCCCGTAACGATCGACAAACGTATGTGTGTCGCGTTTCGTGCAGGGGGCGGGGGTCATGTAGCCGCACTCGCCAGAGTGCGGAATCTCCACGTTCCGGCGAACGTAGCTACGGGGAATCGCATGGAGGCCCAACAGGCCTATCGAAACAGTCGAGGCATGGTGGGCGTTCTGGGGACGACTCGCTGGAACCAGGAAGTCGAGGGTTCCTTCGCCGCCGGGTCCCGATCGGGACGAGACGCGGCAGCCGGTTCGGTCGTCGTGACGGCTGGCCTCGTCTGTTCGGCCAGTTGCAGCGAATCGACGGACACGTTCCGCCGCAGGAACTCGGCCCAATAACCGCGAAGCAACCGTTCGCAGTCCACGGCCGCTCCTTTGCCCAGATGGAGATTCGCCAAGGCGTTCAGCTTGAGTAACTCGTTGCGTTCCATCCGCTCGAACCACAAGTCGAATACCTGGATGTCGTCGACGGAGACCTGGCCCGCGCCCATCAGGTCGATCGCCACTCGCAGATCGGTGACATTTGGCGGCAGGTTGTCGACTCGAAGCTGGTATCGCCACCAGGAATCGGTCAGTTGCCAAGGGCTGGAGGCGCCGACCCGGGACGCCCGGTAATAGGGCTCGCCGTTCAATCGTCCCTCGACGGCCAATTGCAAGGTGGGCTGGCGGTCCGGATCGTCGACTTTCAGCCAGAAAAAGACATCCAATCGGCCTGTCTTCGGGCTCGGGAACGGGTTGCTGCGGACCCAAACGACCGGCCCGGAACTGTCGATTCGCAAGGAACGTTGACCTGCACGAGCGGAATCGTCGTCGATCGTTACCGAAATGCCTTCGCCGGTGGCATGTTCCCATCCCACAAGCGTCTGGTGCGAAACAGCGGCTTCGAAGCTGGGGTTGGTCAGCACCGGCAAGGGTTCCGGATCGCTCAAACGACCGATGCGTCGCCGCAGCTCGTCGACCGATTGCCGCAGTTCGACCAGTACCTCGCGCTGCAAACCGACTTGCCAGTCCCGCACTCGAATCTCGGGAGCGCTTAACCGGGCAGCGACCAGATCGTAGGGCCTGAGTTCGACGTGCCACTTCAATCCGGACGTGCCGCCGGTGACATCCGGCAAGTTGCGATCGCCCAGCGCAGTCAACGTGAAGGGACGACGATCGTCCAGGCTGACCGCAACCCGCACGGGCCACGGTGAATGGTTGACAAGGTACAGGTAGGTTCGTTGTCCGGTCGACAGACGCCGGACGACCACAGGCTGCGTCTCCTCGCCTGCGGATGACGACCGTACGGTCTCGAAGCGAGCAGCGGGCAATTGTCGATAGGCGGACAGGATTTCACTGAGTCCTTCGAGCGGGATCTGTCCGGTAACCCAACCGCCGTCCACCATCACTTGGGGGTCTTGGATCGCCAGCGCGCGAACGAACCGTTTCCGAGCAGTGGCGCCGGCGGGAACACTCTGGTCAAGGAACCAATTGCTGGTGCGATCCGGGCCGTAAGGACTGGCGTCTCGAAACGAAGCCGGGATCAAAGATTTGGGCTCATGATAGAACAGGTTTCCGGTCGTGGCCCGCAGGGTCCCGGACGACTCGGCTTCCGCCGCAGGCGCCGTCCGCAGCGCGAACATTCGATCCATCTCGGTGGAATAACGCAACTGGAGTTGAGCCGCGTGTTCTTCCAAGGAGATCAACGGAGCGATGCGTTCCGGCCGCATCAGCACGATCCGGTCCGACGCAGCGTACAGCCATGGATCGATGCCGACGCGTTTCATCTGCCGGCGGACATCCAGGCGTTCGGGCAATCGCGGGCTCAATTCCGCCTGGATCGCCGGATGGTTCAGCATATCCGCCCCGGCCAGATAGAGTCGAGCCTGCGGGACGCGGTCGGTCACGTCCGATTGCATCGCAACGTAGAAGTCGGCCATCTGCTGAGCGCGCCAGCGAGCCCAGGCGTCGCGTTGCTCGGTCATGATCCACGAGGCCAGGTCTTGTGCTTCGGATTCGGAGACCGCCGGCGGCGCAGTGCGACTGGATTCCGTAAAGCGAGCGATCGTGTGAGTGTCGACGCCCCAAGTCAAATCGGGCATTTGTGCGTAGGTGTCGGGTCCCAAGCGGATGGCGACACCGCCAAACGAAGCGTGATGCCCGTAGCGATCGGCCAATTCGACCACCACGCGGCGCATCGCCTGCTGGACTCGTGGATCGAGTGGATTGTAGTAAGCGCCGGTCGCTCGACTGGCTCCAACGCTCTCACGCCACGTGCGTCCGTCCATCCCGACCAATTCGATACCCGGTGGCGGCGTTGGGACGGAGTCGGCTGGGGATGGACCACGATCGGCAGCAAGCGATGAACCCGACGACGCGGCAGGATCTTGACGCAAGCGATGCTCCAATTCCGGTAGCGGCGCCGAGAATCGCAGCATGGGTATCAGCGTCATCCCGCGACGATCGAACAGCCGGTACAGCATTTCGAGGACATCCTTTCGAACGGGATCCTGGCCCGTCCCGAAGAACGTCCCGTTGTCATGCCGGGCCGTGGACTCGATCAATCGGCTGGGATAGATTGAGCCGCCGTCGTGATACGCGCTGATCATCGCTGCGTTGTATCCGGCGAATTCCAGATACTCGACCATCCGCAGACCGCCTTCCTGGAACGTTCGCCAGTCGTTCAGACTGCGGCCCGTCAAGGCATCGACGGAGTTGGTCGCGGCGAAATCCTCCCAAAACAAGGGGTGATCGTAGTAGGCGGCTAGCAGGCGGCCATCCGATCGCGATGACGTGCGAGCTGCGGGCAATCGAGTCGGACCCGCCAGGATACGGATGCGACCGAATACGGCGGGCTGGTCAGGACGGCTGTTGGTGACCAGCAGCAATGGCGTCTCGGTCTTCGGCCAGAAGACCATGCGGTGTCGATCCGACTTGCCACTCGCCTGGCTCGTCGCATCCGTCAGATCCAAACCCGAAGCGGGACCGAACGGCGACACCATTCCGGAAGCTCCCGGTTCGATGACGCGAAAGTGCAACCCTTGCGGAAGATCCGCCGGGTACTCGAACTCCAGCAGATGAGGTCTCAGCAGCGTGGCGGTCGGCAGCGGATACGCCTGCCATCCGCCGGGTTCCAGGCGAACGAAGCCTTCCCCGCGATCGGTCGCCATCGAGGACTTGCCGTTTCCCAGCGGACGCTTAGCTTCACCACTCGTGGAACCGGGAACCCACCACCAGTGAGGAACCTTCGACAAAGGATTCCAAATCCGTGATTTGCCGCTCTCGTTCAACGAAGCCACCTCAGTGGCCTGGGGCAGGATTTCCCCCAAAGCGTTCCACGGCGATGATGCCGGCAAGTTCCCGACAGACGATGATACCACGGCAACCTGCACCGATCGCTGGGCGATCGTCTTGGTGGGAGCAAACGGAGTCGGCAAGCGGCGACGGAGGACCTGGATGGTCAGATCGAATACGCCATCGCGATCCGGCATCCGGACCGAGAAAGGACCAAGTTCCGACGCGCTGCCCGTCGAATCGATACGCATCTCACGGGTTTCCTCCCAAAGCTTTTCTCCGCTCATCGAATCGACCAGCGCGAATTCGCAGCTCAACGTCACATCGGTCTCACCGGCCAGACGATACGGATTCACGAAGAATTCGAAGTGCTCGCCGCCGCCAAACACCAGCGAATCTCGCTCGAAATGCACTCGCAAATCATCCCCGGGCCGACGCCGCACACGCAGTTGATTCCCGTGATTGTCCAACAAAGAACTGTGGAAATCGTCGATCAGATGCGCTACGGGGATCGTCACCTGATATGGAGCACGCGGCTGATCTCGCGGCGTCAACTGGACCATCAGATTCGCATCTCGCGGGGCTCGCAACCGGAAATCGATCCCGTCGTAATCGCGAACCACACGTGGGGTGATCGAGATCACGGACCCTGACACACGCATCGAACCGGGTACGTCGGGACTCAGCCCCAACGGAACCAAATCGAAAATTCGAGCGGTCTTCAGTGCCTCGCCCGTCGAATCTTGAACCTGGATCTCGCCCGTCCAGCAACGCGGCGAACCACCTCCCCACGCAGCCCGCAGATTCAGATCGACGTCAGACGCACGACCGGACGACGCCAGCAACAGCAACTGCGCAACCACGAACAACAACATCATGGCGCACGGCCAGCGGGGCAACGGCGATAAACCCGATGCCATCCGTGGCAGCGATTCAAATTGCGGACGTCCCTGTCCGAGCATCGCCCATTCCGGGGGGATGATAGATTGGTTAAAAGAAAGCGGCGGATTATAGACTCGCAAAGGTTCTGAGAGCCATATCGATCCGGACCGGTTTTTCACACTCGATCGAGCGGTTAACGATCACTGCTAGCGATAGAATGAGGAATTGGGGAAAAATGAAGGGGATGCATCGAGCGGGCCGCGCGTTCGAATTCGTCCAACAGCGCGATCAGCTCGGGGATCACATCCCGACAGCGGTCCGACACTTCATTGACCTCCCACCGATCATCCGGCTTAGCGAACAGCTTGTGGTCGGCATTGTCTTTGCACAGCAGCAGCCATGCTTTCGTGCGTAGAGCGCGGCAAGCCGCCGATACGGCGCATACGCGGTCCGATTCGATCTGGCCATCCAGCAGACGTTCCAAAACGTTCCCCCAATGAGATTGCGACGGCCGGGGCAACGAAAACCAGTCGAGCAACGTCGCGTACCAGTCGCTGGGTTGCACCAATTGCTGGCAACGTTGCAGGGCGTACCGGCGATCAGGATATCGCACCAGGCACGGTACGTGCAGCGACTCGCCGTACAACGAAGCATCCACGGGACCGATGCGTCCATGCTCCCCCAACGGGTAACCGCGCGGCGAAGCCAGCAGCAGCAACGTCTGGTCATCGGAATCGGCTGTCGTACAAGCTTCCAAAAACACCGCCAAGCAGGCATCCAACAGGCTGATTTGTCCGGCATAGGCATGTTGGATTCCCAGCAATTGGTCAGGATCTTCGTCTTTGGCAACCCGGCGGCACGGCGGTTGGACGAAATCGGGCGGTTCCGGGTCGTCCTCGTCGGCAAACGGCTGACGAAGATCGAACGGTGCATCCCAAGCCGCCTGCATGCCCTGGCTGTGGATCCACAGCAAGTAAGGTTGACGCGGCGAGTCTGCGGGGGCGGTTGCATGCTGCAACCAGTCCAGTGCCGAACTCAGCAAGCGAGCCAGTTGCGTATCTCCGATATCCTCGGCGGCTGCCGCCACCGGCGGCGTCGGGACCAGATGCTTCTCAGTAAAGCCGCCGGCCAGTGGATGATCGGCGACCTGTGCTTCGTCCGTGATCAGCACGGTCCGAATACCGCTTGAGCTGGCGACTTCGGCCAACCCCGAAACCGAACGCGGATCGCTCATCGCGTGCAAACCGGCCCACATCGACCGGTAGACCACCGGCAGATCCGTCGAATCGCTGATTGCGAACTCGAACAACGCCGATTCGGCAGCCAAGCGATTGAAGCTGGGCGTATCGATCCAAGTATTGCCGTAAGGCCCCAAAAAGCCGGTTTGAAGCCGATCAATAACCAATACGATTGCATTCTTCATGCTCGTTTTTTACGACGTGAAAGACAAACACGCAAGCGATGAAAGCTCGGCATCGGCAAAGAATGTCCGTCCAGCATCACTCGCTGGTGCTTTGCCAATTGCGGGCGATCTGCACCAGGGTTCGTACAAAGGCGCCCGTCCCGCCCGCATCGGTCCAGGATTTCGCCTCTTCCAGAAATGCCGGGCCGGCGATGTCGATGTGGACCCACGGCTTGCCTGCGACAAACTCCTCCAGGAACTTGGCGGCCGTGATCGCACCGCCCCAACGTCCTTGGCCGATGTTCTTGATGTCGGCCACCTTGCTGCGGATCAGTTCCCCGTATTCCGGGAACATGGGCAGTTGCCAAGCTGGTTCGCCGCAGGTTTCCGCCGCGTCCAGGACCGCGTCGCACCAGTCCTGGTCGTTGGTCATCACCCCGGCGACGTCCATTCCCAACGCGACCAGGCAGGCGCCGGTCAGGGTCGCCAGATCGATGATCTTGGCGGCGCCGCGTTCGACCGCCACGTCCAGCACGTCGGCCAGGACCAGCCGCCCTTCGGCGTCGGTGTTCAGCACCTCGATGGTCTTTCCATTGCGAGCGGTCAGGACATCGCCCAGCTTGTAGGCATCGCCATTGATCATGTTTTCGACCAGCCCGGCCAGCCCGATTACATTGATCGGCAACTCAAGTCGCGCGATGGCCTGCATGGCGCCGAACACGGTCGCGGCGCCCGCCATATCGCACTTCATGGCCTGCATGCCTTCGGACGGCTTCAGCGACAGTCCGCCCGAATCGAAGGTCACTCCCTTGCCGGCCAGCGCCAGCGTCGGCGCATCGGCGGCGCCCCCGCGATGCGACAGGATCACCAGCCGTGGGGGTCGAGCAGACCCGCGGGCCACGCCCAACAGCGCACCACATCGTTCGGCTTCCAGCCGCTGTTGGTCCCAGACCTCGATTTCCAACCCGAATTCCTCGGCGAATTTCTCCGCTTCGGCGGCAAAGGACTCCGGGTAGATCCGGCTGGCCGGCTCGTTGACCAATTGCCGAGTCAGGTTGACGGTTTCGCCCAGGATTTGTCCGGCGGCCAACACGGCTTGGTAATCGTCATTCCACAAGATCTCGTCAAACGGATGGCAGTTCTTTTCGCTGCGGTACAGGTCCTGGCCTCGACAACCGACCAACGCCCCGCTGATCCCCGCTTCGACGCAGCCCTCGCTCCATCCGTCGCCCAGGCAAAAAGCGACCCGTTTGCGTTTCTTTTCGGCCAGCCGCCGGGCCGCCGACGCCGACACCCGGTAGGCTTGGCCACAGCCGAAGTTCTCTCGGTCGCCCAGCCCGACAACGACCACTTGGCCCGCGCGGATGCCGCTGGGAGCCAGCAGGACGGTCAATTCGTTCAACTTGCCGGTGATCTCCTTTGTCTGCACCAGCGCCGCAATCTTTCCGCCAAGGGCCTGATCGATCTCCAACGCCTCCTTGGTCAGGTTTCCTTTATCATCCACCCCGACGACCACGGCATCTGCCTCGATCTCCGGAATACGGCCTTCGGTTACCCCGATTTTCATTGGATTCTGTCCTCTAGTGTTTGAAGTGGCGACGGCCTGTAAAAATCATCGGCAGGTGGCGCTCGTTACAAGCCGCGATGACCTCCTGATCTCGGATCGAACCGCCCGGTTGAATGATCGCGGCGATGCCGGCATCGGCCGCTTGGTGGATCGAATCGGGGAAGGGGAAGAAGGCATCCGAGGCCAGGATGCATCCGGCCGCACGGTCCCCGGCTTTGTGGATCGCGATTTCCACCGAATCCACGCGGCTCATCTGGCCCGCACCGACGCCGCACACGGCTTCGTCTTTGGCCAGCAGGATCGCATTGGACTTGACGTGCCGCACGATGGCCCAGCCGAAACGCAAGTCCGACAACAGATCGTCGGACGGCTGCGTGTCGGTCACCACCTGCCAATCGCTCTCGACATCCGCACCAGAGTCCGATTGCTGCACCAGCATCCCGCCGTCGATATAGCGATAATGCCGCATCCCCGGTGGATCGTCCAAGCGTCCGACCTGCATCAGCCGAACGTTCTTCTTCCACTTCGGCTTGGTGGTCAGCACGCCCACGGCAGCCGCCTCGAAATCCGGCGCGACGATCGCTTCGATGAACAGCCCCGGTTGCGAGAGCACCTCGGCCGTGTCCACATCCACCGTGCGGTTGAAGCCCAGCACGGAACCGTAGGCGCTCAGCGGATCCCCGGCCATCGCTTTGGTCGCCGCATCGGCCAACGACGACCCGACGGCGGCGCCGCACGGATTGTTGTGCTTGATGACCGCCGCAGCGGGCTGAGAAAGCTGCCGGACGATGGACAGGGCGCTGTCCAGATCCAGCAGGTTGTTGTAGGACAGCTCCTTCCCGTTCAATTGTCGAGCCGTCACCAGGCTGGCGCCGCGAGCGCCGACTTCGCGATACACGGCCGCTCGCTGGTGCGGGTTTTCCCCGTATCGCAGCTCGGACTTTCGTCGCAGCGTCAGGTTCATCATCGGAGCGAAACCGCCGTCGTCCCACTGATCGGCGAAATAATCCGCGATCGCTCGGTCGTAGGCCGCCGTGCGGGCGAATGCTTCCGCCGCCAGCCGACGTCGCAATTCCGCGGAAACGCCGCCCGTTTCAATGATTTCCAGCAATACCGAGGAGTATTGCTCGGCGTTGGTAACGACGGCGACGAACGCATGGTTCTTCGCCGCCGCTCGTACCAGGCTGGGACCCCCGATGTCGATCTGCTCGATCGCTTCCTCGATGGTGATATTGCTGCGCGAGATCGTGGCCTCGAAAGGATACAGATTAACCACCACCAGCGGGAAGGGAACGATTTCGTGCCGGTCGATGGCCTGCATGTCCTCCGGGCGATCGTGCCGGCAAAGAATGCCCCCGAAAATCTTGGGATGAAGCGTCTTCAAGCGTCCATCCATCATCTCGGGAAAACCGGTATAGGAAGAGATGTCCTCGACGTCTAGTCCGGCCTTTTCCAGATGCCGACGCGTCCCCCCGGTGCTGTAAATCGTGACGCCACAATCGGCCAGACCACGAGCGAAATCGTTCAAGCCCAGTTTGTCGCTGACGCTGATGATGGCGTTTTCGATCGGAATGTTCATCGTCGGTCCCTGTCTTTAGTCCAGCGAAGTAAAGTCCACGCTATGGTTTACGGCTTGCACGCCGTTTGGTCAAGTACGCCTATTCAGCCCATGTGGCCCCCCGAGCGCCGAGCGGGGGCCCGGCCGGCTCCCGCTCGGCGCTCGGGACCCACACGACCGGTGGCCG
>SKKK01000080.1 GCA_007121535.1 Planctomycetaceae bacterium | reverse complement strand
GGATTCGTTCCTTCAGTCGTTTCATCACGCGGCTCTTGGCCATGTAGACCGCACCGATCGACTTACCCGTCCTCCGAGCGGCCTCCGAAGCGGGCAGTGACTCGATCGCCGTCAGCCAAAACGCTTCCCACGTGGAGGCGTGGATTTCATCGCGCACCTGGTCCGCCGCCCAACGGAAAGCTTCGCGCTGCCATTCGGTTTCCAGCAATGCCAGGTCGTCTTGCCGGTTGGCCGTATTCTGCATCGAGATCATGGCTCCGGTGCCACCGATGCCCCGATCGGCGGCGAGTCTGGTGACCGCATTGACGACCGCATTGCGGATGATGCGCCCCAGCCACGTCCGAAGACGGGCTCGCGCCGGATCGTGCACCCAGTGGGGGATGCTACGAGCGACCGAGAGGAGCACCTGCTGGGCAAGGTCCTCGGCGTCCGTCGGCTGCAAACCCCGAGCCACCGCCACCCGCACGATGACCGGCCGATAAATGGCGACAAACTCTTCCCACGCCGCTTCGTCGTCACGGCATTGGAGGCGAACGATCAGACTGTGACACGTCTCAGGGGTATCCATGTGGCCACCCCTCACTGACCAATACACACGCCAGCCTGACCAATCTAACACGGGGGAAAGAATCTTTTGTCACGAACCACCTGCCATGGTGTATGTGGCACCCATACCAGTCTATCGGGCATCACCGAGTTGGGTAAACAGTAAGAACGGGGAGCTGGACGAGTTAATGTTAGGGAGCAAGCGAATTTCGGGCAAGGGAGTATGCGTCGACACTAGTGCCCGGTCAAAGCGAAACATTAGGGTTGGCGCGACTCTGATTTTCGGGTATTTTATGCGAAACCCTCTCGGTTCATCGCAGGGAAGCACGCGGCCGCCAGTTCTAGGTTTGTGCCTCACCACGTTTCACGTAGCTCGCCAGCGGGGAACGGTGCTTACATCCAGAGCTGCCATCCATTCCGCTCGCGATCCGGCTCGCCTGGGTTTCGCGTTTTGGGCGGGGACGAATTCTGGCTGTGAACCTCGCTCGACAGCGGCAAGCTGCGGCGTGGCCGGCTTCGCCGTTGCCGGAAGATCTTACGGTTCCATCTGATGTGATTCTGCGGGATGAAAGAAACCACAGTCCCCTCCCGCCAACAAACTTCTGGACGGTGAACAGGAAGCAAAAATCATTGCCACTCGACTGGGGCCGGCACCTAAGGGATACTCGAACTGGACATTGAGGCTGCTGGCGAGAAAGGTCGTCGAATTGGAAATAGTCGCGTCGATTAGCCACGAAACGGTCAGGCGGACGCTAAAAAAAACGGCATGACGAAACGGAAAGTTTAGTACCGGGTGATCCCGCCGGAAGCCGACGCCGAATTTGTCGCGAACATGGAGGAGGCTCTGGAAACGTACGCTCAGCGGTTGACGGCTTGATTCTGTTCTGTAGCCGGCATGCTGCAGGTGGTCCCGTCGATCAGCTTCACATGAGGCCCGGGCCACAGCCATTCTTGCGGAGATTGTTTCTCGCAGCCGCGAGCCTCGTCCACCGCCAGACGTTCCAGGACGGTTTCCGGCAGCTTGGCGCGAGCCTTGCAATAAGCACCGGTGCTCTTGGAACATGGCTCCCGGCCCAAGGCCAGCAGCAACACCAGAACCCGCGAGACGGCCACCACGCAGGAACGTTGTTCGTCCTTGTGCAGGATCTGCGAAAGGAACGCCCAGACCGTTAGCCCCGGATTGTAGATCTGGTCCTCTTCCTGAGCAAAGTCCACTTCTTCGTTCGCGAAGGCCTGCTGGATTTCCTCTTCCGGAAGAACCTCGGCGAAAGGCAAGCCCTCCGACTGCGAAAAGGAGGCTTGGATCAAGCCGAAACGACGTGACAAGGAAGGATCGGGATGGTACAATGACATGAGGCCCTCCATGGTATTGGTGGTACACGGGTTCCAAGGAAGGCCTGAGCGATTGGAGTTACTGATACTCCAAGGAAGGCCCCGATCCAATAGCAATTTGACACGATGTGCGGCTGTTGACTGCCCACCGCCGTAAAGCACGGATGTGTGCAAGCGACGATTTTAAAAACTTCGCTCATCCGTGAGCGGTCGTGGTGCGCGCCGACCTGTCGCGTGATAGGGACTCCCATTCGAATCGCCCATTGGCCACGCATCGTCGCAGTGCCAACGCTACGGACTGTAGCCTCTCGGATCGACGTAAACCCTTGCGCCACAAGCGGAAGTGCCATTCGGCTCAGCCCCCTTTCTGACAGAGCCTCGACGTGTCCGTAACGCCTTGTCGAACATGCCATCAGTCCGGCATGGGATTTGCTCGCCAGCGGGCGATTGTGGGCGGAAAGATGAGCAGCGGGCGCATTTCCGCCGGAAGATCAACCGGGAGTAAGGAAGTAAGGTGAAACCATGACACTCCGCTTGAAAATGGTATCGTTTACAGCCGTCATCGCAGCGGCCATGTGCTGTTTTTGGGGCGCTCGTCCAACGACCGCCGAAGTGCAATCCGAGATGACCGACCAGGACATTAGCGACAAGATCGAAGACCAGTTGATACTCGATCCGGGTGTTCTTTCCGTATTGATCAACGTGAGGACGACCGATGGCATTGTGACTTTGAGGGGCAAGGTGAACAGCATTCTGGCCAAGGAGCGGGCTGCTCGCGTCGCCAAGACGGTCAAAGGCGTGCGTTCGGTGGTCAACAGGATAGACATTAATCCGACTGCGCTTCGTCCGGACGATCAGGTTCGGAAGGATGTCGAAAATGCCCTGGCGGCCGACCCGGCAACCGAATCATATATCATCGGGACGACGGTCGAGAGCGGTCAGGTGACTTTGACGGGCGCCGTGCACTCACACCAGCAGCGCCAGGTTGCGAGAACCGTGGCCAAAGGTGTGCGAGGGGTGAGGGCGGTCGAAGACCAAATCGACGTTGCCTACAAGGTCGATCGGCCGGACGAGGAAATCCAAGCAGAAATCGAGCAGACACTGCGCTGGAATGCGCGGGTCGACGACTATTTGATCAACGTCGTCGTCGACAACGGCGAGGTGACTCTGTCGGGAGTCGTGGGGAGTGCTGCCGAGAAGCGTTCCGCAGAATGCGACGCCTTGGTGGCCAATGTGAACTCGGTCGATAGTTCGGAGCTGAACGTCGAAAGATGGGCGCGTGACGAGGAGCTGCGCGGAGAAAAGTATCTCATCAAGTCCGAGGAGCAGGTGCGCGATGCCGTCAGGCGCGCCTTGCTGCATGACCCGCGTGTGAATCCATTCAATGTTGCGGTCGAGGTGACTGGAAGCCTGGTCACCCTGCGTGGAGAAGTGAAGAACCTGAAAGCCAGACGCGCCGCCGAACAGGACGCCAGGAATACGGTAGGCGTCTCCGGCGTCTACAATCGGCTAAGAGTTCGCCCGGTCACGCGGGCCACCGATGCGCAGATCGCCCAAGGCATACGCGAAACGCTGCTTCGTGATCCTTACGTCGACCGATTCGAGATCACGGTAACCGTCGTTGGGGACACCGCTTCCTTGTACGGAACGGTGAATTCCTACTTTGCAATGCATCGGGCGGATGATCTCGCATCGCGCGTCGTCGGCGTCGTCGATGTGATGAACCATCTGCGCGTTGACATCGAGACACCCTACACTTACGACCCTTATGTTGATGACGCGTACCTGGGTCAGGACGTCTTGGCTGGTTACGAGCGGCGTGCTCCGGGAAAAACCGACACCCAGATCAAAGAGTCGATCGAGAGTCACCTGTGGTGGAGTCCATTTGTCAACTCGAACAATGTCACCGTCTCGGTGACGAACGGGATCGCAACCTTGACGGGAACCGTGGGCAGTTGGAGTGAGCGACAGGCAGCGACGAAGAACGCCTACGACGGCGGCGCGACTTTGGTGAGCAACGATCTGATTGTCGATTCGTCTTAGGTTCGAGAAATGAGTCCGATCTCACCTCACCCCTCAGGGGAGAGGGCAGGGTGAGGGGGGCAGAAAGTGCGTCAGTAATTTCTCGAACGGTGCTTAGTTAGCCAAGAAGCGCCTCGCCGGATACTTGCCGGCAGCGACAGTGCCCCGACAGACCGTCGCATCACCGCGGCAGTTTGTCGGGGCTCTTGACCGGTCAAAGCTCAGCCATGCTGCGGTTCGACCGGGCAGGATTTCATTCGCCCACCAGCCACTCTTGCGTTTGGTCGCCTTCGTCCTGTTCGAAGTAGCGGATCTTCGCCGTCGTGAAGGGCTTACAAAAAGTAGACATCCACTCCTGCCATTTCTTTTCCCCCACCATGATCAGACGTTCGATGTCGTTGAAATGGCCGACATTGAATTTGATGTCTTCCCAAAGCGCGCCAGCATTCCAGCCTTGGAAATCTCGCGTGTCGAACAACACGCAGATCTTGCCGTGGTGGTCGATCAGCCGCTTCACCTCGGGTACGAAACGTTCTTAATTCTCCTTGGTCAGCGAATCGCTGACATGCACTCGCAACACCTTACCAGCAAGTTCTTCTTTCAATTGCAGCGCTATCATTCATCTCCTTGGATGCTTTGGGGAAAAATGCGAAACGGTCGGTATTCTAACCCCATTTCCGGCGGGTAGGCCGACCGGGGGGAGGCGGTCTCGATCGCGTCGCGGTCGCTTTGGCACAAGGTGTGCATATCGTGTGCCGTATCCCAGCGGACTCGGCTGCTGTTGAATCTGTGGACCAGGATCCGGACCAGGATAGCCTTCCCCGCCAGGCTGACACGATGTCGCACGCGGCCGACAGGATGTCCTACCAGGGCGCCTCACTCGAAAAAAACAAACGATGAAACGAAAACTCGCCATGGATACATTCACCCGAAAGCACCTGCAGCAACTGACCGCCGTTGATCATGATCCGGCATTATCGATCTACATGCCCACACTCCGCTCCGGCCGCGAGGTGCGCCAGAACCCCATCCGTTTCAAGAATGCAATGAAGCAGGCATCGGCGCAACTGGCCGCGCGCGGAATGGACGGCAGCGAGATCCGCCGAGTGCTAGGCAAAGCGTCCGGCCTGGAACGGGACGACGACTGGTGGCAGCATCAAAGTGATGGGATGGCGATGTTCCTGACTGCCGATCACTTCGCTTGTTACCGTGTCCCGCTGAGCTTTGAAGAGCGAGTCAACGTGGGAAAGCGGTTTTACGTACGGCCCATGGTCCGGCTGCTGCAGGGAGATGGTCGTTTCTATGTGCTGGCGGTCAGTCAGAACCGCGTCCAGTTACTGGAAGGCACGAAGTTCGCTGTTTCGGAACTCGAGGCACAGGGCCTGCCGTCCGACCTGCGCTCCGCCCTGAACATCGACCACTACGTCAGCTCGCTGCAACAGCACTCGACGGGCGATGCAGCTACGGCCGGAAGCATGATGTTTCATGGCCAGGGAGGTTCCGATCCGGACATCAAGAAGAAAGACGAGCTTCTCCAGTATTTCCGCCACATCAACACGGCCTTGTCGGACTTTCTGTACGACGCTCGCGTCCCGCTGGTGTTTGCAGGGGTCGATTATCTGTTTCCCCTCTTCCAGCAGGTGTGCAATCACATGAACCTGGCCGAAAAGGCCGTGACAGGCAATCCCGACCATTGGAAACCGGAGCAGATCCATGCCGAGGCTTGGGCGATTGTCGAGCCGGGCTTTCACCGATCGCGGGAATCGGCCTGGAAGCGATACCAGGATTCGGCGCACAGTGAAACGGCGACCGACGATGTGGAAACAATCATCCAGGCGGCTTGCATGGAGCAGATCGACACCCTGCTGGTCGCAGAGCACGCGGAACTGTGGGGAGTGGTCGATCCGCAGACCGGAGCGGTGGTTCCCTCGCGAACGGATGCCGCGAACGCCGAAGAGCTGATCAACCTGGCAGTGGTCCAAACACTCATTCACGGGGGCACGGTGTATTGTTTCCCCCGCGATCAATGTGGCGCGCAAAGGGTGGCCGCGGCCATGCTGCGCTACTCGTAGCCTCGGAAAGGCAACCCTGATGGATCCGATGTTCATGAACTCGAATGACGCACTCTTGCTGGTCGATATCCAGCGAGACTTCTGCCCTGGCGGAGCTTTGCCCGTCGAAGGGGGATCGGACGTGGTTCCCGTGCTGAATCGCTGGATTGACGCGGCGCGGCAGTGTGGAGCAAGAATCGTGGCTTCTCGGGACTGGCATCCGCCTGATCACACCAGTTTTCGAGACCGCGGAGGCCGTTGGCCGCAGCACTGCATCCAGGACAGCGAGGGAGCCGAGTTTCATCCCGACCTGAAGATCCCGGAGGACGCGAAGATCGTCAGCAAGGGCCTGCGGCCGGATGCGGACAACTACTCTGCTTTTGACCGCACCCCCTTGGCGGACGAATTGCGACACAGCGGCATCCAACGCATTTTCTTGGGGGGTCTGGCCCAGGATGTGTGCGTCCGGCAAACGGCCTTGGACGCTCGCCAGTTGGGATTCGAGGTGCACCTGATCACCGATGCCACCCGCCCGCTCAGCGCCCAGGATGGCGAGCGGGCGCTGCGGGAGATGCAACAGGCCGGCGTGTTTACGGACACGACGGAGCCGGGGAAATCGCGCACGTGAGAAGCAATCTGCCGTCAGATGTGCAGACGCTGTGGCCATCCGACGGAACAACATCGGCATGCTGAGGAGAAGCCAGCCATGACAGACACCACCGTCAAGAAGGTCGTTTCCGAACACTCGCCAACCGGTTCGATGGGGCAGAAGTACCTTGTTTCCGGCGTCTTGAAATACGCAAAGACCGGATGGGCTTCCGCCACCTCGGCGACCCATTCCGCCCAGCCTCGTAAACGGCTGGGACGATACTTCCCGGCGTATTCCCCGCCTGGCCCGTGAAAACGCACGTAAGCGACCGAACCGGTCACTCGCCGGGGATGCCGGGGCAATCGATCATGCACACAAAGGCAGAGTTCGGTCATGCGGGGGTCTGCATCGGGAACCCGGCTTCTTTCCAAGCCCGGACGCCACCCGCCAGCGTCTTGGCGTTCTCAAAGCCTTTTTCTTGATATGCTTTCGTCCGACCGGACGATGTTTCGTCGTTCGGTCATGCACAGTAGAAGATCAGTTCGCGTTCTTTCGACAGCGAGTCTTCCTGGCGCCGCAGATCGTCCAGTGAAATCGCGTCTGCCAAGCGGGACTTCTCGAATTTCTCCTGGTTGTCATAGGCACACACCAACAATGCGTCGGACACTTCCACATCGTGTCGCGCTTGAGTGACGTCGATTTTTTTGACGGCCATCATGTCTCTCCTTTTCTGAACTGCGTGATTTGCGGAAGGATGCGATCGTCCAGTTCCCATGACTTTGCAACTTCTATGCCAGACCGCCGGCGTCAAATGCAACTGGAAAAGTCGCCGAGGGTGCAAGGCCGACGCGTCATTTTGGCATCGTCCTGCGACATGGTGTCGTTCCGGTCGTCGCTGCTTGCCCGTGTCGTCCTGCCTGTGCGCGGCCGGAGGAGTCGCCGCTGAGCAAAATGCTCCCCTTGGCAGGCGCCCGGCACTGGATTTGCTCTCTGCTTGTCCCGCTTTGCCATCCCTGAGCCGAGATCACCGATATGAACACAGGCTCGGCCAACACCCGCACCCGGAGTAAACCCATGCAAACCGTCATCCCATCCATGGCATCGCGCCTTCGGTGGCCGTGCCCAAGGATTCTCGAGGAGATTCGCCATGACCCAGTTGTTCACCCCGCTTCGCGTGCACGGGCATGACGCGATTGCGCTGTACCGCGATTTTTACGGAGGCCAGTGGCAGGATCCACGTGACCGAGACGCCTTCGAGGTAACCAGCCCCGCGACGGGGCAGGTCATCGCTCGCGTCGCGGCATGCACAGCTCGCGAGGTGGAACAGGCCATCGAGTTCGCACGGCGGCACGTGGAACCCGAGGGGTTCCTGCCCACGCAACGATTGGAGGTGATGGAGCGTGCTCGTCACCTGTTGCGGGAGCATCAGGAGGAGATCGCCGAAACGATTGTCCTGGAGTCGGGAAAACCGATCCATCAGGCCCGCAGAGAAGTACATGCGACGTCCGAGCGTCTGTTGCTGACCCGGGAAGAGACTGGGACGTTGCGGGGAGAGTACCTGCCCGGGGAGTGGGTGCCGGATACCGAGGGGAAATTCGCCCTGGTCACCCGAAAGCCCCTGGGCGTGGTCGCGACGCTGTCCCCTTTCAACTACCCGTTGTTCATCGGCGCCGCCAAGATCATCCCCGCCCTGCTGGCGGGAAACGCGGTGGTCGCCAAACCTTCGAGCGACGCGCCTTTGAGCTTGTTGCTCTTTGCGCGGATCCTGCAGGCCGCCGGGGTGCCGGACGGAATGCTCAACGTCCTGACCGGACGCGGCTCGGAAATCGGCAAGTGCATCATGACCAGTCCCCACGTGGCGGCCATCTCGTTCACCGGCTCCACGACGGTCGGCGAGACCATCGCGGCCAACGCGGGAATGAAGAAGCTGCACTTGGAACTGGGCGGGAAAGCCGCCGCGGTGGTGCTGGACGACGCGGACTTACCGCTCGCCGCAGAAGAAATCTGCAAAGGGACCTTCAAGCTGTCCGGCCAACGCTGCGACGCGATCAGCCGGGTGTTGGTCCACCCAGGGATCAAAGATCCGTTTATCAGCGAGGTGATGAAGGCCGCCCAACCCTACCGACTCGGCGACCCGCTCGATGAAAACACGGCCCTGGGGCCGCTGATCAACGCCGAGGCGCTGGCTAAAGTCAAGCGGCTGGTCGAGTCGGCGGTGCAAGGCGGCGCGCGATTGCTGCAAGGCGGGACGCACGAGGACCTGTTCTATCAGCCCACGATCCTGGACCACGTGCAGCGCGATATGGACATCGCGCGCCAGGAGATCTTCGGACCGGTCATGCCGATCATCACCTTCGAGGATGATGCGGACGCTCTGGCACTGGCCAATGACACTGAGTATGGGCTGGACGGTTGCCTTTTCACGACGCATCTGGACCGCGCACTCGACATGGCCACGGGCATGCAGGACGGCACGATTTCCATCAATGCGGCACCCTCCCACGGCGTCGGACACTTTCCCTTCGGCGGCACCAAACGTTCGGGACTCGGCCGCGAGGGCCTGCGCTACAGCGTCGATGAACTGACGCAGCTTCATACGATCGTCGTCGCCCGGCACTGCACTACGATTGCAGAATGAACTGCTGAAAAGCAAGCAGTGCGGCGAACGACAGCGTCACGCTGGTACCGACGGCAGCGCCGGAGGCGTGCTTGTTGGCGTCGGGAATCAGTTCAGCGAAGATCATCCAGATCATGGCGCCCGCGGCCAGTCCCAAGCCAAACTGATCGCCAGCCCCTCCGGGACGTTGTGAAGGGCGATGGCCAAGGTGATGAACAAGCCCAGTCTCTGGCCACCGCCGAACGACACTCCCACACCCACGCCTTCAGCAAACGAGTGGGCTGTCATCACACTGAGGATGAGCAAAGCCTTTCGCGCGTCGCCGCCGCGCAGGTCGGCCACGTCAAAATGATTGTTTCGAGCGCCTGCCGTGAAAGGCGTCAGAATGTCAAGATGCCGCGACAAGATGACGGAGAGTGACTCGCACGCAAACCCGTTGCCTGGTTTCGGACGCTCCGAGCGCGAGCTGGCATGGCCATTGCTCCCGTATGATTGCTGAAAAGCGAAATAATCCCGCCTCGATCGGCGATGGGCATCTCGTTTGCTCATGTGCCAACTTGTGCGATGCGTTTCGTAACAACTTTCGAAAGGAGCGGGCGATGCCTCGGTGTGATCACTGCGGAAACGAGTACGATAAGTCGTTGGACATTACGTGGGAGGGGACCACGCACACGTTCGACTGCTTCGAATGTGCGATCGCGGAAATTGCCCCTGAATGTGCCCAGTGCGGCGTCAAGATCATTGGCCACGGACTGGAGGCGAATGGTCAGTTCTTCTGCTGCCGGAACTGCGCCGAAACGGCGGGCGTCAGCGGATTGCGAGATCGCGTGTAACGTCGTCGGCGCACGCAAAATCGACCGTCTTCGAGCAGGATTCGAAGGGAGGAACAGATCCATGGAGAAGAGAAGATTCGGCTGCACGGGCAACGAAGTATCGGTAGTGGGGTTCGGCGGGGCGCCGATCGGCATTCTGGAAACCCAGCAGCAGCAAGTCGCGAGAATTCTCAACCTCTTGCTCGATGAAGGTGTGAATGTGATCGACACGGCAGCCGCCTATCAGGGATCGGAGCAGGCGATCGGCCAGGCAGTCGCTCATCGCCGCGACCAGTACGTCCTGGTCAGCAAGTGCGGCGAGCCCGGCAATCCTGACTCGGACGAGTGGAAGCCCGAGGCGTTGAAGGCGACGGTGGATCGGGCGCTGACCCGTTTGCGCACCGATCATCTGGACGTCATGCTGCTGCACACCTGCGGTCTGGAATTGCTCCGTCGAGGCGAAGTTTTGGAGACCCTGGTCCGCGCTCGGCAGGCGGGCAAGGTGCGGCACGTCGGCTACTCGGGCGACAACGAAGAGGCCGCCTACGCCGCCGCGCTTCCGGATGTGGCAGTCGTGGAAACATCGCTCAATATTTGCGACCAGGCCAACATCGACCGCGTGTTGCCGGAAGCTCGGGCCAGGAACGTGGCGATCATCGCCAAACGCCCGATCGCCAATGCGGCCTGGAAGGACCTGTCCGAGCAGCCGGGCTTCTACCAGGACTATGCCGAGAACTATACCAGGCGTTTGGCCCGCATGGACATCTCTCCCGCCGATTTGGGCTTCGAGGGCGACGAGAGCGACGCCTGGGCCGAACTGGCCCTGCGTTTTACGCTGTCTCTGCCTGGTGTCCATACGGCGATCATCGGCACGACCAACCCCGACCACGCCCGCGCCAACCTCGCGGCGGCGGCGCACGGCCCGCTCGGGCAAGCCGCGATCCAGAGGATCCGCGACGCGTTCCGCCACGCCGAGTCGGATTCCGGGAAGAAGTGGGAAGGACTGACGTAGATGCATCCCTGGCACGACATCGATCCCGGGCCGTATCCTCCCGCGAATTGGACGGCGGTCATCGAGATTCCGCGCGGGTCGAACGTCAAGTACGAGCTGGACAAGCGGTCGGGCTTGCTGCGCGTCGATCGCGTCTTGCACTCGGCGGTCTTCTATCCGGCCAATTACGGCTTCCTGCCTCAGACTCTGGCCGAAGATGATGACCCCCTGGACGTGTTGGTGCTGTGCCAAGAGCCCGTGGCACCGCTGGCGATCATCGAGTCGCGCCCCATCGGCGTGTTGGCCATGCTGGACGAACATCGGTGGGATCACAAGATCCTGAGCGTGGCGACGGGAGACCCGGAGTACCGTCCGCTCCGGACGATCCACCAGTTGCCGGAGCATCGCCTGGCTGCCCTGCGTCGTTTCTTCCTCGACTATCAGGCTTTGGAGGACAAGACCGTGGAGGTCGAAGATTTCGAGACCGCCGAGAAGGCGCAGGAGGTCATCGCCGCGGCACGGCAACGGTATCGGCAACGCTACTTGCTTCCAGGCGGTTGAGCACGCCTTCGGGGATTTGCCGCCCGTGGATGTAGTGCCGGGCGACCTGTCGCACCGCCCGGTTCATCGCCAGATTCTTCTGGCCTGTGGCGATCAGCAGATTCACTTTTTCGATCAGGCCGTTGCCGTCTACGCGGTAGTGATGGAACAAGGTTCCGCGCGGCGCCTCGCTGCACTGGCCACGCTTCTAAACATTCAACTCGCGTCGCAGGGCCTGTGACAATTCCGGGTAGCGGAAGTCGAATCCGCGTTCTTCCAGCTCTCTTGGCGCGACGCGCTGGCCGGACAGCAGGACCTCTTCGGCCATCTCCCCCAGGGCCATTTTCGCCGCGAAACCTGGCACGCAGAGGAACGTCGGCCGATGGAGGACTCGCCCCAGCGTCTTGGTGAATTCGCGATTGGTCACCGGTTGTGGCGAAACGGCATTCACGGGTCCGCATACCTGGTCGTTCCGAATCGCGAATTCCATCGCGCGGATCAAATCTTCGATGTGAATCCAGCTCATGTACTGACGGCCCGAGCCGAGGCGTCCGCCGAGTCCGAGCTGAAAGGGCCTGCGCATTATTCTCAACGCTCCGCCGCGAGACGAAAGAACCATCCCCAACCGCAGCCGAACCGTCCGTATTCCCGCTTGCGTCGCGGCGTCGGTCGCGTCTTCCCAGATGCGGCACACATCGGACAAAAAGCCGTCTTCAGGAGGCGAGCTCTCATCGATCAGCCTGTCACCGGTGTCGCCGTAGTAATGGACGCCCGAGACACAGAGAAAGACGGCGGGTTTTTTGACAAGCTCCGACAGCGTGCGCGACAGCAATTCGGTGCCGCTGCGTCGACTTTCTCGGATCTTCTCCTTCTTCGTCGTTGTCCAACGGCCAAAGATGTTCTCGCCCGCCAAATGCACCACCGCGTCGACGCCTTCCAAGCCGCTCGAATCGATCTTGCCGCTCTCTGGACTCCAGAAGATTTCCCCGAGTTCCGCCTTCGGTTGGCGTCGGACCAAACGGACGAACTCCTGCTGCTGGGCGATAAGGTGTTCTCGTAAGGCGGTACCGACAAGCCCGGACGAGCCGGTGATGCCAATTCGCAGCGTTTTCGATCTCGCGGGTTGCGTTTCCACTGGCCTGCTCCGGAAATAGGGGGGGGACGCGTCGGGTGCCCACGTTATGCGCGTGGCGGTTGAACCAACCACACTGCAAAGATGATGCCAAGGTGCTTATGCAGCCATGGGTTTCATCGATCGCTTGGGTTCTGTTCCTCGATCGCTGTCATCGTGCTGAACTCTCCCGGTTATGGCAGCAAAGCCGAGCCAGATGGGCTAGCCGCTCCAAGGTGGCTCAATCCGCGTATTCAGGTCGATGATCCCACCCTTGTTCGAAGTCCGGCAACGAGTCTCTGCGACGATCCTTGAATTCGCTTTGGGACGCGGATGTGCGGGGCGACTCCGATTGCGACTCGGCACGCACGCCCTGGCCGCCGGAACCCGGTGGCCGGCTTGGATCCCAGGGTCGGAAAGGTTTGTCGATTCCGGTCGAGTTCAACGTTGGTAGCGGCATTTTTGACCTCCCAGGCTGTCTCTGCATTCTTCCAGTGATGGACCGATTTCCGTATGACACGGCCGCGTTCATTCTCTCGCGCTAGGAAGATGCGTCTATTCCAAGGATTAGTGATCTTGATGTGGCGGATTTCAGGACACTCCTATGTCCAGCCTCGAAGCCCGGCTATCGTGGGCTGCGGCGAGCTGACGGATCGCTGCGATCCTTGGCCACAGCCGGCTGCCGATCGCGAAGGTGTCGTCGAAGAACCAGCGCCGTCACGTCACTCGGACTCGACGACTCGCGCCTCCCGCAGCATGATCCAGCCCACTACGAGCAGGAAGATCATGGCCGACGCACCGACAGTCATGCCGATCAATCGAGCCTGCAGTTGGGTCAACCCCAAAGACTGAGGGTTGATGTTGATGGCGCCCGTGGTCAGGCCAACGCCGATGAAGGCGAACAGCAGCGCAATCACCGACCACTGGCCCAAACGTTTGGTTCGCTCGCTCATCGTCATCCGGATCAAGGGGGCGATACGGATTCCGAGCAGAACGCCTGATGCCAGCGGCAAAAGGCTGTTCACAAACATGACATGAAAGATCGGGGGGGCCATTGTTCGATGCGATCCCACTGGTCCCATACGTGCGGGTTCACGTACCCGACGGTGCGAAAACCCGCGAACATCAGCAGCCCACCAGCCAAGACAAGTGTCGCCGTCATTTTCATCAGCCACATGTTCGTCATCTCCATTACTGCTGTCGGTTGCGATTCGTCATGGATCACAGATCGCTGCCTTCGGGATCGAAATAGCAGCTATCGATTCCGGCCGTCAATCGTTTTTCGATCATCGGCCAGCAGCGGTTGAACGTGTCGATCTTCTTCGCCGGGATCTTTGTCAAACGCGCCAACGCGCGATCCACCTCGGCACAGCCTTCCGCGTAGACATCCCGGTAATCGCAAAGCAGGGCCATTCGCTCCCGGCGATATCTGTTTTTTTCTTTCGGCGCGGGCCCTTGTATTCAAGGTCCAGTTCCCGCTGGTGACTTCCCTTGTACGCATCCTTGTTCATCTTCAGACTCCCTTTTTCAGACTATGGATTTCCCGAGTTTTTTGGGCGTGCCCCCCAAAGGGTGAACTCCTTTTTTGCCAGAGCTTCGAGCGGCGCTGCGGCGAGATGTTTTTTTGCGACCCGACACCCTGACGCTTGTCAGCGACAGACTGACGTTTCTTGCCAGTGTCTCGCCGCGTTCGGCGCATCCAGGACCCTGGTCACTGAACCCGAACCGGCGATATCACGGTGCCGGCGTCCCGCACCGTGATATCAACTCAACGCGAAGTCTCTGTTGAGTCCGGACCCAAACTATTCGGGCTCCGGTTGCTTCGGCTCGGGCTGCTTCGGCTCCGGTTGCTTCGGCTCCGGCTGCTTCGGCTCCGGTTGCTTCGGCTCCGGTTGCTTCGGCTCCGGTTGCTTCGGCTCCGGTTGCTCGGGTTCGGGTTGCTTCGGCTCCGGTTTCTCGGGTTCGGGTTTCACCGGTTCGGGTTTCACCGGCTCCGGTTTCTCGGGTTCGGGTTTCACCGGTTCGGGCTTCACCGGTTCGGGCTTCACCGGTTCGGGCTTCTCGGGCGTCGGTCGCTCGGGCATGATTTCGTCCGGTTCAGCAGCGGGCAGTTCGTCGGGGATTTCCACTTCCGGCCGCTCCAGGGGCTGTTCTTCATCCGGCACTTCCAGGATGGGCCTGAGGACTTCGACTCGCTCTGGCGGCAACTCCGGAAGTTGAAGTGGTGGCGGGTCGATTTCCGGGGTCGCCTCCGAGCGTCGTTCGGCCAGATCGACCAAGGGTTCGGCGGCCTCGACGGTAGCCAGTCGCGCCGGCTGAGACAGCGTCCGGAACCGCCATCGTCCGGGCCTGCCGGCCAATTCCTGCAGGCCGGTCGCCAGCAGGGCGCCGGCCAACAGCCGAGGCGAGCCTGCATAGCGGTCGGCGAACAGACGCTGGTCCGCGAGTGTCCGCGGCGGTCGCAAGGCTTCGTTCACCGTGTAATACTCGTGCCACTGGGCGACACGGGCGAGGAAATCATCTTCTTCATAAGCCCGACGCCAGTAGTCGGCGTACAGCGGGTCGAAACCTCTGTAGTCACGCTGGAAGCGAACCCAGGGATAGATGCCTCGCGCGCGATGCACCGGGTCGTAGTAGTCGCCGAAGTAGTAGTGGGAGTATCCCGGCCGCACAAATAACTGGGGCAGAATACGGGCCAAGTCCAGCGTGTGCGCCGGAGTGTAGGTAAAACCACGGTGCGTGTAGATGGGTTCGGCAAAGCGCACCGGGGCAAACAAGATGCCGCGTTCGATCAGCCGATGGTCCCAATAACCTGGCCGATAGATCGCGCCGGCCGGAGACCAGATATAACGATCCGGGACCCAGACCCAGTTGTCATGCCCGCGAGCCCAGTTGCCTGCTCGCCAGCGGTAGGCGCCGTCCGAATACACCCAGCCGCCGGGAACCCAGAAATGTTCACGGCTGGGCGGCCTGCCGATCGGCAGAACTCCCTCGCCGACTTTGGCAGGAGGCAGGGGCAGGTAGGAGAAGCTCTCCTGATCAAGCGGCGACCAAAAACCAGGGACCCACCGGTAGCCATTTGTATCTTGGACCCAGGCGCCGGGTACCCAGCGATGGTTGGGAGGTGCGGTGCGCCAGAGCCCGCTGACCCACAAGAATTCTTCCACTTCGTCGTCCCACGCCCAGTAGCCGGGGATCCACACGATCCTTATGCCCTCGGGCTGATGCTCGGGCGGCAACTCCCTCAGGCGTTCGGGCGGTTCTCTCGTAGTCAGCAGTTCGGGTATCACCCCGCGGGCGAATTGTTCCGCCAACGCCTCGTGCACCGGGCCGCGCAGCAACACCGTCATCGCCCGGCCGACGGGGTCCTGGGCCGGCGAGGACCGAACGGCGAAGACCAGCAGACTTGCCGCGCCCAGCAGGACCGTGAAGAAGGGCAGGTTCAGGAACGAGTGCAGGTTTGTTTGTCGAGTCATGGATTTCCTTCTGTACATTGGAAGGGGGGATACGTTTCCTCACACCGGAGCAAATCGCGTTCCAGATCGTTTTCCTGCAGACTCTGCATGCCTGACAGAATGACTGCGCAGTACGACACGATGTCGTTGATTGTGCCGCGACACTCCGTCTGAACACGGGTGGGTACTTCGCGAATTTGGTTCAGAAGCCGGCCGAGCGACACGGCATCGGATTTGCAGCAGGAGTCCCATGCGTTTCCGCCTTCGCACCGATTGGGGTTTTCGATCCATGGCGGTGACAACGGGGTGGAACGATCGTACTTCGGTGTACGCGCAGCACATTCGCCCGTTTTTCGACCAGGAGCAAGCCATGAAACATGAACTACCTGACCTGCCTTACGCAAAGAACTCGCTCGAGCCGCATATCTCGGCGGAGACGCTGGAGTACCACCACGACAAGCACCATGCGAAGTACGTGGCGAATCTTAACGACCTTGTCGACGGGACGGAATTTGCGGACTTGCCGTTGGAAGACGTGATCCGTCAGAGCACCGGGAAGATCTTCAATAACGCCGCGCAGGCCTGGAACCACGCGTTCTACTGGGATTGTCTGTCGCCACAGGGCGGCGGCAAACCGCAAGGCGCCTTGGCCGAGGCGATCGATCGGCAGTTTGGGTCGTTCGAGCAGTTCCAGGAGAAGTTCAACGATTCGGCCACGTCGCTGTTCGGTTCCGGTTGGACATGGCTGGTCCAAGATCCCGATGGCCGCTTGGCCATCGAGAACGGCGGCAATGCCGACACGCCCCTGGCCGACGGCGGCAAGAAGCCATTGCTGACCTGCGACGTCTGGGAACATGCTTACTATATCGACTACCGGAACGCCCGACCGAAGTACTTGGAAGCCTTTTGGAACCTGGTCAATTGGTCGTTGGTGAACCAGTTGTACGAGAGCTGACGAGGCTCTGCCATGACAGGATCCGAGCACGCTCAAGAGCACTTCCTGCCTGTGTCGAGCCTCTCGGACCTGATCCGGGCCGTCCAGGACCAAGGTTACCGTGTCCTGGGCCCAACGATCCTGCACGACACGGTCATGATTCGGCCAATCCAGTCCGCGGACGAACTTCCCCCAAGGCGTATGCGACGAACAGGACGGGGGCCATTATCGTTTGACTGAGGGCGATCCGGACTTGACGTTCGAGTATGTGGTCGGTCCGGACGGCCCGAAGTCGTATCTGTTTCCTTCCAAGCTGATGCTGTTCGCTTTCCGCGTCCGGGATGGACAATTCTCCTTACAGGAAGGCTCGCCGAACGTGCCGAAACTCGCTTTTCTGGGCGTCCGCCCTGCGAACTGGCCGCCATCAGCGTGCAGGACGAGGTGTTTGGGGCGAGCGAACCGAGCATGTTCCGTTGCGAATCGGAGTCCTGGTATACGCTGGCCCGCGAGCAGGCTCTGTTGCTGGCCGTCAATTGCACTCGAGCCGGCGGGACCTGTTTCTGCACGTCCTGGGGCACAGGCCCGCTCGCGACCGAGGGGTTTGATCTCGCCCTGACCGAACTGCGCAGCGGGTTCGTGGTCCAGGTCGGATCGGAACGCGGACAGGAGCTGATCGAGCGGTTATCCCTGCGCCCGGCCAATACCACGGAGTTGGAGCTGGCAGAACTGAAGCTGCAGCGAGCGGCCGAACGCATGGGGCGGAGCCTGGATACGCATGGCGTCAAGGAACTGCTGGACCAGAACATCGAACATCCCCAGTGGGACAAAGTGGCCCGTCGCTGCCTCTCCTGCGGGAACTGCACAATGGTCTGTCCTACCTGCTTCTGCTGTACCTTCGAGGACTCGACCCATCTGCAGGATGATCCGATCACGCGGACGCGGCATTGGGAATCGTGCTTCACTCATCAGTTCAGCAGCGTCACGACCGGGCCGGAGCGCAACACCATCCGGGGCCGGCCCGGTGTTCCGCTTCTCCGACATCGAAACCATCTTTGCTACGGAGGACATCTAGCCATGCCTGGCCCGAATATCGACGCGGTGCAGCCCCGCGGCAAGCTGAAGCTGGCGGCTTTCAAATTCACCAGTTGTGACGGCTGCCAACTGCAGATCCTCAATCTCGAAGGCGACCTGCTGCAACTGGCCGAGACGGTGGAGATCGACTTCTTTTTGGAAGCGCGCCGCCGGCAGGGGACGCCGCCCTACGACATCGGCTTTGTCGAAGGCAGCATTTCGACTCCACAGGAAGAGGACCGGATCCGGCAGGTCCGCCGCGAATGCAAGACGTTGATCACCATTGGAGCCTGTGCGACGTCGGGCGGCATTCAGGCCGGTCGCCATCCGAACATTTCCACGCACAGCGTCTGCATCGAGTGTAAACGCAACGGCCATCCGTGCGTGCTGGTGTCCCAGGGCAAACCCTGTCTGGGTCCGATTACGCAGGTCGGCTGTGGTGGAGCCCTGTGCCCCGACCATGACCGCGCCTGTTACGGCTGCTTCGGGCCTATGGAACAGCCCAACATGTCATCGCTGGGACGTTGGTTCACGCAGAGGCTGGGCTTCGACGCCCGGGACATGACACGCATGCTGCGAATGTTCAACGGATACCTGGAGCCCTTCAAACAAGCGAGCGATCATTATGAGCAAGCAGAACGAGACCAGCGGGCCGGCGGAAGCAAGCCCTGATGATCGGGCGAATTCGCGCATGATCCGTGTCGAGGCTCTGGCTCGCGTCGAAGGCGAGGGCGCGTTTCAAATGGTGGTGCAAGACGGCCGGGTTCAGGATGTCCGGCTGAGCATTTTCGAACCGCCGCGTTATTTCGAGGCCTTCTTGCGCGGCCGCGACTACCGCGAGGCCCCTGATATCGTGGCCCGAATCTGCGGCATCTGCCCGGTCGCCTACCAGATGAGCGCTTGCCATGCCCTGGAACAGGCCTTGGGGATCTTCGACGAAATCGATCCTGAGATCCGCGCGCTCCGCGACCTGTTCTACTGCGGGGAATGGATCGAGAGTCACATGCTGTATATGTTCCTGTTGCACCTGCCTGACTTCTGGGGCTATGAAAACGCGATCAGCATGGCCGCCGACCACCACGATCTGGTTCAACGCTCGCTGCAAATCAAAAAGACGGGCAACGCGATTCTGGAACTGTTGGGGGGAAGACCCGTCCACCCGGTGGGCGCGTGCGTGGGCGGATTTCATCGCGCGCCGCGGCAAGACAGGGTCGCTAAACTGTTGCCCCAGTTGAGGAGCTGCCGCGATGACATGTGCGAACTCGTGCTGATCTTAACGCAACAAGTGGAGTTTCCAGAATTGGAACGCGACTACGAGTTCGTCTCGTTGGTGGCCGAGGACGAATATCCGATGAATTTGGGCCGGATCAAGAGCAACAAGGGGTTGGACGTGGAGCAGATGGAATTTGGCCAGGCCATCGAAGAACGCCAGGTCAGCCACTCGAATGCCCTGCACGCGGTGATCCGGCAGCGCAACGCCTATTTGGTTGGGCCCTTGTCACGCCTGAACCTGAACGCGGACAAGCTCCATCCCCGCGCCGGCGAGCTGTTGCCGCAAGTCTGCGACGCGGTCGGCAAGCGGCTGCCTTGGCAGAACAATTCGTTCAGCCTGTTGGCTCGGGGGCTGGAACTGGTCCACGCGCTGGCGCGGGCCGTGGATTTGCTAAGTCATTCGTAACTACGATGTGGCGTACCTGTCATGCCGGTAACCGTGCTGGCGCCAATGGGGTTCGACGAAGGGCGACTTCTCGCGGAAGCCGCCCCTTTCGAGGATTGAGTCACGGAGATCGGGTTGCCGATCGCTTATGCTTCACTTCCACACCCGATCCGGGACCACAGTCCGTGGCGCGCGGACGACGCTCCAACGAGTCGAGTGGCAGCGGTGGTAGTTCCGGCGGTGGATCCGGCAATGCGGCCGCCAGTGGTGCCGGTGGTGTGTCCGATACACGTACCGGTACACAGGCACATGGTGGTGCCTTCGCAGGAGTGGCCTGCAGTGATGGCGCACCCTTACGGGGGCATGCCAATACTGCACTTTCTGGACAGCCATGCTATCCTTTTCCACATACCCGCCGGTGGTAGCCTCCGGGGAAGTCGGGGCCGGCTCGACCGCTGTGGCCGGCCGAGCTGTCGCGGCCACCATGACCGCTGCTGCTAGAGTGCACATCATCCCGTAACGCATGGGATTCTCCTTTCCTGCTGGTGCAATTTGAAGCTGTCAACACGTCAAGAACAGCACCTGCATATCCCGTGCCCAAGCGGTGTCGTCGTGAAGAATCGCTGCGAAACAATGACTTGCCGGGGTAGGGAGCAAGAGTCGGCACATTGCTTTCGTGCGGCGTTCAGCCAATTTGACGAAGTACCGCGACAACTTGACGCCTGAGTCTGCGAGTACCCCGTCCACGATCGGCATCAGCGCGGTGGTTGCGTGTCGGCAGCCTCGGTTCGCGGCAGAAAGACAGTCTGTGTCGGATAGGCGAATTCGATCCCTTGCTCCTCAAACCGCTTGTGGATCGTCAGATTGATGGCCTGCTGAATGTCCATATACAAGTTGAAGTCGGGCGAGAGCACGTGATAGACCACTTCGAAGTTCAAGGAGAAATCTCCGTGCTCTGCGAAATGCGCTCGATCAAAACGCACGTCGTCCTGAGCTTCCACCGCCGCGCGCAGGATCCCGGCGATGGCAGCCAGTTTGTCATAGGGCGTTTGGTAGATCACACCGATCGAGAACACGACCCGTCGTTCGCGCATGCGTTTGAAATTGCGAATGCGACTCTGCAACAAATCGTTGTTAGAGAACACCAACTGCTCGCCGGAAAGACTGCGGATCCGGGTGGTCTTCAGCCCCACATGTTCCACCGTCCCCAACAGATCATCGACGATGATGAAATCGCCCATCACGAAAGGTTTGTCCAGGACGATGGACGCCGAGGCGAACAGATCGCCCAGGATGTTCTGCGCCGCCAATGCGACGGCAACGCCGCCGATCCCTAACCCGGCAACCATCGTCGTAACGTTCACCCCCAGATTATCCAGGATCAGCAGCACCACAACCGAGATAATGACCAGGCGGGCGAACATGCCGAGTGCCGAGATCGTGGTGACACTGGTCGCGTCGGTCCCTAATCGTCGTTTTGCATAGCGAGTCACAAAGAAACTGACCGCTACGTGACCCCAGATCCCACCTTGGATCAGCAAGGCAATGATGGTGGTCGTTCGGATGATGGCCTGTGTTTCGTCGGTCAACGGCAGAACGAGGCTGGACAGGGAGGCCGACATCAGCACCAGGAACAAGAACTTTGTCGCTTCGATCAAGTCGGCCATGACGTGTGCATAGTCGAGTTGTCGTTTTTCGGCCAGCTTCCGGGCGCGTAGGCCGAGGACGGCTTGGAGGATTCGCAACGTGACGATCAGAACCACCAGCAGCACCGCTGCGATCACCCAGCGCGATAGATCTCCCTGTTCAAAGAGCCAATCGGCGGCGCCCAGTTGCTCCGACCAGCGGCGGATGGAATCGGTCATGATCAAGTCCTCTTTGTAAAGGCCGAATTGGTTCCATGACCTGCCCTGGAAGTGTCTGTACGGAACCTACTGGTGGAACTCCTCGGAACAGGGTCGGATTGCCAGGTGCGGATAGGGCGGCACACGCAGCCGCAGCCGCTCACGGTTCGCAAACACTCGGGCGTCCAACGCCGTGACGCCGTCGGGCGTGGCCAGCAAGGGATTGATGTCCAGCGAATCGATCGCCGGATGGTCTACCACCGGTTCACTTCAGCCTTTCGGCGGCATCGGAGTGGGCGGATTGGGCTTGGGCCCGGGCGGCGGAGGGTCGCCTGGCCGCGGCGGGCCTTCGGGTGGGTCGCCCGGTTTCGGTGTCCCCGGAACGGGGCGCGGGGGAGGGTGAATCTCCGGCGGGGGCTGGTCGGGTTTCGGGCCCTCTGCCCACAGCGTAGATAACATCGTTCTCATGGGATTGCCTCCTGGTTGACTTTCTTGGTGGAATCGGCGGAAGGGGTCGGGAGTCGTTTTCGGGTAAGACGTTTTCCATGTGGTTAATCGTTGCCCGAAAACGACTCCCGACCCCCTTTGCCCTCACTCCTGCAACGCTACCGTGATGGAAAGAAACTCCTGGCCGGGTGTTTAGCTGCAAAAAACGTGCCGCAGGTGAAGAACGCCGCATGGCGCTCCGCAGCGAGCAGGCCCGGAGGACGATCGCGGCCGGATCCGCGTCCATCCCGTCGCAGTGGTGCGACGAAATGACGGACATCACGGGGATCGGGTCGGGCGTGCTTGGAACAGCCTCCCTGCGGGGCTGGCGAGCAGGGCCGGCAGGAACATCAGGTCGCCCACTAACGCGAGAACCAAAAGCAGGAAGATCAGCAGGCCGAACTGGGCAATCGGCTGGAACGGGCTGGTAGCGTACACCACCAGGCCCAATCCGCCGATCGCCGTCGTTTGCAGCATGGCCCCGCTGCACCGCCGCCAACCGTACAGAACGGCGTCGTGCCGGGACATGGCCTGATCCAACCCGCGGCGAAACCACGTCAGAAAATGGACCGTATCGTCCACGGCGATCCCCATCGCCGCACTGGCCGTCAGCATCGAGCCGATATCCACCTTCCAGTCGAAATGGCCCATGAACCCGAACACCACCGCCGCCGGGAACAGACTGGGAAGCATCGCCAGCAGACCACCGCCCGCGCTGCGCAGCACCACGATCAGCAACACAGCGATTAGGACAAAGGCGAGAAGGAAGCTCCGAAACAGTCCGTCCAGCAACTCGCGCTGCGCCAAGAAGAACAGCGGGACCATCCCCGTATATTGGACTTCGACCCCCGCGATCCAATCGCTCGGTTGCCCGTCTAGGAACGTCTCCACCCGCGACTTGACCGAATTCAGGAAACCGGCCTGATCGACCGCCCCCTGACCGGACGAGCGCGCGCTGATGCGATACAATTGCTGCTGGTTGGCCTCCTGAAGGTAGCCCTGCTCGATGAACGACTGAAGGTGGTCTTTCAATAGGCTGTTCAGCACGTAGCGTTCGATGCGTTCCGGTGACGCTCCGACCGCGCGGCCCAGGACGCCCAGGAGGCCTGCCGGGCGGGCACGCTCGCCCGTATCGACATCCTGCTCCGGCTCCAAACGCGGAACGAAGGTTGCCGTGGACATCGTCGCAGCAATCTCGTCCATGCCGGCGACCTGGTTCTGGATCTCCTGCACCAATTTCAACCGGTCGACGAAAATCAACGACGATTGTGTCTCGTCGAAGACGACCACGATCTCGATGGACGAAACCGGCCCAAACCTCTGCTCGACCCACGCATAGTCGTACCGCAAGCGGCTGTCTTCAGGAAAGAAACGCAGGGGATGAACGGTGGTTTGGATGAATGGGACACCTGCAACTCCCATAACCAAGAACCCGCCGCAGGCCAGTGCCAACCAGGTGCGACCAGCGATGATCCCCCGGCCCGTCTGCGTCAACAGGCCGTCGTTCCCGGCAGAGCCCGACAGGCCCTTTTTCTTCCCCGACTGTTGTTGCATGCCCGCATCGCCGATCACCGACAACAGCGATGGCAAGAGCAGGAACAAGACCACCAGCCCGACCAGGATGCCCAGCGCCGAGTACAGCCCGAAGTCACGGACGGGGATGATGTGGCTGACCCCCAGCGAAGCCAGCCCGATGGCGGTGGTCGCGGCAGCCAGAGAACACGGCGCGAAGCCCCGTAGCACGGCTTCGGCCGCCGGAGTCCACCGCGTCCCTTCGGCCGCAGCATCGCGGTAATAGTTCACCAGATGCACGGCGGCGGACAAGCTTAGAAGGTACACCAGTACGGGCATCACAACGAGCACCAGATTCAGGTTGCCGCCCGTGACATCGACCAGCATCAAGGCCAGTGCGCCGCAGTACAAAGCGACAAGGAAAACCGCGCAGCTCAGTTTCACGCTGCGCAGGGTCGCCAGCGCCGCCATGGCTGCGATCAGGCTGGACCAAATCGGCAGACCGCCCATGGCTTGCTCGCTGGCCGTGTCGATCTGGGCGTTGAAGATCGGTTCACCCACCAGGTGCAGTTCATCGGTGGGGATCCCGACTCGCTCGATGGCCACATGCCGGATCGCGTTCAGGAACCTGGTTCGATCCGCGTTCCCGGCGGGCGTCAGGGTGACCAGCGCGCACGTCGTCTCTCGGTCCTTGCCGATCACCCACCCAATCAGGCGGTCGACCGCTTCCTCACGGTCCAAGTCAAAGGGTTCCGTGGTCAACGTCTGCAGCATTTCCGGGCCGGTTCGCACGTCGGCGAACAGCGGCTGGCCGGTTTCCGACACCGGCGAGTGCTCCGCTTCCCCATCGGAATCGGCTCGCAATATGTCTGCGAACTCAGCCAAGCGATTGTCGTCCAGCGTACAGCCGTCCCAGGTAACCAGCGCGAATTCGTCGGAAGGAAAGTGCTGTCGGAACCAGTCATAGATTTGAGTTTCCTCGTAGTGCCGCGGCAGCCATTGTCGGATGTTATTGTTGCTGGTACCCAAAACCAGCCAGGCTCGCCAAACCACCAGCGGCAGCAGGATCGCAAAGGCCCCGACGACGATCCCGGGATAGCGCCGATAGATGCGGCTTGCGAATGTCTGAACCAACACGGAAACGTCTCACCTGGCTTGGCTCCGAAACAACATGGCAGCCGACCAACAGGCCTTTTGGATGATCGCCATCAATGGTCAGCAGGATGGTGAACCAAGTTAGCAAACGCCGTGCCTGTGGAAGCAATCCGCGGAATACTCGCTCCCAGGTTGATGGAGCCACCCGCTTAGCGCTTCCGGAGACGGGGGGTGGTTCGACCTGTCGAGCAACCAAGGCAAGAACCGGCGAAGGAGAAAGAAGCGTTTCTGGCTATCACCAAAATACGAGACGGCCACCAGCAGATGCAAGGTCAAGGCGATGGCCGGGCTCACCGTTGGCAGGAGTCCGGCCAAGGTGGCCAGCCCAAAGTGCCTGCTCGACATTGCGCGGTAGCCCATCCAGCACCAGGGTGTCGCAGTCGGGCTTGAAGTCCTCCCCGATGTGTTGGCGCATGTATTCCTTCCAAAGGGAAATCACCGACTCGGACGGCACCAGGTTGCCGGACTGCTGCTGTTGGACCATTTGGCGTCCGATCTTTGTGGCCGGAGGCACCGAACGCAGGAGATCACCCATCGAGACGAAGAAGAACCTCGGCACCTGCCCGAAGATTCTGCCCAACGTGCCTTTGCCCGCGCCGGGCGGACCGATCAGTAGCAGCGTGCGGAAACGGGCGACAGCATTTCGTTCGTGGTCTGTGGTCATTGTCCAGTCGATGGCCGTGCGCATACTGGACTGTCCTGGACACTGCCATCGCGACAAAGTGACGCAGTGTGCTGTCAAAATGTCACTGCGCATCCCTTTCCTCCTGCTCGGCTACGCACCCGGCCAGGTATTCCTGCGTGGAATCGACCGAGACGGCGCGAGGATTGCATCCGGAGCACGATGCGGCGACAATCGTGACGGACTTCGAGGCCCCCGGGGGCATTTCTGGAAACAAAGGAGGACTGAGTCATGTTGGAACTTATTCGAAAGAGTGTGTTGGCCGGGTTGGGTGCCGGGGTCATCACCAAAGAGAAAGCACAGCAAGTAGCGCAAGAACTCGTGGAAGAAGGGAAGCTTGCCGCGGACGATGCGAAACAGTTCGTGGATCGATTGTTGGAAGGCGCCAACGAGCAGCGCGAGGAAATTCAAGCCGGCATCCGAGACGCGGTGCGCAAGGCGCTCGATTCCACCGACGTGGCTCGCACCGAAGACCTGCAAATCATCAAGCAGCAGTTGGCTGGTCTGGAACAGCGACTTGCCGCCCTGGAAAACCGGGAAAGGCAGGACCGTCCTCTTGAGGCTTCCTGAGCGGCACGGCCCCAGCCGCCACTTCCGGCCCGAGCGGCAGGACGCTACGCACCTGGCCAGGAGTTTCTTGACAATCACGGTGGCGTTGTATGAGTGAGGCCGCGCGGGGCGGGTTCGTTTTCGGCCAACGATTCCCCACATGGAAAGCGGCTCATCCGAAAACGACTCCCGCCCTTCCCCGTTTCACGTCCCTAGGCGAATGGCTCCGTCCTCCGCGCAGCGCGAAGACGCGAGGCGATCAGCACCAAAGCGATTCCGGCGAACAGCAGTTCGATGCCGATAAACAGGCCGATGATCCAGGTCGCGATTTCGGGCCATCCCAGCCAGATGAGCATGCCCAATAGCAGATCAAGGCCTCCGCTGAATGTGAACCACACCGACTCGGCTTGAATGCCCAAGGTCGTTTTTAGAACGCCGCCAACGATGAAGAAAAAGGCCAGCAGCATCGTTAGCCCGATCGCGCCCGCGACGGGATCGATCAACATCAGGGATCCGATCACCGTGTAGAGGATCCCGCCCAGCAGATGAAGCAAGAAGCCCTGCCACCGTATCGCCGAGACGGCGTGCACGATCTGCACTAGCCCTGCGATCAACAGCAGGATGCCGAAGAACAAGACGGTGACCATGGTCGCCGTGACGGCGGCGACCATCGCAATGATCCCCAAGACGATCAGTAACGCCCCCAAGGCAATGAACCATCTCCGGTGCTCACGAAGTTCCTGAACCTGCCGCTCCGGTATTTCCTCGTGTGAAATGGTCATGGTTCCGGTTCCTTCAGCTCAGCTCGTTACGAATCTTCCGCGTGCGGAAAGCGGCCTTCCAGCATTCGGCGGAGCCAATCGCGTACGGGTTCGTCGCTTTCGCCCTCCCAAACGCCAAAGGCCCCCAGGGCCACTCTGATGGTTTGACGCGAATCGTCGCGGCGGACCACCAGATTGATCGTCTCGCCGGGGCGATGGCCTGCGACGGCCGCCTGCAGATCGGCGGGGGCTTCCACACGCGTCTTCTCCACGCGGAGGATGGCATCGCCCTCCTTCAATCCCGCGCGAGCCGCCGGACCGCCCGGAATCACACGCTCGACCGTCACGCCTCGCTCGGTGCCGGGGGCGACGCGGACTCCCAGCCATGGTCGCGGCGACAGCAGTCGCGGCAGACGTTGTCGCTCCCGAGCCCGTTCGCGGAGCCGCCAACCGGCAAAGTCATCGGCGCCCGCCAGCCGGACTCGAAAGGACTTTTGACGATCGTCGCGCCGGACGGCCAGGCTCACACGGTCGCCCGGCTGGTGTTTCCCCACGGCATCGCGGAGTTCTTTTGGCGAATCCACCGGTTGGTCGTCGACCTTGACGATCCGGTCGCCTGCCTGGAGTCCGGCCTTCTCCGCTGGGCTGTCCGGCCATACGCGAATGATTTCAGGCGATTCGTCTTCCAACGGCTCGCCGATCACGACGCCCAGAACGGGAGTTCCCTCAGGCTCGATCACAGCTCGTTTGGCTTCACGTTCCTTCAACCGAGGTTTCGGCTTATCCACCGGCTTCTTCTTCGGCCTTTCCAGACGTTCCCCCGTGTACTTTCGCAACATTTCACGCATCCGGGGCACGGCCTGGACTAGTTCCTTGACCGGTGCCTGGAATTCGGAGCGTACGACATTGTCTTCGCGGCTGAACTCCACCTGGTCCAGCATTTCTTGAAGTTCGGGGACGGCATCCAAATGCAGCCAGCACATCGCTCGAAGTCCTTTCAAGGCTGTCTGGATGCGTGCGGCTGCGTCGTCGTCGCTGGCATCGATGCGCAGATGGCCAAACCACTGGTCTTCGTGCTGTCCCTTGGCGTAATCCACTCGGTCCAACTGTGCGCACAGCGGATGTTTGTCGGCCGCCTCGGAATCGGCGATCCCCATCGCTCGGAGCAGGAACATCGTTCCCGCCGGGACCTGGGCTGCCAGCGGCGTGTCAGCGTCCTGTAGACTGTCCGCGCGACCGTCCATCACGTCCAACGCCGCCTTGGCCAGGTCCGGGTTCGAAGCCAGCACCAGCACATCCGTGTCCTGGAATACTCCGGTGAGCTGTCGGTCCTTGCCGCCCGGGCGATGGGTCCAGGTATGGATTTCGTAATCTTCATGCTTCATCGAGCGATGAGTTGGGCATCTCTTGGCCACGTCCAGCAACTTGTCCTTGTCCATCTTGGCCTTGACGACCATCACCCCATGGCCATCGGCAATCTTGGTGCTGTACATGGTGACGTGGTGAAGATCCCTGCGGGGATCCATACCCCAGTGTTCAGCGACCATGTCCAGGAGTTTGGCCGGCGCACGGCCCTTGATGCACTCGTCATAGAATCGCCGGATCAGATCCGAAGATCGCATCGCCCGAACATCGATGTGTGCCACCCATTGCGCCTCGGCCGGGACTGCCTTCAACGGCAACGGATCGGCATAAGCGGTTACGGACCAAGCTCCCAACAGGATCATACCCAGTCCAAGAATGTGCCTTTTCATCTTTTCTACTCTCCTATCTGACGGCTTATTGGGTACTGGACACTTACGCTGCCAGCGCCCCCTGTGCGAATGCTGCGCCGTTCGCGGGATTCGTCGCGCAAACTGGCAAACCGATGCCTCAAAGCTGGCCGCACGCCTTTGACTTCGACTTGTCGCGACGAACTGTCGGAGCCACGTAACCGCGACAACGTGGCCGCTGGGTGCGTCAGTCCGTCCGGACACTTCTTGAACGTCACGCCGCCGTAAGCCGCCCGGCCTACGGACGGCCTTTTTCGGCATCCGGTTTGCTCTGAGCATTTCCCACCGGCCATCCCCAGCGACTTGCAACTCGCTTGCATGTTGCCGGGCGAGATGGATCGTGAGGAGATCGAATCGAGAAAGGAGACCGAACCATGTTCATGCAAACATCCAGACCGTTGGTTAATCCGCGGAAATTCGACCGGATTCGCGACAAAACTCGGCGGATTCGTCAGTCCTGGTCTTCCGAGGAGCGACGGAAGCGATTCCTCCGCGGGCGGCGAAAGCGAGCCGAGATCCTGAGCCTGCTGGTCGGCCGCCAAGATGTTCGTGGCCAAGCCGGGTGACGCGAGGCAGGCACGAATGGCGGGAACTGGCGACGCAGGCCAGGCAGGTTTTTCGGCGAATCGGCGACACAGCACGCGCCGCATCCGTTTGCGGGACAGGTTGGCGCGCGGCTTGCACAGCAGCAGCGGAAGTATGCGAAATCATTGAACTGAAAGGACGAAGACCATGAAACGTTGCACGAATCTCTATGTCGTCGCCGGGTTCACTTGTGGCATTTGGCTCGTTTTCGCCGCCCTGGCGACTGCGGCCCCCAACGATCTGGACGACCGCGACATTACACTCGCCGTAGAATCCAGGCTGCTTGTCGAGGATGCCGTCCCCTCGCACAGAATCGACGTCAGCACACAGGACGGAGTCGTCACTTTGTCCGGTTCCGTCAATCATTACTACGCCAAGCTGCTGGCGACGATGCGGGATCTGCGCCGCTGTTGATGTCGTCGCGAGCGAGCTCGGAAAGGGTCGGTAACGGAGTCGTTTGGCCCCGGCTCGCTCGCGGCGGTCTATGGCTCGATCCGTCGTCCCCTAGCCAAACAACCGGCGACTCGAATGTCATGCTCGACTTACAGAACTACTACGCCAGGCCGGCAGTGCGCCAGCGGATGGTCGAATTCCTGGGCGGCCACCGGCTGGAACAGACGAGTGCGGTCTACCTGACAGCAGACGACCGGTCGCCGGGCCCTGGATTTCATCCCCGACCGCCATCCCAGTTATGGGCGTGTCTGGAGAGCGGGCTGGAGGTGATGCGCTCGCTGTGGGACCGCCGCTCGCTGCTGTTCCATCTGGATATCGAGTACGTAAACTTCGACTATCCCGCCGAGCCCTATCTGGATCCGGAACGGTCGCTGGAACTACAACGGCCACTGATTCGGCTACTCCGCCAGCAACTGCTTACCTGGGGGATCGCTCCCCTGCATCTGCTCAGCGGACGCGGACACCACCTGGTCTGGCGCATCGACCGCGGCTCGGCTGCCTACCGTCGGCTGGTCGAACTGGGCGTGCTCCCGGATACGCTCCGGGCCATCTACGAGAGCTTTTGTTCGACGGGCGAAACGGTCGGCTTGGAAGCCGGCGCTGCCTTTGCGGGCGCGGGCCAGATCCTGGAATACGCGGCTGTTTGCCGGCCAGATCGTGGCCGGCCTGGACGACCTAGACGATTTCCACGTTGCCGATCTGGTCTCGCTGGGGGACGGCAGCGGCGAAGGCTACGACCATTCCCTGGCACCCTATCATGAATCTCTGGTACAAAGGCGACGCCATGAACGATTGGCCAGTCGGCCTCTCCACGGGCTGTTTTTACCGCACGAGCATCTTTGACTGTCTGGGCGCGATCCGCAACAGTGGTTTCGGGCTGATCGAGATCTGCTCTTTCCCCGCGCACCTGGACTATCACGACCGACAGGTCGTCGCCAGGGCGGGGCGTCGGATCGACGATCTCGGCATCGAGCCCTACTCATTCCATGCTCCCTTTGCCGAGGACATCGACATCACGGCGCTGGACGCCGGGCCGCGGCGCCATGCACGGGACGAATTGATGCAGGCAGCCGACGCCGCCGGCCAGTTGGGCGTCCGTTATCTGGTCATTCATCCCGGGCCGGAAAAAGGCCAGTTGCCCGAAAAAGAACGGTTTCAACGCATGGAACATGCCGCCGAAGTCCTGACCGAGGTCTCCCGCGATTGCCGCCAGCAAGGCATGGCCCTGGTGCTGGAGAATATGCTGCCGCATCTGTTCTCCGGACGCGTGCGAGATCTGCTCTGGATCCTGGGCGCCTTGGAGACCACAGAGGTAGGCATCTGCCTCGATACGGGACATGCCCATCTGCCGGGCGATTTGAATACCGTGGTCCAAAAGCTGTCCGGGCACCTGTGGATGATGCATGCCTCGGACAACCATGGGCGACGGGACGACCACTTGCCACCCGGCGATGGCCAGATCGATTGGCCGCGTTTGCTCAGGCAATTGGACCGCATCCGCTTCGGCGGCGCGATCATCCTGGAAATCGCCGGACAGGACGACCATCAAGTCGTACTGGAGGGCGCTCGCCGTGCGCGGCGGTGCCTGCGGGACATCTCGCGGCGACTGGAGGCATCGTCCTGAGCGATGATCGGCGACCAGCAATGCGTCCCTTGGCATAGTAATTGCACAAGCGAGAGACAGACATTGGACAACGGACACCCAAATCGACCGGGGAAATTATGGCGGAAAAGTGTTCTCTTTGGATCCCCCGTTATCAGCAGTCCTCGTGGCGGCCGCCGCTCGATATCTATCGGTCTCCCCGCGGCTGGCTGGTGAAATGCGACGTGGCCGGTATCCGTCCTGAGGACATTTGCGTCTCCGTGGCGGGCCGCTGGCTGACGATCGCCGGCACCCGCCGTGACTGGTCGATCGAGGAGGGTTTTCGCGTGTACTCGCTGGAGATCGCCTACACGTGTTTTGAACGGAGGATTGAACTCCCGTGCGATTTGCAGGGAGCCGAGATCGAATTGGAATATCGCGATGGGATGCTGTTGATCGCTCTGACCCGGGAGAAGGGAACGACATGACTACCACGAACCGTAACTATCAGCAAGATCAGGAAAACACCGCCGACGTGGTCCTGCCCGTCTATCCTGTCCTGCCCGTGAAGAACAGCGTTTTATTTCCTGACCTGATGATGCCGCTGGCCGTCGGCCGCACAGCATCCATTCGGGCGGTGGAAGAGGCAGCGTCGACCGAGGACAAGACGCTGGTGGTCGTCAGCCAGAAGGACGCGACGGTCCAGAATCCAACATTGACGGATCTGTTCCCCATCGGCACGCGGGCGACGGTCCAAAAGATGGAACGCCGCGACAAAACGTTGCCCTTGATCGTGTTGGGCCAGGCACGCGTGGAACTGGTAAGCACCCAGCAAGAGACGCCCCTGCTGCGAGCCCACGTGCGCGAACTGCCGTGGCCGGAGGACGAAGGCGTCGAACTCGAAGCCCTGCACCGGGCGATCGTGGAGCAAGCCGGGAAGATCATGGAACTGGTCGGCCCTGAAGCTCAATCCGGTTTGATGCAGATCGTCTCGGAGTTTCAGGACCCGTTGAAGCAAGTGCATCTGCTGGCTTCCCTGTTGCCGATCGGGTTGGAAAAAGAACAGGCGCTTCTGGCCGCCGACACACGCGTCGAAGCGTTGCGGCTGATGCATCAGTACATCACTCACCAGGCCCAAGTCTTCGAGGTACAGCACAAGATTGCCTCACAGGCGCGCAGTGAAATGAGCCGCGAGCAGCGCGAGTACCTGCTGCGTCAACAGTTGCGGGCGATCCAGCAAGAGTTGGGTGAAGAACATCCGGAGCAAGCCGAGGTGGCCGACCTGAAGGAGCGGTTGTCCCAGACGCAATTGCCCGACTCGGTTCGCCAAGAGGCGGAACGCGAACTGAACCGGCTGGAACGCATCCCCACGGCTTCTCCTGAACACCAACTGACTCGCACGTATCTGGAATTGATCAGCGAACTGCCTTGGTTCCTGACGACCGACGATATCCTGGACCTGGACCGCGCCCAGCGCGTGTTGGACGAAGACCACTACGATTTGGAAGACGTCGAAGAGCGGATCGTCGAACATCTGGCGGTGCTGAAGATGAACCCCCAAGCCAGAGCGCCGATCCTGTGCTTTGTTGGACCTCCGGGCGTCGGCAAGACCTCGTTAGGAAAGTCCATCGCCCGCTCGCTGGGCCGAAAGTTCGAACGCATGAGCCTGGGCGGATTGCACGACGAGGCCGAGTTGCGGGGGCATCGGCGCACGTACATCGGCGCCATGCCGGGGCGCATCGTCCAAGCCATCCGGCGGGCAGCCGTCAAGAACCCGCTGCTGATGCTGGACGAAGTGGACAAAGTTGGCCGCGATTTCCGGGGCGATCCGACGTCCGCCTTGCTGGAAATCCTCGATCCGGCTCAGAACTCCGAATTCCGCGACAACTACCTGGACCTGCCGTTTGATCTGTCCGAGGTCTTCTTTATCACCACGGCCAACACGCTGGATACGATCCCCGCCCCGCTGTTGGACCGGATGGAGACCTTGCGTCTGACGGGATACTCCGACGAGGAAAAGATGCACATCGCGCGCCGCTACCTGGTGCCTCGACAGATGGCAGAAGCCGGGCTGACGATCGACCGGTTGACCATCCCCGATCCGACGATCTACCGGATCATCCACCCGTACACGCGCGAGGCCGGTGTCCGCGAATTGGAGCGGACGATCGGCCGGCTGTGCCGCAAAGTTGCCACGCAATTTGCCAAAGGCCGCACGGCCCCAGTCACTGCCGATCCGGAAGATCTGGCCGAGTTGCTGGGAGCGGAGAAATTTTTGCAGGAGGAAGCCCGCCGCGACCTTCCGTCCGGCGTCGCCGCAGGGCTCGCCTACACACCGGTTGGCGGCGAGGTATTGTATGTCGAGACGCTGTTGCTTCCCAAGGGCGCCGAACTCAAGATCACAGGAAAGCTGGGCGACGTGATGAAGGAGTCCGCCGAAGCCGCTCGAAGCTTCGTTCAGGCCTGGGCGGCTCGATTGGGCGTCGAGTCAAATTTGCTCAGACGGGGCGTTCACATCCACGTCCCGGCCGGCGCGACTCCTAAAGACG
>SKKK01000084.1 GCA_007121535.1 Planctomycetaceae bacterium | reverse complement strand
TGCCCCGCCGGGCAGCAACCTGCCGCTGAAAGGCTGGGGTTACACGACGGCGGAGGGCGGCCAGCGGGTGCCGTGCATCGTCCGCTGGCCGGGCAGGATCCCGGCCGGCTCGGTCTCCGACAAACTGACGACGACGATGGACCTGCTGCCGACTCTGGCCTACCTGGCCGGCACCGAGCCGCCGCAGGATCGGGTGATCGACGGTCACGACATCCGGCCCCTGCTGTTTGGCGAACCGGATGCCCAATCGCCCTACGAAGCGTTCTTCTATTACTACCTGGAGCAACTCCAGGCGGTCCGGGCGGGGCACTGGAAACTGTACCTGCCGCTGGAAAACCGATGGTACAACTTCCGCCGCCACGGCCGGCCGGCCGAGGCCGAACTGTACGATCTGAAGAACGACTTGCAGGAGACCCGCAATCTGGCCGACGCGGAACCGGAGGTCGTCGAACGCTTGCTGGCCTACGCCGAACGGGCCCGTGAAGAACTGGGCGATGAGGATCGGCAGGGCACGGGGCAGCGGGAACCGGGATGGGTGGAAGAGCCCCAACTGTTGCGCTTGGCCGACTAACGTCATCTTACGAAGGGAGCGGAAAGCCATGTTGCGTTGGTTATTTGTGCTGGCCCTGCCGATGGCCGCCGTGTGGTTGGCCGCCGGGCTCGGCGGGCCGTCTTGGGGAACGAATGCGGCGCTGGCAGACGAGCCGGAAGGGGCCGAAGTCGGCCAGAATGCGAAGCGACCCCATGTGCTGTTCTTGGCGGTGGATGATCTCCGCCCGCAGTTGGGATGCTACGGCCACTGGCAAATGGTCACGCCCCGGCTGGACGCGCTGGCCGCCAGCGGCGCACGGTTCGACCGGGCTTACTGCATGATCCCCGTATGCGGCGCCTCACGCGCCAGTCTGATGACCGGCCTGCGTCCGACCCCGAATCGTTTTCGGACGTGGGATTGCTGGGCCGAGCGCGATGCGCCCGAGGCGGTTCCCTTGAACGCGCATTTCACCCGGCACGGATACTACGCGATCTCGCTGGGCAAGGTGTTCCATCAAAACCTGGACCATGTGGAAGGCTGGTCGGAAATCCCCTGGCGGCCGGAAGGTTCCGTGTCGTACTGCGACTGTTATTTGCTGCCGGAGAGTCTGGAGATCGAGCGACGTCACCGCGAAGCGGCGCCGCGGGGCCCGAACGCTCGACATCGCGGGCCGGCCTACGAGGCGGCGGATGTTCCCGACCACGCCTACTCGGACGGCATCGTCGTCGAGCGGGCGCTGGTCGCGATGCGCCGTCTGGCCGCGCGGGAGGAACCGTTCTTCCTGGCCGTCGGATTCATCCGGCCGCATTTGCCTTTCCTGGCTCCGACCCGTTACTGGGACCTGTACGATTTCGACACGATCCGCTTGCCGGACAACTACCGGCCGCCCGAGGATTGTCCGCCCGAAGCCCTGCACAACTGGGGAGAGCTGCGCGCTTATGCCGGCATTCCCCAGCGCGGCCCGTTGACCGACGAAACCGCCCGGCGGCTGATCCACGGCTACTATGCGTGTGTGAGTTATGTCGATGCACTGATCGGCAAACTGTTGGACGAACTCCAGAAACTGGGGTTGGAAGACGACACGATCGTCGTCCTGTGGGGCGACCACGGCTGGCAACTGGGCGAACATGGGCTGTGGTGCAAACACTCCTGTTTCGAAACCTCGATGCACTCGCCCTTGATCGTCCGGGCTCCGGGGATGCCCGCGGGGGTGGAGGTCGGGCAGTTGGTCGAGTTCATTGACATCTATCCCAGTCTGTGCGAACTGGCCGGGCTTCCCCTGCCGGATCATTTGCAAGGCGCCAGTTTCGTTCCCTGGATGCAGGGCGTGGAGCCGACGCCGGCGGCGCGCGAGGCGGTGGGGCGTTACGGGCGGGGGGAAACCATCCGAACCCAGCGGTATCGCTATACCGAGTACCTGGACGCCGGTGGCCGCCGCCGCGCCCGGATGCTGTACGATCACCAGGCGGATCCGCACGAGACGGTGAATATCGCCGAGCATCCGGAGCATCGCGAGTTGGTGGAGCAATTGAGTGAGCGGCTGCACGCCGGCCGTGAGCAACCATAAGACCTGATTTCGTGACGAGAGACGAGTCATCCGCTGAGAACGCTTCTTTGGTCAGTTGTCGTTTGCCGGGCAGTCGCCGTGCTGCCGCAGAATGCGGCGGCGGGCGACCAATCGCCGCACGTGATCGGCCTGGGACGCGAGGCGATTCACAAGAACCTGCCCGTCTTCCTCCGCCATCCGCTCAGCCAAGTCGTGGCGTTGTGCGACGTCGACCGCTGGCGTCTCGAACAACAATAAGCGCCTTTGGCCAACGAGGCGTTCAGTGGTACACGGGGGCTTTCCACGAACGACCCGATTCAACCGGCGGAGGCCAAAACGGCTTGCCATCAGGACCGGCCCGATCCGCCGCTCGGCTGCAATCGATTATTACGTGGCATCGTGTTTCATTCAAAATCCTGTCGGGGTGATCGGATGCCTCGTGGTTCGGGCCGTCGATCCTGGGCGGACAACGTTACCACCACAGCCAAGCAACGGCACCAATCAGAGCACCCGGTATTGCGATTGTCACGATGATGCAGCCAATTGCCGTAGGCCGTCGTTCAGCGCCCATCACGGCATTGTAACGAACAAGTTGTTCAAGCTTTTCTGGATCTGTCGGATGTCCGCATTCACAGGGACCGACGTCCTCGTAGCGCAATTCAAGGCATTTCGGACAGCGCCCGCAACAGTCGCAGTACGGAATGCCGCATTTGTCGCATTGTTTGACCTTCTTGACCCGAACTTGGCCGCAACTCAGGCAGCGTCCGCAACCCGGACAAACAGCCCGTGTTGCAGCAACAGCAGTATTGCAGCCGGGACATCGGACCAACGGCAACTCGCTCATGCGGCAACCCGTCCCACCTAACGACCCCATTCAAGCGGCGGCGACGGATACAGGTTCCATGGAAAAACGGGTGATCGCCGCTTATGGTTGGTTCGTGGGTTGCGTCCCTCGGCCACCAGTTCCACGCCGGACGACCGCCGCCCGGCCGATCGATCCACATCCTACCACACAACGGCAGCGGTGGCAAACGTTTTTCGCGGGACGATTTGCTCGAAGCCGACGACGAGAACAACCGGACGATTTCGGCGACGCGGGTCGTTCTTTTTCAGAAGCACGAACCGCCGTTCGAAAGACGAACGGCCCGCACATCGGAAAAACTCAGCGACGGCGGTTCGCGATAGCCAACGGAGTCGAACGGAGCCGACGGCAGTCGGCATCGAAGCTACCTTTCGTTGTCCAGGTCGCCGTCCGGATGGCTCGGACAAAACGCGTGGCGGGAATTCGTCGGGCTGCTAGGGTCGGCAAAGAAATAGGTGGCGGCTTGTGTTTGGTGGTACCCAGCGCGAACGGGGTCGGGTCCATGTGCCCCGTGGATACCGAGCTGACAAGGACTGGCCGTTGGTGGTGATGTTTCATGGCGATGTTGGACGACTTGAAGTCGCGTTTCGCAGTCGATGTGCGCCGCATCTACGCCACCGGTTTTTCCAACGGAGCGTCTACGACCGCGACGGTGCCCGAGGCCTTGCTTACCGGGGTCGATCAGGTGAGCAGGCTGTGGTGTACTATACGCTGGACGGCCACGGTCACCATGGGCCGGGCGCGAGGTCGCTATTGCCGACATGGCTGGCCGGGCCCAACATCGCTTCGCTATCGGCCACGGATGTCGTGTGGCGATTCTTCGCAGCCCACGCGCTGTCGCATGATCGATCTTCGCGAAGCCGTTCGTTCCATGGACAAAGAGTATCGAAATGCAAGTCGAACAGCATGGATTGAAAAATCGAGTTGACAAGCCACTTGTGATAATCTTAGCCCTTCTGCTCCCGCAGTTAGGTTGGGCTCTTGGCGGCGAACCGTCCGGCGACCCGCCGCGGACGCCGGTCGGATTGGCGGCCGAAGGCGGATTGGAACCGTTTCTGGGCGAATCGAAGTTCCAGGCACAGACCTTGTTTCAAGGGTAGCGTTTCCCGAACGTCGTCGTCGCCACCGACGGCTGCGTGCTGGCGACCTGGGGAGGGCGGCCCTTGAATCCCGGCTATCTGGTCCGCCGCAGCTCGGACGGCGGTGCGACATGGGAACCGGCGCAGACAATCGACCCACATCGTACCACATCCCGGCAGCGACGGCAAACATCATCCGGCTGGCTGCCCCGTTGAGGGTGCACAACAGGGTTTGCATTAAAATTTCGGGGTTTTTGACATTCCGGGGGGTGAATTACAATGAGCGTCGGTTGCTGCAAATGGTGTTGCGGCAGATTGGGCATTTCAGGAAAAGCAGGAGGCTTTGATGTTTCGACGCACGCAGATGACGGCGGCGATGTCGCAGGAGTTGATGGACAATCTTACCGATCATGGCCGCCGCGATCTTTCAGAAATGCGGATGGACGATCTGGAGAGCAACATTGCTCGGCATGCCGATGCGATTTCTTCCCCTCAGGCCCGAGCTTTGGGGATTGAAGTAGAAGCAACCTGTACGCCACGCGTAGAACGCAAGGTGGTGGCGGCGAACGCCACCTCCAGTTCGCGAGAGCAGGCCAGCGAACAATTGGAGGCCTTGGCCGAGTTGTCGCTCAGCGGCAAACGTTGCGAACGGATTACCCAACGAGTTGGCGCCCAGCGTGTGGCGGAGCGTGAACAGCGGCTTCAGCAGTACGAGTCGCTTCCACTGCCTCAGCAGCGTGAAGTTCCAGCCGATGCGCCGCTGGGGGCTGGAACCATCGCGTCGCGGCCGTGATGATCGACGGCGGACGGGCTCGACTACGTGACGAACGATGGAGCCAACCGCGGACGAAAGACGCCGAGAAACCACGTTGGTGGCGGGAATCGAAAGTCAGCCTGGTCGCTACGTTTTGCCTTGAATCGCACGACGTGGATCCGATGCCGGACGTGCCGGAAAACCTGCTCGATTCGCTATGGTTGATTCCAAAAATCAATGAAATCAAGGCGGCGAAAGGAGGCGATTCGGCCGCACAACAGATCGAGCATTCAGCGACCGACAAGACACCGGAAACGCCGGTAACGCTGGAGGAACTCGCGGACTGGACTCCTGCGAAAAAGGAGAAGCATCCGCGCTGGTCCTCAGAGCCGCTGGTTCGGTCGGTCGTGGCCACGTTCGAGCCGTACGAGAAGTTGGGTCGCTTGACGAAAGTCGAAGCCTATCACCGCGGCTTCACCGCCGCTGACGCAAAAGCGTTCGTCGCCGATGGCCACTTGAGCAACTGGCCAATTCAAGAGGCGTATTTCCCGGACTACACGCCGGTTCTCGATCTGCTTCACGCTTTGTCTTATGTGTATCAAGCCGCTCAAGCGGTAGCCGTCGACATGGAAGACTGTTGGCGTCTTTGCCAACCGTGGATCACTTGGATCTGGCAGGGTCGGGTGGAGCGGGTGATCGCCGCCTTGGACCAGTTCATCGCGGAAACCATCAACCCCGCCACGCTGCAAACGCTCACGGAAAGTCGCGATTAGGCTCTTTCGGGCGCCGAACTCACGACACCCGAAACGGGCCTATTCAAGCGATGGCTTGGACTTGAATAACTGTTGCATCTGCGAACCGATGCTATTCTGCGGCTCGCTGCGGAACCGGCACCGTTCGATATTCCGGACGTTCGTTTGTCTCACCCGAAGGCAGTTGATGACTGGAGAGAAGCCGCCGCAGCCGTGGCGGAAGCTGCGACGGTTCGACAGGCACGCCACCAAGCGACGGGCGCGGGACGCTTGAACCGGACGACGCTGGATTTTATTCGAGACAGCGCAGCGACCGGAGACCGACACCGGTTGCTGTTTTCCGCCGCCGCCGCGAACCTTGCCGAGTTGCATTGTCCGCCGGCGCCGGCTCACGAACTGCTGACCGAAGCCGAGCTTGATTCTGGTTTGCCACCTGGGGAAGTGCGGCGACAAATCGACTGTGGACTTGAACACGGCGCGGGGATCTCGACCCGCTCGCCGACGATCACCGCGACCGACGCGGACAGGGACGCGACAGGCGACACCAGGGGCACCGCGACCGATCCAACTAGGACGGACGCCGCGCTACAGGCTGCTTTGTCCGCATTGTGGAAAGGGGTACGGGATGACCACGAAAGCGAACTACACGACCGCCGCCGCCGTTTTCGACGGTTGGCGGGATGACGTTTTGACGGGCAAGGCACCGACGCTTTACCCTTGCGGAACCGGGGAACTCGAACGGTTCGAATTGGGACCGGGGCTTGTGTCTCTGGTTGGCGGGGCACCTGGGAGTGGAAAAACCGCCTTGACGATGCAACTGGTTTGCGACGCACTGACGTTGACGCCGACGCTGCGGGCGGTTGTCTGCAACGTGGAAATGCCGCCTTCTGTGATACTCGACCGCCAATTAGCGCGGCTTGCCGGACTGGATGCAACGCTTATTCGAAATCGCAAGCTGGACGCTTCGCACGGTTCGAAACTGGACGCCGGGCTTGATGCTTTGGAATCTATCGCCGACAGACTCGCCTTTGTTCGTCCGCCGTTCACGCTGGAAAATATCGCCGCCGTGGGACGAACGAAGGACAGGCAGGGGCGTTCAAGTTATAACGCGGACGGGTTGAACTTGGCAAGCTTCCGCGAATCGTCTGAACTCGAATTCGGCGCCGATTCTGCTTGGTTATTGGCACCAGGCTTTCACGCCAGAAGATGCGACCGATGAACCGGACGCCAAGCCGGACGGGCCGTTACAAGCTGCTTTGCGCTCGCGGTGGACCTCGACCGGCGCCGCTGTGGCCGATGATGACGGGGGCGACAATGGCGATTTCTAGGCTGCCGAAATCACTGGCTGACGCTTGGGACGCGACGGAACCCGCTGCCGACGAACCGAACGAACCCGCAAACGGGACACGAAAGACGGGACCGCCGCGACTTCACAAGCCGACATCGCAAGACGGGCGGGATTGTGCAAACGAACCATCATTTCGGCCCTGCAACGACTGGAAGACAAGGGGTTACTGAAACGGATTCACCGGGGGAGGGACTACGACGCGGGACTTCCCGATGCCGGGTTTTCGGACTCGCAAACGACAAGCTGTAGGGTGCAACAGCTATTGCACCCTTCCCATAAGGGACCATAAGCGCGGTTCGCTTGTGGTTCCCACTACGAACCGCTCAAGACAGAAAACGCGACGATTACCAACGAACGAAACACGATAACCACAACTGCCAAACGGGAAGCGAAAGGACTTGAAATGACAGAATCCGAGAACCAGCGGTTGCGGGAAACACTTCAAGATGTTGCGGCGAAGGTGCGTCGCTATCAGACGAAGCGGATCGGCGAACAGAACACAAAGGCGTCCCTCATCGAACCCGTTCTGGAAGCCTTGGGCTGGGATATACGGGATTTCGAGGAGGTTCATCGAGAATACAAGGCGAAACCGCAAGACCGCCCCGTTGACTACGCCCTGAAGCTTCTGCGACAGGCTCGATTGTTCATTGAGGCGAAGGGACTGGACGAGAACCTTGCTGATCGAAAATGGATTTCGCAGATCCTGGGCTACGCAACCGTGGCGGGCGTGGCGTGGTGCGTGCTGAGCGACGGGGACCGTTACCGGTTCTACAACGCGACTGCGGCGGTTGATGCTGAAGAAAAGCTGTTCTGCGAAGTGAAACTTCGGAACCAAACAAACGTGCGTGTCTCACTATCCGATGTAATCGGTGCTGGCTTTCTATCACCGCCGCTCAAGCTATTCCGTCGATACCGGAAGACGATGCTGGAAGCGACGCTCTTGCTTGATGGAACGGCGGAGTTTGAAGGTAAGGCCTATCGAAGCTCCTCGGAGGCTGCGGGAATCGCGCGCGGAACGATCACGGGGCGTCCGATGAGCACGAATGGTTGGAGTTTATGGCAGTACCGTGACGAGGCAAACGCGGTGCGAGAACTGGACTACGCTCGCCAAGCGTACTTGCAGAAGCAAGGCGAATCCTGTTGAAGGTCATCCATCGTCAGGAGACGATCACACCGATTTACGCTGATTCCCTTCGGTTTCGAACGCGGTTGGTGTGTTGCACAAAAGAGGGGGCAAAGATGGGCGGCTTACGACGCAAAACTTTCACCAAGCCATTGCCGGACGGCGCGGAATGGTTCACTCGCAAGGGGGAACGGTTCGCACGATGGAAAGACGGGCGCGGGAAAACGCGGACGGCGCCGATTGACACCGCCGCTGACGGCTCGCTGCGGATTGTGCTGGTTCAACGGAAGTGGCTCGCCAAGTACCGCAACGGGAACGGGGACGTTACGGAAGTTTCCACCGGCTGTACCGACCATGCCGCCGCCAAACAACGCCTTGCCGAACTCGAACGCCAGGCGGAACGGGTACGCTGCGGGGTTGCCACCGCAGCCGAGACGAAAACGGTTGAACGCCAACAAGGCGCTATCGGGGACCATATCGCCGGTTTCCTCGACCACCGCAAGGCACGGGGGCGCTGCTCACGTCCGAAAGAAACCCGCTACCAACTTGAACGGGTTGCCGGGGACTGTGGGTTTTCGAAACTGTGCGAAGTGGACGCGGACGACTTCGAAACGTGGCTGGCTCGCCAAGCTGAAGGCGGAATGAGTGCCGGGACTCGCAACAAATACCGCACGACTTGGCTTGCGTTTTGTAATTGGGCGGTTCGCGCTGGGCGTATGCTGCGGAACCCATTGGCGAATGTGGCAAAAGCTGACGACCGGGGGCGAACTGTGGACGTTCACGCCTTGCGGCATACGTTCGGAACCCATTTGAGCAAATCGGGGGTAACACCGCGAACGGCACAAACCGCGATGCGACATAGCGACATCAACTTGACGATGGGGGTATACACTGACCCGCGATTACTCGACTTGTCCGCCGCTGTGGAGTCACTGCCAAGCTTACCGCTGGGCGGAATCGACGGGGAAGCTGGACAGGCGACGGGGACCGATGGGCAAGCCGCTTCAATATCGCCGCGAAAATGTCCGCCAATATCGCCGCTTCCCGCTGGTAATCTGTGCAAATCTGAAGGCAAGATTGATAATAACGCGAAACAAGATACGGAACTCCCGAAACAGGAAAAACCCGCTGTTTCCTTGGGAAAACGCGGGTTTACTGGGGTTTTGTCGAGTGGGCGACACGGGACTCGAACCTGTGACCTCCGCCGTGTGAAGACGAAATGCGCCCATTTCGGTTTTCGCGAAAAAATCAAGGAAACACTTACAGTGCAAGGACTTACGACCATCGCAATCCATCGCACTTCGTTGCATTCTAATGCAAAAATTGGGCGTATCAAGAGCGCAAAGGCGTACAAAGGCGTACGGATTTTCCGCGGTGATTGCACACTTGCAGCCGCCAACGTGACAGGTAGTGGTCAAGCCACACGAGCCGCTGCAGGTCGTCCAACAGGACGGAGCGATCACCTGAATGGTCCGATGGTGAAACGAAGATTCGATGCGTACAATCTCATTCGGCCGGGATGTGCCGGACCCCAGGGTCTGGAAAGCCGCGATGCTTACCATCCCGGCCGCTTTTCCTGTCATGACGCTTTGCACATTCGCTCAAACTGCCCAGCCCATGGAATCCCCTGCGGACACTGTGCCACGCCCGTCGTTGCCAACAGCCTGATCATCCGCGGTCCAATGGGCACAGTGCGTTCCAGATTTCACACGGATTGGTCGGAGGCACCTGATTAAGGCAGCAGTCGCATACTAACCCGTCCCGATCGACCGTCCGCGTGGTCTGCTGGGACGCTGGCAGAACGACCAGCATTGGCATATCTGCATCACATGGCTTGCGTCGACGCGTGCAACGCCACAACGCCGTGTAGCGCGCTGGCAGGGCCGCTGTAATCGCTGCACGACTGCCAAGCTCTGAACCGTCCTGGGCCGTCCAGTGCCGTTATGCGTGCGCTGGGGCGCCCGGGTGCTCGGCTGGTCGCCCTTTTCATCGGTCTGCTGATCGGCCTGCCCTGTCTGCGGTGCCGTCATCTACGCACGCCCGCAACTGGGAAGGTGATCACATGGCTTTTTTTGGCTTTGCCGGGTTACCTCTGTTGCTGCCACCGGCCATCCTCTGGTTCAACTGGCAGATCCACGGTGCCCGCCACCGCTGCGAGTGCTGTCAACCGGCGACGTCTTGATGGGACTGCTGGGACACAGCTACGGCTACCGTTTCGACTTGCGGCAAGCTGGGACGGCTCCGGGATCGATCAGCCGAAACATTGCGGTGGATCAAGAGAAAACGCCCCCAGCCCGATCGCTCAGGCTGGGGGGGGGTTGTTTTCTACAACTCGATCGACTCGACCTCGGCGATGAACCTTGCGGCATCGTCGGCTAGGTACGAGGCGATCACTTGGAACACGGCGTCACTGAAGCCGCCGATGTTCAGAATATCGGCACGCTCGGGTGCCTGTGTCGATCCGTAGGGTTGGATGTCGATGCAAACCAGCTTGGGCGAGCTGACGCCGAACCGTTGCTGGTTGGCTACAAGCGTTCGCTGCCCGTTGCTGCTACAGGAGGTTCACGACCCGATCCGCCAACCCCTTTTCGCCAAGCACGACGTTCAGCTTGCTCGTGGAGGCGATCTTCTCGAGAACCTCCAGTTCCCGTAGACGCATCAGCGTAGGGTTGTCAGCCAGCAGCTTGGCCGTGTTGGCCTGGCTGCGCATGGCTGCCGTCTCTTCGCGACGCGAGATCAGACTGGCTTCCGCAGCCTTCTTGGCCTCCGTGACCTTGTTCATCAGATCCCGCATGTCTCCCGGCAGGATCACGTCGCGAATACCGACCGACACCACGCTCAGACCCAGCTCGCCAGCCCGGCGACGGACCGCCAGTTCGATCTCCTTAACCACGGCGTCCTTGTCCGTCAGAAACACGTCCAATTCCCGTGTGCCCAGAGCGGCACGCAGTGCCATCTGTGTCTCACGGTACAACGACTGACGCACGTCATCCGTCGAACTTACGGCCTTCCGCGCGTCGATAATCCGATACGTGACCAGAGCATTGATCCGCAGACTGACCTTGTCGGCGGTCATCAACTCCTGGCCGCTGATGTCTGTCGTGGTCTCACGCATGTCCACTTCGACCACTCGCGCGTCCGCCGTACCCTTCCAGAACGCATACAGCCCCGGCGAAAGCGTATCGACGTACCGACCGTCGATGAATAGGACGCCGACATGGTCGCGCCCGACCGTGCAGATGTCCAGCAGTTGCCTGGCCATCGCAGAGTTGGAAATCACCTTCAGGTCTTCATGCTCGAATCGCACGTGCCGCACATCGATCACTTCGACACGCACCTCTCGCATGCCGAGCCAAAAGGCGTACAATCCAGGGGCCAGCAGGTGGCTGAAACGACCTTCGATCCAGACCAGACCCCGCTGGTGATCCTTCAGATCTAGCACAATGGCGAGATCCTTCAGAGCACCCGACTTGACGATCATGTCCAGCTTGTCGTGAGCCAGCCAAGCGTCACGCAGACTGACGACATCGACGCGAACTCGCCGTAGCGGGTCGAACAGCCAGTGACGCCCCTGGGCGAGCAAGCCTTGGAACTCGCCGTCGCGGAAGTGCAATCCCTTCTCGTAGCTGCGGATCTTGAATCGTTTGAACAAGATCATCGAATGCATCCTTTCTCTGTTCAGGGCAATGTCTGCTGACCATCTGCTTACAAAAGGCGCCGTTGGGCGACAGGACATTCGCGGATCGCATGAGTAAACACGGAGTGCTGCTTGAGCGGTCCCCGCAGCCGGCTTTCGATCGCCTGGGCTGATGACTCCGCGTCGAGCCGAAGCCCGTTGCGGTCATCCATCATCCTGGGCGGTCGTCCGCCTGCAGCGGTGAAAGCGGTATCCACGCACTGCATGGTGTTTGTTCATACTGCCATCGGCCGTTGCCAACAAAGGCACTGTCACGTGCAACAACGGCCGGTGGCTGATCCCTCGAAGACCTGCCTCCCGCAGGCTCTTGGGGAACGCCGGTTGGCGCTCGCGTCGGTTACCAGCCGACAGTTGTGGAGGTCGGTACGGGACTCGAACCCGCGACTTCCAGATTCTCAATCTGGTGCTCTTCCAACTGAGCTAACCGTAACGACATCGTCATCGTCAGAATCCATGTTCGGTACACATCGATCCGAACCCGCCAAGGTGAATCGATGCGCCGCTGGTCCAGACGACGTCGGAACCTTGCTTCCAAGAGACGCCGGTGGGAGTCGAACCCACTTGGACCGCACTTGCAGCCGGCCCGCGTGCCGTCTGGCTCCAGCGTCGCGGTATCAGCGTCCTCGCCAGGAATCGAACCTGGTCTACGACCTCCGCAAAGTCGTGTGCGGTCCGGCACACTCCGAGGACGTGTTGTCGTTCAGTAGCCCGCCGAGGAATCGAACCCCGTCTTGCAGATCCGAAGTCCGCCGTGCTGCCTGTTACACCACGACCCCCTAATCTTTCACCTAATCTCATATTGCCTCGTGGGAGGGCAGACTAAGGGAAAGA
>SKKK01000307.1 GCA_007121535.1 Planctomycetaceae bacterium | reverse complement strand
CCTACGGCAACCTGCGAGCCCACATGCTCGTCCTAGCCATCCGAACGAGCCACCGGTCCCCGGAAGCACTGGAGCAAGAATTCCGCCAACTCCCCTGGCAACCCTACGAACCCGTCCGCCGCCAGTTGGCCGCGATCCTCAAAGCAGCGAACCGAAGACGCCGCTACGCCGGTTACCCGCCGGTATCGCCGTCGGCGATTCCCACCATGCGCCGCATCAGCTCGGTTTTCGTGGACTCGTGCAGCATGTCTCCCGAGGCGGCTCGAATCTCGGCGACGGTGGGGACGATGGACGCGGCTGGTAAGCACCGTTCGAGAGATAACTGTCCAATGTCCCCTCGCCCTTCGTGGGAGAGGGCCGGGTGAGGGGGCAGAAAGCGCGTCAGTAATTCCTCGAACGGTGCCAAAGGTGGATGCGGTTGTGTTTGAGCGGAGACCATGAATCGACGGGGGCTGGGCAGCCGGCCGCCGGAGCGGCCGGGCTGGTTGAACTTCTCTTCGTCGGCTTGGATCTGGCCGTTGATGAAGTCGAATGCCTTCTCCGCGGCGCGGGCTAGGTGCAGCAGGTCGTCGCGGCCGAAGCTGTCCGCGTCCTGGTAGTTGCCGTCTTCATCCCGGTAGCTGCGGGCGAACGTGACGTTGTACCAGGTGCTCTTGCTGCCGTTGTTGGTCCATACCTTGGCTTTGATCCCTCGACCAACGCGGATGGTGTACGGTGCTTCTTGCTTTGCCATTTTCAGTTCCTCCTTTTTGAGAGGTTTCGTTGTTCATTCGCTTTTTCCCCGCTGAATCAACGAAACCTTTCAGGAGGAACGTCCGCGAAGCTGGCGGCCGGAAAACGACCCGTCTAGCGAGAAGGCAGGCCACGTGACAGGTTCCCCTGGCACGGGCTTGCTACGACAGTCCCCCCAATCCGGCCACCGCGAAGCGGGAAGGCAAAGGCAGAGCAAGATGAACCGGAACACAACGGCCACGGTCGGGCAGGCACAACGGGTGGACCAAACAGACGGCAAATGCATTCGGCATCCACGGACGAACAACAATCTGGGGGGGGAACTGGGCCTGACGTACAGACGGCTTGGCGACGGGTTTGGCATCACGGTCGGCTCCGCGGTCGGAAAGATTCCCCAAGCATACCGACAAGCGGGCATTTGAATTACACTCAGATTAGCTACTCTGGCGGCCGGCGACTGGCCAACCACCCCCACCCTGTTGTTGCTTTGACTACCCGCGTCGAAGAAATGCATTGGCCTGTCGAATCCGATCAGAGACACTCGCAGCACACCCAGAGGAGAGCAGAGCATGTGTACAAAGCAAATTTACTTCCCCCCAGAAGGGCGAATCGTGGTTCCCCCAGCCCCCTGGCTGGCAGAGCACATGCAGGGTTGACATTCTGGCCCGGAACCGTCAGAATATCTTACACAAGGGTAAGGTAGTGGCGATGAACAATGCTGAAGCAATCAGAATCGTTACCGAGTGTTGGCGGAGATCCAGTCAATCAGTGGGCGAGTCCAAGAGCCCATCAGGGAGGATACCCGTCCTATCGGCGATTTGGATCAGTTCGATAGTCTCAACGGCGTGGAAGCGACGGTAGAGCTTTCGGATCGCCTTGGGGTTGATCTCGGGGTTGTGAACGCTTTCGTGAACGAAGACGCGGCCAAAGCACTGACGGTTTCCGAGATTGCTGATGGCATCTGCAGGCTCATCGCGGGCAAGGAGGCGTTGCCATGAAAGCGGAAGCTTCGGAGCTACGAGAACAAATTGCTGGACGGCTACGCATGGCCCGTGAAACCTCTGGCCTGTCGCAGGGGCAAGTCGCAAAGCGGCTGGAAATGCATCGGCCGACGATCTCCGAGATTGAAGCCGGACGACGACGGGTTTCCGCCGAGGAAATCGCCGTCTTCGCAGAGCTTTACGGGATCGACGCGAATTGGATCACCGAAGGCTCCAAACGTTCGCTCGGAGACAATGACAAGATCCTCTTGGCCGCTCGTCAGCTCAGCAAGTTAAAGGACAAAGATCTTGACCGATTGATGCATCTCATTCAAATGCTGCGCGGTATCGGGGGGCAGAATGAGCCGGGATAGTCGGGAACTTGCCCAGATCGCCGCTGCGGAGGCCATGAAAGCTCGGAAGCGGGCTCAGTACAGCCTTCATTTGCCGCTGAATGTGTTCGATCTGTGTGAGCGTCTTGGTGTATCGGTGTTCTTTCAGGACCTTCCGTCGATGGAAGGCATCTACTTGCCGGACGCGCAGCCGCGTCCGGTGATTATCGTTTCATCGCTTCGACCGGCTGGGCGCAAAACCATGACTTGCGGGCACGAACTCGGGCACCACGTATTCAAGCACGGAACACAATTGGACGAGTTGATCGAGAACGCCAGCGAACCCGGCAGGTGTGACCCCGATGAGTTCCAAGCCGATGTGTTCTCCGCCTGCCTGCAAATGCCGAAGATCGCGGTAGCCCATGCGCTCACCAGTCGAAAACTCGATCCCGAAAAATGTAGCCCCGAAAGTGTTTTCGCACTCTCGACGTATTTCGCGGTCAGCTACGGCGCATTTGTCACTCATCTGGAACGTACGTTGAATCTGATCGGGACCGCACGCGCATCGGAACTCGGCGCTAGGAGGCCAAAGGATCTTCGCGAAGCCTTGCTGGGCGAGCCATGCCCGCAGAACCTGTTCGTTGTTGATCTCGGCTGGGAAGGGCGCGCCGTTGACGTTGAAGTCGGAGATTCAGTGCTCCTGCCGAGCAATGTTGTGCTGGAAGGTGGTTCCATTCAGGTGGAATCAGCCACGAATGGCCGAACCGTGATTTGCGCAACCGCCCCCGGCATTGCTCGCGTCTGTCATTCCTCGGGCTGGTCGGCTTTTGTGCGCGTGATGCGCAAGAACTACGTCGGACGCGCTCCGTTTCGTTTCGACGAGGAGGCTGACGACGGTGTCTAGCGTAGTGACCATTTCCAGTGACGATCTTTCGACGGCGTGGGCGCAAGCGTTTCGTCACGTCATGGCTCGCGGCGTCAGAGACATTACGCCATTGGTGGTGGCGGTGTCGGACCTTGGCCCTGATACCATTCCGGAACGTCGCGAGATTCGCGAAGCATTGGACAGGCAGATTCTAGCCCTCAAGTCGAAGTATCCCAAGTTACAGCCGTGCCACTCGGTAGCGAACACCATCTTCCCGCAATCCATGTGGAATCCCGCGGTCGAGGACGACGCGGCAAAACTCTACGCACGATATGAGAAGGCATGGCCGGGGATCAAACGTTGCTCACAAAACCGCCGTGGCTCGTACTTCAGACGCCTGATTGCTTTTCGGCCTCACGGCGAATCCCAGCCCGTGAACCAGTTAGAACATATCGCGAGCACGTACCGTGCCGGCAACCATCGACGCAGTGCGTTGCAGGCAGCTATCTTTGACCCCGCGTTGGATCACACTAATTCGCCGCAACTAGGTTTCCCCTG
>SKKK01000146.1 GCA_007121535.1 Planctomycetaceae bacterium | reverse complement strand
TTTCCGGCCCCCACCGGTCCTGCACCGGTGGAGGCCAGGTTTGGCAACCAACGTTTCCGGCCCCCACCGGTCCTGCACCGGTGGTGGCCAGGTTTGGCAACCAACGTTTCCGGCCCCCACCGGTCCTGCACCGGTGGAGGCCAGGTTTGGCAACCACGCGCCGGGCCCCGCCGCCGCTTTTCCGGCCCCCACCGGTCCTGCACCGGTGGAGGCCAGGTTTGGCAACCAACGTTTCCGGCCCCCACCGGTCCTGCACCGGTGGAGGCCAGGTTTGGCAACCACGCCGGGCCCCGCCGCCGCATTTCCGGCCCCCACCGGCGCAGGGTCGCTGTTGGGTCAAAGGGAAGAAGGATTAGGATGGAGGACGAGGTTATTCCAAACCGGGCTCCCACCGGTGCAGGACCGGTGGGGAGCGACAGTAATTCGTTTGCCGATCCTTAGGGCGGTTGCTTTCCAACCGGTCGGTCGTTTACCATGGTGGTCAAACGGGTTACCCACCGCACCATCAGGAGACAGACCATGATCGAACTGGGGCTGCACACGGACAACTGGCGAGCTTTGAGCGGCAGTTTTCAGACGGCTTGCGAAGCGGCGGTCAAGCATGGGCTGCAGAACATCGAGTTTGCGGCGATCCACGGTCAGTATTTCATCCAGGCGATGGGCTATGACCCCTCGATCTCGCTGCAATCGAATCCGCGAGCGCTACGCAAATACCTGGACCGCATGGGGTTGCGGGTCTCGCAGATCGACGGGTCGTACCCGATGATGGGGCCGGACGGATCGACGTTCGGCGTCCAGTACGCTCAGCAAACGATCCGTTTCGCCGCCGAATTGGACTGCCCGATGGTCGATACCGTCGATGGCGCCCTGGAAATTCCCGGCATGAACCGCGACGAAGTGTTCCGCATCACTTGCGACAACTATCGTCAAATCCTCTCGTGGGCGGAAGATTATGGGGTGATCGTCAACGTCGAGCCGCACGGTCCGTACACGACGGACGTGGATTTCATGACTCGCTTGTTCGAGTATTTCGATTCGGAGTATCTCCGGTTGAACATGGACACGGGCAACACGTTCATCGCGGGGTTGGATCCCGCCGAGTACCTACGTCAGTTGCGCAAGTATCTGTCCCACGCCCATATCAAGGACGTCAGCCAGGGCTTGGCGGCGGCAGTGCGAGGCGAGGAGACGGGGATCGCGGTCAGCGAAGTGGCGGTGGGCGGCGGAGTCAACGCGGAAAACATCCGTCGGTGCGTGGAACTGATGCAGCAGACCGATTGGAGCGGCCACGTGTCGATCGAATGCTATGGCAGCGAAGAGAATACTCGGGCCAGCATCGAATTCATGCGCAGCCTTCTTTGATGCTCGACAGTGATGGAAAGGGTTTCCATGGAATCGCCCAATCGCTGGTTGTTGTACGGAGCCAACGGCTATACGGGTCGTTTGATCGCGCGACAAGCGGTCGCTTGCGGCATGACCCCGGTCCTGGCGGGCCGCCGCGCCGCCTCGATCGAACCTCTGGCAGATGAACTGAACTGTCCTTGGCGGGCCTTTGGATTGGACTCTCGGGACGACATCGTCATGAACCTCGAGGGGGTTCGCGCCGTATTGCACTGCGCCGGCCCCTTCTGCGATACGGCACAGCCCATGGTCCGGGCATGCTTGGACGTCGGCGTGCATTACTTGGACATCACGGGCGAATACGATGTGATCCAGTGGGCCAGCGAGTGCGATCAGCGGGCTCAAGGGGCCAACGTCGTCGTGATGCCCGCCGTGGGATTCGATGTCGTCCCCAGCGACTGCCTGGCCGCTACGCTGGCTGCCGCTCTGCCCGACGCCGATCATCTGCTGCTGGCGTTTTCAGGCGATGCGACGCTCAGCCCCGGTACGACGCGGACCGTGTGGCGCAATGTTCGCCGCGGGGGTTGCGTCCGCCGCGACGGACAACTGGTGCGAGTCCCGTTGGGCAATGACTTTGTCGAGCTTCCTTTCGCCAGTGGAAAACGACCGGCCATGGCCATCCCATGGGGCGACGTGGTATCGGCATACCATACCACGGGGATCGATAACATCGAGGTACGGATCGGGTTGCCGCACCGCCAGGCGACTATGGTTCGTCGCTGGCGCTGGCTGATGGGACTGGCTGCGATGTCGCCCATCCAGGCGCTGGGGCGCTGGTGGATCGCTCGATCGGTCCAAGGCCCCGACCAGGCCGAACTGGCGGATGGGAAGATCGAGTTTTTTGGCCGAGCCAGCAATCCGTCCGGACAACAGGTCGAGGCGATGCTGGTGACACCCAATGGGTACCGTCTGACGGTCGACGCCGCTCTGGCAGTACTGCAAGCCGTGCTGGACCAACGGATCGCACCGGGATTCCATACCCCTGCGGCAGCGTTGGGGGCGGATTTCGTCCACCAGTTGCCGGATGTCCATTTTCGTTGGTTGCAGGGACCGGTCGAATCATGATCGAGCCCCTGCGGATTTTTTTCAGACATTTTGAGATCGCGAGTGTCGACTCGCGTTAGGAGACAAAGGATGAACGCCATCACCTTAACCATGGCGACCGCCCTGTGCATGACCCCAACCGCAGATGCCTCGGCCGAACCCCCGGTGCGAGTGCTGATCGTGACCGGCGTCGATTATGCCGGACACCTTTGGAAGGAAACGACTCCGGCGCTTCGCGGCGTGCTGGAACAGGATGCTCGATTGACCGTCCGAGTGATCGAGGATCACGAGTTTTTGGCCTCGGACGTTGTGTTCGACTATGACGTCATCTTCTTGCACATGAAAAACTACGACCCGACCGTCCGCGCTTCCCGGGTCTACGAAAACCTGACGCGGTTCGTCCACGAAGGCGGAGGGTTGGTCCTGTACCATTTCGCGTTGGGAGCTTTCGAGGAATGGGACGAATTCGAGCAGTTGGCCGGTCGCATCTGGGATCGATCGAAACGGCCCCACGATCCCCATGGCCCCTTTACGGTGGAGATCGTCGATCCCGATCATCCCGTGACGCAAGGGATGAGTGACTTCGAAACGATCGACGAGCTGTACACGTGCTTCGGGGGCGACACGCCGATCCATCTGCTGGCCACCGCCCGTTCGAAAGTCGATGGTGAAGACTACCCCATGGCTTTTGTATTGCACGTCGGGCAAGGCCGCGTCTTCCACACGCCACTGGGTCACGACGTCCGGGCCATCACCATGCCCGGTCCCGCCGAATTGATCCGCCGCGGCTGCCTCTGGGCTGCCGGACGCCTGGACCCGGCCACTCCCTAACGGGGCCTGCGGCCGCAACCCAAGTAGGTTGGGGCTCCGACCCGACCCGGTCGGGACAGAGTCCCAACCTACAAAGATGCGCGCACCGTGCGCGCATCTTACAGCCGAAGACTCTGAAGGACTTGGGCAACAATAAGCACCCGGCCAGGCGCTTCTTGTCATTCAAGTTCGCTTTGCATGGGTGACGGAGGTGCCGCGCAGATCGATGTGGTGGAGATTGGGCAAGGGGCGTAACCATTGCAGAGCCGCGTCGGTGACGGCTGGGTTTTCTGCAAGACTTAGCCGCTGAAGCTCGATCAGAGAGCCGAGATGCTGGACGCCCTGGTCGCTGAGCTGGTTGTCTTCCAGATCCAGGTGGGTCAAGTGATGCAAACGCCCGATCGAGGCCAGTCCCGCGTCGGTGATCCAGGTCTGAGCCAGTTCCAGACGGCGCAACGCGGGCAGATCCGCCAAGGCATCCAAAACGCCGTCGCCCACGGCCGTTTGTCGCAGACGCAGGCTGGCCAATCCCGGAAGTGACGCCAGTTGTCCAAGCTCCGTACCGCCGATCAGGATGTCACGGATGTACAACTGGCGCAAGCGAGAGAACCGGCCGATCGTGTGAAACGCCGCATCGGTGATGCCGAAACAACGGCTTAAACTCAAGTCCTCCAGCGGCAGGTCGCTCAACGCCGCCAATCCCTGGTCGGTGATCGATGCGTCCTCGATCGTCAGACTGGTCAAGGTACCGATCTTGGCCAAGATGGTCAGACTCGTGTCGTCGATCGCGGCGCCTCCCACGCGCAAGACTCGCAGGTGTTCCAACCCAGTCAGTTTATCCAATCCCGCGTTGGTAACTTGCGAACAGGCTCGCAAATCCAGTCTTCTCAAGCGATGAATTCGTTGCAGATACTCCAAGCCTGCGTCGGTAATGACGCCTTCGACCAACGCCAACGCTTCGAGGCTGGGGAAATCGGCCAGCACGGCGAGCGATTCGTCGTGAATATGGACGGACCGCTGTAGATCGAGCGACTCCAGATGCGGTAGCACACTGAGTTGCCGCAGGCCGTCTGCATCGATTTTCGAGTTGTGCAAGGCCAATTCGCGTAATTCGCTCAAAGTGGCCAACGGTGCGATCTGTGCGTTGTCCGCATCGCTGCTGGAGATCCGCAGACGGTGCAGGTCCCGGAAAGCGGCCAAGTGCTGCAAGTCCGCTCCGCGAACCGTGACGCGGCCACCGGCCAAGTCGATACCGATCAACCGCCCCGACGCATCGAATTCGAACGATCCACCCACCCGATCGACTCGCCGAACAGCCTCGATCCAAGCAGGCTCCAAATCGCCCGGCAAGCCATCTGCCGTGGAATCATCATCCAGAATGGCACGAACCCATGCGTGCTGGTCCATCGACGGAGTCTCGTCCGATGGCATCTCCTTCGGATCCAGCTCGGCCCGCACCTTGAGCTGCGCCTCTGCGGATCTCGACTCCTCGGAAGGTTCGGCCATCGGTCGGTCGCTTGAGCAGCCTGCCAGTGCGGCCAACAGGATCAGCACCGCCGCCGGGTATGCGGCCGCTTTCCCACCCCGGTGCGATGGGCCTGCGATCGTCTGCTCGGTAATGGCGACCATGGGCTTCCTCTTGCTACAGGGTCCACGGTTCACGGCGTGGGCGCGACAGCATCGTGGTCGCTTCTGCATCGTCCAGGATTTCCTCCTTGGTCGGATCCCAGGTGACGGGGCGTCCCAGCCGGATGGCGATGTCGCAAAGCTGGCTGATCATGTCCGAACGCACGGCGTCCGCCAGATCGCTGACCGGCGTCTCGCGGCTTTTGACACAGTCGATGAAGTTCTGATAGTGTCCGGGGCTGCCCGGCAGCATTTCTTCGGGGGCCAATTGCAGGGTGTTCAATGAGGCTGGATAAGCGTCGCATCGATCGCGCCCGCGAGCAACGGTCACCCAACCGTCCTGACCGATGAACTTGGTCGAATCGCCGCCGGGTTTGAACGTCATCGTCACATCGTGTGCCATCCGGATGGTCACGTCCCAGTCGTAGACCGTGTCGTAGAGCCCTTCGGTCGGAATCGTCCCCGTCCCCTCGAAAGTCATCGGTCCCGCCAGATCGCAATCGCAGCCCCAGACCAGCAGGTCCAGTGGATGGGCTCCCCAGCCGGCCAAATAACCGATCGAGTAGTCGTAGATCCAATAGGTACCCGGCGTCTTGCAGCGATCGGGCGTGTACGGCTTGAACGGCGCTGGCCCGACCCACATGTCGTAGTCCAAATTCGGAGGCACAGGTGCCTCTTGCGTCGTTCCGCCGGCGCCACCGTTGGGTGCAACGACCTCCAAGGCCTCGATCTTGCCGATCTTGCCGCTGGCGACCAGGCTGCAGTAGTGCCGGCAATGCGCCGAGCTTCGTTGTTGCGTTCCGTACTGGAAGATCCGCCCGTGCTGTTGAAACACCTGGCGGCAAGCCAAGTTTTCTTCGGCCGTCAAACCCAGGGGCTTTTCCACGTAGGCGTCTTTCCCGGCTCGGGCCGCCGCGTTGGCCATGGGCACGTGCCAATGGTCCGGAGTGGCGATCACGACGGCATCGATGTCGTCGCGAGCCAGCAATTCCCGAAAGTCGGCGTAAGCCGTGCCTTGAATCAGTGCGGCGACCGCTTGGGCACGATCCGAGTAAGCGTCTGCACAAGCGACGCTCTGCGCCCCCTTGCACCGCAGCATCGCATTCAGCAGACCTCGACCCTGGCCGCCGACTCCCAGATACCCCAACGTCACCCGCTCGCTGGCTGGCGGCGTGTCCGCATTGCCCAATGCGGTGGAGGTGATCACATACGGTGCGGCTGCCGCCGCGACCATCGATTTCAGGGCATCACGACGGTGCAAAAAACGAATGGACATGGTTCGAATCCCCTCAAGGTTAAGGCAACATTATTTGACGATCTTAGACATTCGTACTACAGCAATGGACGAAGGTACTCGGCGCTACGCTGTGCTTGGTCGACAGTGCCACATTCGACGCTGAAGACGATATCGCGGGGGCATGATTTGCAGACTTCAATCACCCGAGCCCAGTCGATGACGCCCTCGCCGCAGGCACAACCGACCGGCGTGCCCGTCACCTTGCCCCGCTCGCTGTCCGACTGGGCTACCGAGATATCCTTGGCGTGCAGATGGACCAGACGGTCGTTGACGTGTTGCAACCAGCCGATGGGATCTTCGCCGGACAGGTACGCGTTGCCCGTGTCGAAATTGATGCCGATCACCGCTGAGTCCACCAACTGGTGAATCCGGTCCAACCCCTCCGGCGTCTTGCTGTACTGCTGGTGCGGTTCCAAACCGATCAGAACGCCACGGCTTTCCGCGACCGCTGACGCCTCGCGCAAGACATAACGCATCAACATGTGATCCTCGTCGGCCGTCGTCCATAACGGCTTGGGGCCTTCGTCGGTGTTGACCACCGGGGCGCCGCACTCGGCTGCGAAACGGATCGCCTGCTTCAAGTATTCGGTGCTGACTTCGGGTTTGCACAACGGGCAATGAGCTGACAGACCGGACAACTGCACCCCGAACTGCTCGCACGCTCGGCGAATTCGCAACGGGTCATCCAGCATCGAAACGCTATGAAAATATCCCGCCTCGCTCAACAACTCGCGTCCCCAATGGACCATCGGCTCGATATACTCGTAACCGAGTTCCGCCGCTTTTTCCACTCCCCACTCGAACGGCTTGTCATCGTGCCGAACGAACTCCATGTTCACCCCCAAGTAGATACGCCCCATCATGGAACTCCTTGTAATCGAAATAACGGACGACCCGACACCACCATCAGTATACAAAAATCTTTTGCGTCTGACACTCGGCAATCGAATCAAGTCGTCAGTATGATCAAACAGATCATTGTCGGCCTTCGCGAATGCAAAGGATCGGCGAAACGAATGAGTGTGGATTTGGTTGCTTAGCACCGTTCGAGAAATAACTGTCCGATGTTCCCTCGCCCCTCGTGGGAGAGGGCAGGGTGAGGGGGCAAAAAGTGCGTCAGTTATTTCTCGAACGGTGCTTAGTCGACGTCGGGCAAACGAAACAGTCGCCGAGCGTTTTCGCTGGTCTGACGGATGAATGAGGCGACGTCGACACCGCGGACTTCAGCTAAACAGGCCGCCGTGTGGGTGATCATCGCCGGCTCGTTGGGGCGATGCCCTCGGTGAGGGTGAGGCGACAGGTAGGGCGCATCGGTTTCGATCAAAATCCGATCGTCGGGAATTTGCCGGGCAATCTCGCGCAACGCCTGGGATTTCTTGTACGTGACCATCCCGGCAAAACTGATATGCAGCCCCATGTCCAGGCAGCATCGTGCCGTGTCGAAGGTTCCCGAAAACGAATGCATCACCCCACGCAAGGGACCTCGCCGCCGAGCCTGCTCGAGCATCCGGACGATGTCCTGCTCGCAGTCCCGCATATGCACGACGACGGGCAGATCCATCTGCTGAGCGAGACGCAAATGACGATCGAAATAGTCCTGCTGGACGTCGATGGGGGTAAAGTCCCAATAGCGATCCAACCCCGTCTCGCCCAACGCCACGACGCGGGCGTGACGGGCTGATGCAACGATGGCATCCCAGTCGCCGGCCGCTGCTTGAGCGCAGTAATTCGGCTGAATCCCCACGGAAGCCACGACGATTTCGAATCGCTCGGCAAGCTGAATCGCTTGAAGACTGGACGCCAGCGTGGTCCCTACCGTGACGATGTTTGTCAAGCCAGCAGCGACGGCCCGCTGGATAACATCATCCAGGTTGCGTGAAAATTGTTCGTCGTCCAGGTGGGCATGGGTATCGATCATCGTCGCAACGGGCTCTATCCAGCGGGATCATCCAGGTTCAACTTGTCCGCAAAGACCTGCCGGAACTTTTCCAGCTTCGGACGAATCACGATCCGACAGTACCCCTCGCCGGGATGATTCCGAAAATAATCCTGATGATAATCCTCTGCCACGTAGAAGCACTCTGCCGGACGGATCTCGGTCACGATCGGATTGGGCCAAAGCCGAGCCAAGTCCAGTTGGCGTTTTCGATTCTCGGCCAGCTCGCGTTGTTGTTCGTCGTGGTAAAAGATCACCGATCGGTATTGGGTTCCCACGTCGGCGCCCTGACGATTGAGCGTCGTTGGGTCATGGGTTTTCCAAAAGACCTCCAGCAGGTCGTCGAACGAGACGATCGTCGGATCGAAGCAGATCTCACAGACCTCGGCATGCCCCGTATCACCTCGGCATACCTGCTCGTACGTGGGATGCTGTACCGTCCCGCCGGAGTATCCCGAGCGGACCGAGACGACGCCTCGCATTTGCTGGAAGACGGCTTCGACGCACCAGAAACAACCGGCGCCGAACGTCGCCGTCTGCCATGGTTGCTGGGCGGCGCGCTCTGCTGTTGGCGATTGACTTGATTCAGGATGATCGGTTGCCATCGGCGAATTCTCCTTGGGGTCCATGATGGATGCCGCCCCCTGCTAACCGGCCAGCTTGCGTCCGATCTCGAAAACTTCCTCCGCGTCCAGGATCTGGTCGTTGGCGGAAAAAAGTGCGGCGATGGCGGCTTTGTGGATCTTCATCTTCGTGTTCCCCACGCCGATCGCACCATAGCACAGCACGCCCCCGTGGGATTCAGCTTGAGCCGTCGCCTGCACGCCGCCGATCCCCAACGGCGGGACTGCGTTCAGATCGACGGCGACCTGCAAGCCCTCCGCTTGGTGCAGCAAATGGGCGGGGATCAGTTCGATGCCGGCCGCACCGGCGGCGATCACGATCGAAACGCCCTCGAGCGCATGACGGATCGATTCCGGGTCACCCGCTGCCAGCGGGTGCAGCCGAGCGTGCGGGACCTTCGTCGCCACGCGCTGGCAGACGGCAACCGCTCGGTCCTCGCGTCGCGATGCGACCCGGACCTGAGCCCCTTCCCGAGCCAGCAACTGGACGGCGCGTTGCCCCACCGGACCGGTGGCCGCCAGCACCAGGGCCGACGCATTTGCCAATGGAACGTGGCGGGCTGCGGCCAATACCGCCGCAGCGGCCGTCGTATTGGCGCCGCTGGCATCCAGCAACACCGAAACCTGAAGCGTGCCGAAAAACGATTCCCGGACTCGCTGCAACAACCGCTCGCCCGCCGCGACATCCGTACCGCCGATAAAGATGGCCGTCCGGTGCAGATCCTTGGGGCCACGAGTGAAAATGGCCCCATGCACCAGATCCCGTACCTGGTCCGGTTGGACCCGGGAGTAAGGCAGCAACTGGTCCACCCCGGAATCGATCGCCACCACCGCGTCGAAGACGCTGCTGTGCGGATCGGGGTCCAACTGGATCAGGATCTTCGGCCGACTCATCAGAATCCCTTGAACGGATGCTCGGCCGAATCCTTGCCAGCCACCATTTCCTGGGCGGTCGGCTTGCCGGTCATCGCACTGACGATGGCCATCTTCGTGGCTTTGTGATTGTACTCATAGATCTTCTTATCGTCTTCCGCCGCTGGATGGATGAAGACGCCGCAGACAATAACCAAATCTTCGCACTGATCCGCCGGGATCACGCCCTCGGCCACACAATCCGCCACGGCCTTGGCGACGGCCGCCTGGGCCGGGCCAAACATCTGTACCGCCTGCTTCATCCCCTTGATCGTCACCTTGGTGACCATCACCGTCGCCGGCTTGACCGCCAGGTTCGGAGTCAATACTGCAAGCAGATTCGTGTGACCTTCGCTCTGACGCGCCAGAGCATTCGCAAAGGCGTTGCCCACGGGGCCGTCTTTGCTGCCGATCAACAAATCGATGTGAGCAATCTCGTTGCCATCGCCCGTTAACGCTTCACCGATGTACATTGACATGAATTCTCTCCGTCTGGTTACCGAAAAGGAAGTTGCATGACAGGAAACCAAAATCCAATCGTTCCCCGATGCCGAGAACTTAGCAGACTTTCCCGCATTTGCAAGGACCCTTCCGAACGCGGCGATCGAGTCTTGGTGATCGTGGGAGCAAGCGCTCGAGCCGCTGCGCAATCGGCACGTCTAGCCGGATTCGTCCCCGCAGCCGCCGATCTGTTCGGGGATCGTGACCTGCTGGCAGCGAGCAACTGGATACGTATCGAAGATTATCCATTAGAAGTGGTTTCTGCGGTTTCCCGGTTACCCGACGGACCGTGGTTGTACACGGGCGGATTGGAGAATTATCCCGACGTGGTCGATAGCATCGCGGCCAAGCGCCCTCTGTTCGGCAATCCGGGGCGGGTGCTGCGAGCTGTGCGAAATCCGTTTCGATTGGCCGAAGTCGTTCGGCGTCACGGGTTCCACGCACCAACGTCCCAGAGCCAACCACCCTCGCCACGGGCGATCGGTCGGTGGCTGAAAAAGCCGCTTCGCAGCAGTGGCGGACTGGGGATCCGAATCGTGCCGCCCGTGGTAATGGATCAACACCCTAGTAGATCTCAACACGTGGAAACGACCGCCGAGGACGTTCACGGCAAGAGTTTCTACCAGCAGTGGATCGACGGCAGCAGCTACAGCGGCGTGTTCATCGCGGCGCAAGGCGAAGCCACCTTGATCGGGGCGACCCGTCAGATGGTGGGGCGACGGTGGACGAGGGCGCCGCGATTCGCCTACTGTGGGTCCATTTGGCCGTCGGGATTGGATCGACGAAGGATGCAAGAATTGTCGCGATTGGGCCAATGCCTGGCTGCCGAGTACCGCTTGACCGGCCTGTTCGGCGTCGATTTTATCGTCGCCGGGGGCTGCATGTTTGTCCTGGAGATCAATCCGCGATACACAGCATCGATCGAAGTATTGGAACAAGCCGTGCCTCTTGACCAAAGCATCGTCGCACACCACGTCGCGGCCTGTGAAAAGCACGTCCTGCCGCACGTTGACGTCCATCCGGAAAAAAGCGGACGATTCTTCGGCAAGGCGATCCTGTTCGCCGACCGTCGCGCGAGTGTTGGCCCGCGTTTCGAGTGTCTACTGGCACCAATCGATGCCGCACGACGTTGGACACCGCTGGCAGACGTTCCAGCACCGGGAACCACGATCAACGTGGGGCAACCGATGGTGACGGTGCGAGCTGAAGCAGCGACGTTCAGCGCCTTGATGCGGTGTTTGAAGCAGCTTGCCGTCCGAGTCCGTGCCGCACTGGACGATCCCCGTTGATCGATCGACGCAACGGGATCGGGAGTGGCGGCAACGGGGTCGGGAGTGGCGTGTTCAATTTGTCGCATTCTGGCCTGATTTCGCGTTTTCTCGCATACCCGTTTCCGTTCCGTGACTGGTTGCCCTGAATACCTCTCTCTCCGCTTTTTGGCTCCCACCGGTCCTGCACCGGTGGGAGCCCGGTTTGGAAAGTTCTCTGGCTCCCCACCGGTCCTGCACCGGTGGGAGCCCGGTTTGGAAACTACGCCCCCCAACTTTTCCCTCTTCCCCCCTCTTCTCTCTCGCTCCCCACCGGTCCTGTACCGGTGGGAGCCCGGTTTGGAAACTACCCCAACTTTTCCCTCTTCCCCCCTCTTCTCTCTCGCTCCCCACCGGTCCTGCACCGGTGGGAGCCCGGTTTGGAAACTACGCAGCCCCCCCATCTTTTCGTTCTTCCCCTTGGCCCAACAGCGACGCTGCGCCGGTGGCGGGCGGAATGCGGTGGCGCGAGGCCGGCGCGTGGTTGCCAAACCTGGCCTCCACCGGTGCAGGACCGGTGGGGGCCGGAAATGCGTGGTTGCCAAACCTGGCCTCCACCGGTGCAGGACCGGTGGGGGCCGGAAATGCGTTGCCAAACCTGGCCTCCACCGGTGCAGGACCGGTGGGGGCCGGAAATGCGTGGTTGCCAACCCTGGCCTCCACCGGTGCAGGACCGGTGGGGGCCGGAAATGCGTGGTTGCCAAACCTCGCCTCCACCGGTGCAGACCGGTGGGGGGGGCGAATGCGCAGCGGAAAGGGAACAAAAACGGGAGCAAGCCAATTGGCCTTGTCATGCGTAAATGGAATACGCCACTCCCGACCCCTTCCGCCCGATTCCACCACGGATTGTATGGCCCGGTGAATGGCGAATCACCGGGAACGCAGGATCGGCAGATCGGCGAACAAGCGGGCCACGGTCGCGTACATGTCGGCCGGCAGCATCTGCCCCGACGCCACGCGGCGGTGCATTTCGCGAGTCAATCGACGATCGTCCACGATCCATTTTCCGTGCCGTTGCGCTAGCCGATAGATCTCGACGGCCGTCGCACCGGCGCCTTTGACCAGCACCTGCGGCGCGGGCAT
>SKKK01000175.1 GCA_007121535.1 Planctomycetaceae bacterium | reverse complement strand
GGTCAACAGGCCTTCGGTGTTCTTTGAGGCCAGTTCGTCGATTCGTTGGCGAAGTTCCGGCGTGCCTCGATAAGCGGTTAAAGCTTCGGCCTGTTCGCGCGTCAGAAACTGCAGAAGAGGGGCCGTTGCCCGATCGAACGCCGCGGTGTCAAACGGCTGCGGCATGGATTAAACGACTCCGGAAAGTTCCTGAAGTTCCAACTAAAATGACCAGCTCCCCGAGGCTGTCTCAACTCGATTCAGGCTTTGTAGAGCGGGGAGCCTTACAGGTCAATAGGTTACGTCGCTCGCCCGTGATCGCGCTATTCCCCTGGGGGACCGTTTCGGACGTCAAACCGGAGCCCAAACCCGCCCCGAAGGAATACCGCGATCCGCTCAAGCTGGCTCAATATTACCAGTCGCTGATGGACTCTGGCAAGTTCGACAGCCGGGCGGGACTCCCCCCGCTACCTGGGCGTCAGCCGGGCCAGGGGGACGCAGGTGCTGCGGCGGCTGGGAAAGGACTGAACGGGGCAGTTCGGTCAGAACCCGGCGGCGACATGGATTCCGCTGCCAGTTGCCGGGATTCGGTTGCCCATGCGTCGATTCGCAAAAACCAAGTGTCCAACGAAAAAAATCGGCCGTCCAAGTGCGGGATTTACGTGGACCAGCCGCCAATCCGGCACAGGCACAGCAATGCATCGACGGTAAAGGCCGCAGCAGGTCGGTCGGTGAAAATCACCATCGTGTCAGCCACTTGGTGTTGGACCTGGTTTCTGGTAACCGCTGCCAGATACGCCGCCGCCGCGATTCGCCGCTCGCGCGGTGCAGCATTATCGGTGATGGCGGTGCGAATGGCGTTGAACTCATTGGTGAAGTCGGTCGGACTATTGACGGGGTTGCTGTTGTGCAGGTTGGTCACATCGGCGTGAAACGTGGCGATGGGGCTGTGGGCGTTCACAATGCCATTGAGCACCTTCGCTCGCAGGCCCATTCCAGGGATGTTCTTCGCAATAAGCTCCGTCTCGATCAATCGGCACAGATTGGAAATAAGGCTCCAGTGTGTCAGGCCAAAACTTTGGCTGACCGGCAGACCGGGAATCGCCTTTAGCCGCCGACAATCGATGCGCTCCGCATTGCTGATTAGATAGAGCAGTTTCGACTGCGGCTGAAACGCGGTCCAGTCCGCTCGGGCCTGGACGGAATCAAAAGGAACCAGCCAAAGGTCTGCATAAAGCGTTAGCGGGCTCTCGTTCTGGTACAAATCGACCACTTGCCAGAAGTTCGACTGAAAAATGTCGGATTCATACACGCCCCAATCGACATTGCCAGTCGTCAGTTGAGTTTCGACTTGAGCGAGTTCAAAATAGTGCATGGCGGACGGGAAATCGTTCGCTCGCAGGTAAGCGAGAGCGACGTTGAACGCCATCGCTCCTTTGTGAACTTGGCAGTTGTTTTCCTGCTCGTATTTCAGGGCGATCGCGTAGCAATCGTGGAACAAGGTGATCGCGAATTGATAGTCCTGGCGCGAAATCGCGATCATAGTAGCGGCGGCAAGCTCCTCGAAGATAGCGTTGTCGTTTGCTTGATGGCGGGGACCTGCTGGCCGTGCCGCAAGATTGCCAGCAACATTCTGAATGACGAAGCCCGAAACGATGCTCTTCGCACCGTAAATCTGCTGCCAGTATCCTTTGGTAATCATCGCTACCCTTCTCCAGCTTGATTGATACGGCGTTCCAGTTCCACTAGGGTCGCAAGAATCTCGTCGAAGCTCACCGGTTCGGAAAGGTACATATCCCGCATCGCCTGGTAATCGCGCTTGAGCGCTGCTTGCCGCTCGGCTGGAGGAACCAGGCGAAACGTGCCGGGCTTCGCCTTGTCGTAATTCGCCCAGGAACTGCCGAAGAACTGGCTCTTCCATCCCACGACGCGGTTGCGGAGGTCATGCTGGTCGATGGCTTTGCTGGCCGCCGGGTGACTGGCCAATGCTGCCGTGTCCGCGTAGTGCCGGGAGGATCTGTCCGGCATCGGTTTGTCGGCCGGCCGATGGTATTCCGTGTGCAGGATCGTCGCCTTTTCCCAAAAGCTCCGCTCCACTTCCAGGGCGACGACTTCGCATCGCCAATCAGGAAACGTATCGGACAGGACTTCGGCCAGCCAGGGCCGTACCGGGTGGCGGCCAACCGGCTGCTGATCGGTGAGGGAGCCGAATTCCAGCTTCACCGAGCGCTTGAGGTAGTCGAATCCGACCGGATGCGACGACGGATAGTGAAACAGGAGCACCGGCGAATTGGTGCCCGGGTCCGTCAGGAATTCAAACCAGCCTTGTTTGCTCTGCCCCAGCACAGCCGCCACTGCGGATTCCATCGCCGGCCCGATCTGGCTTAGCACGGCGACTCCGCAGGCTGCTTCAGCCCGTGTCATCCATTTGTTCGCCTGGTTCCGGCTTGTGCCTGGTTCTGGGAGCTTCAGGAAGGCGGGCGACAGGGACAGGTCGATGTCTTCGCTGAACCGCTCGATCACCCCGAACACCTTCGAGAGCGACGTGCCGCCTTTGAACACCAGGCTGTCCGCGAACTCTGACTCGAAGAGGATGCCAAGCAGCCAGCACACCCAGAAGTCCTTCTCCAGCATGACGGGGGAAACGTTCCGCCGGAGCGCCGCCTGCCCGATATACAAGCGCTGTTCGTCGGCAGGCAATTCGAGGAAACCGAGCCTCATGCTTCTTCCTCCTCGGCGAGTTCGCGGAAGATGGGGTGCATCCATGCCGGGGCGAGCTTGATGTCCTTGAGGAGTGCAAGCCGTTCTTTGGCCGGCAGGGTGCGTTTAAGGTATGCCCGGCGCCGCGGGGTGACGTTGTCCTTGCCGATCTCGCGCAGGGCCTGGATCAGAAGACCGCTCAGCCTACCGGCCGCTGCCATGTTCTTCGCGGTCGTCCGGCGAAGTTGAATGGTCGTCGGGCCGATTTTGACCGTGCGGCTGGGGCCATCCGTCAGGAACACCGCCTTGGCGGGCACCTGCTCGGAGAGCCCCAGGGCATTCGCCGCATACGCTCCCGTCGGTTGCAGCCGAGTGCGGTCGCGGTCCGCCAAAGCCCTGGCCACGGCTTCGGCAGATGGCTGGAGCGGCCCCAGCACCGGGTGCTGTTTCGGGAAGTCGTACACCCCCCGGGCCAGCCGGCGGATCGTCCCCTTCCGTGTGAGCCGGTGCAGGGCGAGGCCAACCGCCTCTCGGCTGCCGATGTCCAGGAAGTCAGACGGAACGAACACAGAACCCCGTCCACGTCCTCGGATGGCGGCAAGTACCCTGGAATCAATGGATTGCGGCGATTTTCGTCTGGCCATAATGTAACGAATTTTAGCCAGTTTTTATTACAGAAGCAAGGGAATCGCCGATGGTGATACAGGCGGATAGCCGGCGTCGCGGCGTCTTCGGTTTACGGCCTTGATCACAAACGTACGATAAGGCCCAGGAAAGAGACCTGCTGTTGCCCGCCTTACCCGC
>SKKK01000143.1 GCA_007121535.1 Planctomycetaceae bacterium | reverse complement strand
GCGAAAACGGGTTCCATTTCAGTCCCCACAACGCTAACAGTCTCTTGCTACTCATGGTGTTTCTCCCGGGTTGGAAGGCGGATTCTTGGGGTCAGACGGATTCTTGGGCAGGTAGGCCGGCGGGAGTCCCGTGGCCGAGTACTCGTCGAGAATGCGTTTCAGCAGCGGCGGCAGTTCCTTCCCGCCACGCGCCGACGCGGACGTCGGCGGTTTCGAACCGTCCCGGTCGGCCGGCGGCTTCTCGTTGGTCGTCACGGGGGCGTCGCGCTCGAACAGCAAACGCTGGCCGTTGGCATTGGCCTGGCGATCCAATGGATACAGGGGCGAGAGAATCGTGCCACTGCGCGGATCGACTAGATCGACCCGGCGAAGGTCCCAGCGGGCGTAACGCACCGAGACCTGGCGGAAATGGCGGTAACGTCCCGGGAGTTCGAAACGCACGCCATCCAAGGAGATCGTCCCGTCGCTTTGACGCTGCGTTCTGGTGACCTCCATGCGGAAGGCGTCGCGCAGGGCGGCCGAGGAGGGACTGGGCCGCAGCACGTCGCGGGCCTGCGCGAATCGCTCGACAGGCGAACAGCCGATCTCGCGGTGCGGTCGGCGGTTGTACTCGATTTCCAACCAAGCCTGGGTGACTTCGTTCAGGAACTCCAGCGTCAGTTCCGGCACGCCGCGCGAACATCTCCATCAGGCGGCCCTCGAGGGTCGCCCAGAAGTTTTCCTGCTTGCCGTTCTGATAGGGAGAATAGGGGAGCGTTTGCTCGTGTACAATTCCCAGCCGCTGCAGCCCTTCGGTGAATTCCTCGGCGATCATCGCTCCCCCGCCGTCGGTCATATACGCGCGGGGCAGACCCCGTTTCTGGATGGCCTGGGAGGACCCGTGGACGAGATCCTCGGTGGTCTCGGCGAGGTACCACTGCAGATGGCAGCCCAGTCGCGAATGGTCGTCCAGGATGCCCAGGGCGATGGGTTTCTCCCAGCCGCCGCCGGGCGTGAGGACCTTCAGCCGACCGTGATGGAAATCGGTGTGCCAGAGCGCGCCCACGTACTGGGCTTCGTAACTGCGGATCTCGCGCTGTTCGCGGCGTTGGGCCGCCCGGATTTCGCCGGGACGGCCCTGGATGCGCGCCCGCGGCTTGCGGACCAGACCGTGGGTCTGCATGTAGCGGCGAACCGTGCAATACGAGCGCAGCGGTCCCAACTCGGGATTGGCCTTGGCCGCCGCCGCCAGATTGTCGAAGTGCAGTTGATAGGTCCACTGCGGATGGTCCTCATACTGCCGGGTCAGTTGCCGGATCTGCGGCGCGGTCAGTGAGACCTTGCCGCAGTCCTTTCGCACGGCGCGGCGGAGGACCTGGAGCGGATCATCCTTCTGTCGCGCCTTGTAGAACCAGCGTTCGATGGTGACGGGGGAAAAGTGGACCTCGCGGCCGCTGATCGGATGTATCCAGGTCTTGGCGGCGAGTGACTGGAGGGCGGCCCGGAGTTCTCCGCGCGCAGGGGGCGAACTCAACAGCGGGCCCACCACCGCGAACCGGAAGCGGGCCCACAAGGCCGCGGTGGACAAAGCGGATGTTTTGGTCATTAGATCTCCTCGCAAATCGGGTGAAAACGACTGTCAGACGACACTAAGACCAGACTACTTCCCTCCGCCAAGATGCTCGAAGAGCATCTTCTGCGCGCGGGCGAAGACCATCACTTGATTGTAATCATCATCCCCCCGGCGGTGGTGATGGGTGCGAGAAAACGCAGCAGCCGCTCCCAGTCATCGCGTGGAGCGTCGGGGTTGGTAAAGAACGCCAGCACGAGTGCCTGGGGAAGCAACGTGGCCTCGTTCGGGTGCGGGAGCCGAGCCCGTTCGACCTTCCAGAAGCGGGTCTGGGGAAAGTGCTCTTGCCACAACACCTGCCAGCGGGCGATGGTCCGCCGATCGGCACCGAACAGGACGGCCAACTCCCGCATCGACCGCGGCGAAGGCCCCTGCCGCATGGCCGCCGCCAGGAAGATCACGGGCAACAGATAGACCTTGGGCCCGAGGAAGCGCACCGACGGAGGAGTCAGCCTCTTGCGGCACCCTTCTCGACCGCAGCAGAAGCTCAGCCGGATGCAGCACTCTTTGGGCATCCCCTCTGGTCCACCCCGGGGATTCCGGAAATAGTTGCCGGCGTGCAGGCGGCCTCCACAGGGGCACCCGTTTTCCCGGGTGTTGTTGGCGAACTCCCGGTCGAGACACCAAAGAAACCGAAAAAAGTCCGGATCGCGAAGCAGATTGCAGTGCATACTTGAGTACTCCGAATTGTTGGTGAACTATCCGGAGTACGCCCCTCGGAGACCAAGATCAAGCGATCAGGCTCCCCGAGGGGATTTTTTTTGAAAACATCAAAGAGCTTGATCGAAATTTGCCGATTGTCCCGCTCGTACCGTGCGCGCCCTCAGAAGGCGCCCCGCAATTCCCATTCGAGAAATGGCGGTTGGCCTTCATCGCCTTGGCTTCCCTCTCCATTCCCGCTACCGCTTTCACTGGCGTAACCGCTGCCGGACGAACAGGAAAAGTCGTCGCCGATGTAGTCCAGGGGTTCGTCGCCTGCATAGCCGCTGCCCGAGCCGTAGCCGTAACTGCTGTAGTAGACGCCGCCGTAGAAGCCGGGATAGCTGACCGGCTCGTCGTACGAGTCGCTCCAGTTGGAACTGGAAGTGCCGCTGCTTCCGCTGCCCGACCCGCAACCCGAACCCGACGCGCCGCCAGAACCGCTGCCCGAACCGCAATTGCCCTCGTAGGACCAACTCCATTCGTGGGTGCCGGAACCAGCGACCGAGCCGCTCACGTTGTTGCCGGACGTCTCGCTCGTGCTGGTCGTGCCGTCGCCGTTGTGGGTCTCCAACCACTCGTACTGGTAATCGTAATCATCTTGCGTTGTGTTCTGCGTCGTGTCATCGCTGGTGTGAGTGTAGCCGCCGGACCACGAACGACCGGACGACTCGGAACTGTACGCCGTGCTGGCAGTGCCGTCGGCCGAAACCGTCCGTGTGTCCGCGCCCGTGGTCGACGGCTGCCCGTCGGTGTACGAGGTGGCCTTGGTAAGCCAACGGGTGGATGTGCTCTGCTGGCTGATCAAACGGTGGGCTTGCCACTGCGAAGAAGATTCCGCCCCTTCTTCGTCGTCGCCCCACTTGCTCCTACTGGAGCCGCTGCCACTGTACGAGTAGTCGACCATCCGATGGCCGAGGCTGATCCCCGATTCGGTGACCATCGTCAAGCGCCAGCCGGGTCCGGTCGTGCCGCAGCCCGATCCCGAACCGCAGCCTGATCCCGAACCGGATTTGGAGCCCGAGCCGGCGTCCGCGTGGACGACCTCGACGGGGTTCCCGCCACCTTCCGAGCGCCAAGTGTACTCAGCGAATGGGGCCATGGGCTCCATGTGATGCACCAGGGCAATAGGGCGGGCGTACTCGTCGTACTTGGAGTCGCTGACCGCGACCAACTGACTGCCG
>SKKK01000565.1 GCA_007121535.1 Planctomycetaceae bacterium | reverse complement strand
TTGCCCGACGAAAGCCGGATTCTGAAAGCTCCGCTGGCGATCGAGGCCGGCGGCTGGGGCCAGATCGGGCAAGGTGGCTGGAACAGTCAGGACGATCCCGAGTACCAGGAAATGCGCGGGCTGGTGCATTCGGCCATCCAGCCCTCGCCCTACCAAGACATCGCCGGCACCTGCGGCCGGGACGAACGCTGCCTGTGCCTGAGCTGCTGGGTCCGCAAGCTCGCGGAAGAACACACCGTGGCCCGCCGGGCCCCGGCGGATGTGACTGGTGAACGCGTGGAAGCTCAGACGAAGCAGGATCATCCGAACGTCGAAATCCCTGGGAAACCGCCGGGTCGGGGTACCCGACCGTGCTGCGCGACGGCGACCGGTACCGGCTGTATTTTCGTTGTCAGACGCCGGGTGGATCGTCCGCCGGTGTGGTGCTGGTCGAAAACGGCCAGGCCCGCGCGGTGATTGTCACGGCGGACGCGCCGAATCCGGTGGCGAAGCTGGCGGCCTTCGCGGCGGCGCGCGTGCTGCTGGACGCAGCGCGGCAGGCGGCTGAAACGGCTGCGGACCCGGTCTATGCCCGGCGAGTGCAGTTTCTTGAAATCGGACTGCGTCATGCCGAACTGGCAGCAGAGTTTATCGGGACGCTGCGCGGGGGCAACCGTGCGCCGACCGACGATCCCGCGCGCTTCGCCGCCGCCCGCAAGGCATTGCAGAACCTGATTGCGTTCCGCCGGGAACACGAGCAGTGGTATTTTTCCGACCTGATCGCGGCTGCCTATTCCGAGAACTGCGGCTTGCAGATCGACGAACTGTTTGACGAGGACTTTGTTGTGGAAGATGCCGCCGCTGACGCTGGCGACGGAGGGAAAGACTGAACTGGGTTGCTGGGACCGAAAGCCCGTGAACGCCCAAACCCGGGTCGTCCTCGCTTACAGGGCCGTGGGGCTGTTGACACGCCGGTTCCCCTGACGTATCAAGCAGAGGATGCTTCGCCTTGCACGGGCGGAGGCAAAGAGAGTAACTGGATACCGAGAAAATCCGGAGGTTCGTACCCGTGGGCATCAACGCACTTGCGGCACTGGCGACGACGATGACGCTTCTCGCCGCCTCGCTCCCGGCGGCGGACGAAGCCGCGCAGCGGCCCCTCGGCCTGATGGTGGACGACCGGGGGACGCTCCTGCTGGAGGGGAAACCCTTCATGGGCATCGGCATACAGTACCAGAACTGCTTTTCGCGCCGCCTGCTGGACCCGGAGGACACGTCCTACCGGGAAGGATTCGAGGAACTGGCGTCCTACGGGATACCCTTCGTGCGGTTCATGGCCTGCGGGTTCTGGCCGGTCCAGATGAAGCTCTATTTCGAGGACAAGGACGCCTACTACGCCATCATGGACGATATCGTAACCACCGCGGAACGAACCGACGTGGGCCTCATCCCGAGCCTGTTCTGGTACTACGCCTGCGTGCCGGACATGATGGGCGAACCCATCAACCAGTGGGGCAATCCCGACAGCAAGACCCATGCGTTCATGCGGCAGTACACGCGGGAGATGGTCACGCGCTACAGGCACTCGCCGGCCATCTGGGCGTGGGAGTTCGGCAACGAGTACAACCTCAGCATCGACCTGCCCAACGCCATGGACAACTTGGCCTGGATCTGGCCACATCTGGGGACGCCTGAGACCCGCGGAGAGGACGACGTGCTGCGGTTCGAGCACGTGGACACAGCCCTGCGCGCCTTTGCGGAGGAGGTGCGCAAGCACGACCCGCACCGCATGCTCAGCACCGGCCACGCCATCCCGCGGCCCTCGGCCCACCACCAGCGCACCGAACTGAGCTGGAAGCGGGACTCGCGTGACCAGTACCAGCAAGTCCTGCGCGACCAGAACCCCGATCCCTATGACTCCATCGGAATACACGTCTACCCGAAGATGCTCGACCGCAACTACTTTGGACAGGAACACCACAGTTACGAGGATGTCCTGCGGGTTACCATGGAAGCCGCCCGGCAGGCCAATAAGGCCGTGTTCGTGGGCGAATTCGGCGCGCCGGACGGACCCGAGTTCCGCGGACGCGAAGACGGCAACAAGGACGAATACTGCCGAGAGAAGGCCCGGGAGCGGAACAAGGATTTGTTCCGGGTGCTGCTTGACCTGGAGATTCCCCTGTCGAACTACTGGGTTTACGATTTCGACCACCAGGAACACTTCATCAACGTGACCTCAACGAATCACCGGAGCTACGTGCTCGACATGCTCCGAGAGGCGAACAAGACCCTGCGCGAACGGATGGCCGAACGCGCGGCCCTGTCCGAGCAGTCTGTCACGCGGTGGTATCCGCAGCAGTGAAACAAAGCGTGGCCCCCATCCGCCATCTTCCGTTCATGATCACCTCGATGCCCTGGGGACTGCGAAACCGCTTCAACGGAGGCTGGGCTCAGCAGTACGGCCAACACTGGTACATGCACGGCGGAGGCTCCGTGCATACCTTCCACTGGTTGGTGCCGCCAGCCACGTACTTCGACACCAACCCCGAGTACTACTCGCTGATCGGAGACCAGCGGCAGTGGGAGAACGCCCAGTTGTGCCTGTCCAATCCCGAGGTGGCGCAGGTCGCCGCGAACAGAGCCATCGCCTCGCTGCGCGGCGCCGGGCCGACCCGCCGCATGATCGAAATCTCCGCGATGGACTGGACCGGCCACTGCGAGTGCAAGAATTGCCGGGCCGTCGAGGAGGCGACGGGCGGCTATAGCGGTTTGCTGCTGACCTTCGTCAACCGGGTCGCGGAACTCGTCGAGGCGGAGGTTCCGGACGCTACGGTGACGACCCTCGCCTACTGGGATTCCAACCGCCCGCCGATCACCGACATCAAGGCCCGCGACAACGTGCGGGTGCGATTCTGCCTGGACTGGGGCGCTAGTTTCACCTGGCCCTATCACTCGTTCTACGACGACCGGCTGGCCAAACCGCCGGCCACTCCCGGCAACCGGTGGGTCGAGCAACGTCAGGCCTACCAGCGCTGGCAGGAGATCAGCCCGCGCATGCATCTGTGGATGTACCCCTCGCAGTACCGACATACCTACGCGCCCATGCCGAACATCCGGGCGGTGGCCGAGAACATCCGCTACTTCGCCGAGCAGTAGGCCGAATCCGTCTACATCCAGTTCGGAGGCTCGGATCGGCCGAGCGAAGCCATGCGGAACTGGGTCTTTGCAAAACTGCTGTGGAACCCGACGTTGGACGTGGATGATCTGATCCAGGACTTCCTCTGGGGCAGCTACGGGAACGCCGCTCCGGCGGTGCTCGACTACTACCGCCTGCTCTGGGACCACTGCGCCCGGTATACCGACTTCGGCCGGCAGCGCGACTGGATCCACGCCATCCACGAGGAAGCCATGTTCCGGCATGGGTTCGGCGAGCAGGCGCGGGCGATCCTGGCTCGGGCGGAAACGGCCGCCGACACCGAGTCCGTCCGCCGGCAGGTGGGGCTGCTGAAGCTGGGGGTGGTGTA
>SKKK01000501.1 GCA_007121535.1 Planctomycetaceae bacterium | reverse complement strand
TCCTGCCGAGTCAATGCGCCTTGGAACTCGTCGCCGTCGACCAGCGCGCCGGCGGTGATCTGGAAGGTCAACTCCGGATCGGCCGCGCCGTAAACCTTGGTCTTGGCGTCGGCCGTGACAGTCAGGGCTGCTCGGTTGATCGTCAAATTCGCGCCGACGAAAGTCAGGTCGTAGTTGTCGCCGGCGGTCAACGTTCCCTGCAGGATCGCGTAGTCGCCGACATCTTCGCCGTCCTGCCGAGTCAATGCGCCTTGGAACGCGTCGCCGTCGACCAACGCGCCGGCGGTGATCTGGAAGGTCAACTCCGGATCGGCCGCGCCGTAAACCTTCGTCTTGGCGTCGGCCGTGACGGTCAGCGCCGCCGGGGTGATCGTCAAATTCGCGCCGACGAAGGTCAGGTCGTAGTTGTCGCCGGCGGTCAGCGTCCCCTGCAGGATCGCGTAGTCGCCGACATCTTCGCCGTCCTGCCGGGTCAGCGCACCCTCGAACTCATCGCCCTCAATCAATGCCCCGGCGGTGACCTGGAAGGTCAACTCCGGATCGTTTTCTCCGTAGACCTTGGTCTGGGAATTGGCCGTGACGGTCAAGGCTCTGGGGTTGACCAGTTGGCCACCGTCTAGTTGGCCGGTGCTGGTGGTGAATTCGGAACTTGGTTCAGCAGTGTATTCTGCCGTGATCGTGTGCGTTCCCGCACTGAATGTCGAAATTGTCGGGCTCACTGCGATGCCAGCGACCAGCGATACGGGGGTTCCCAGGTTGCTGCCGTTGACGATGAATTGAACCGTTCCGGTCGGGGTTTCCGCGGCGGCGCTGACCGTGGCGGTGAAGAAAATGGCGTCGCCGTAGATCGAGGGGTTCGCGCTGGAGGCGACTACCGTCGTGGTCGCAGCCAGGGGCGGTAGATACTCGAACGCGCCGATATCGATGCGGCTACCTTGAACGCGCGGGAAGCCCACGCCGCGCTGATCGTACTCCAACAGCGGGTCGAACGCGTCCGGATCGAAATCGGGATCTCCGGCATCGATTGCCGGACTGCCCGGGATCAAGGCATGCGTCAGCGTTCGGCCACCGTTGTCGGCCAGATCCGTGTCGAGGACGACTGTCCAGTCGACACCGACGATGTTTCCGTTCTGACCGTGGATCAGATCCCCGGCCGTGTCGGTGTCACCGATCAGGCTGAACGTGCCGGCAAGTTCGCTGTTGTCCTTCATGATCTCGCTCGGCTGGTCGCTCGAAATAGGGCCTTGACGGTTGCCTGCCACGATCGTGTTTTGCAGCGTAACTGAACCGAAGTGTACATAGATGCCGCCGGCTGCGAAGCTTCCTGTACCCTCTGAGTTGGCCCGATTGCCGACCACCGTGCTGTTGACAAAGGTCAGGGTACCCCCAGTGGCATAGATTCCCCCGCCCTGCCCGTGGGCTGAATTACCCGAGATCGTGCTGTTGATAATCGTCGTATCAGCACTCCTTGTTCGAATGCCTCCGCCGATTTGTCCCATGGCGAGCGCCGAATTGTTCGCGATCGTGCTATTGCTGACGACAAGTGTCCCTGAATCATGGGTGATCCCTCTAGTAGCATTGCCCGAGATCGAACTTTCGTGAACCGTCAACGTTCCGGTATTTGCAATCGCTGCGCTGCTTCCGGTGGCTGAATTCCCCGTGACGGAAATCCGTGCGGCCGTCATGGTGCTGCCGCTGTCGTTCAGAATGCCCGCGCCCGAGAAAGCCGTGTTGTCGGCGATGGAGCTGTCAGTCACCGAGACCGTGCCGCCATCGCTGTTGTAGATGCCACCGCCGCTGGGGCGAAAAGTCACCCCCATGTTGTTCGAGATTTCGCTTTGGACGATGAGGGCGGTACCTCCAGAATTTGCCAGCCCAGCACCGCGGTAGGCCGAGTTGCCGTCGAGAACACTGTGGGCGAGGGTAAGTGTGCCTGAGTTGAAAATGGCACCGCCGCTTTTTTCCAAGCCCGTACCCGACTGGGGTGCCGCTCCGCCGGTGATCGTCACGCCTTCGAGCCGGAGGTCGGCGCCGCTGAGCACGTGGAAGACCCTGTCGTTCAGAGCGCTGGCATCGATGATCGTCTGCCCGGAACCGGCTCCGATGATCGTGATCGAACCACCGGGTAGAATGTCCAGATCCCCCGTCTCCGCCTCGTCCTCATTGGCTCCCTGAATCGTCAGGCGGTACGTTCCCGGCGGCAGATGGATTGTTACGTCGCTGGTCGACTGGTTGGCCAAAAGGATCGCCTCGCGCAGCGACAACTGTCCATCGTCGGGATCGATCCCATCGTCGAAGGTGGTGACCACGATCTGTTCAGTAACCTCCACCGCCCCGATGTCCACTCGAACCGTTCCTGAGCCGCTCATCAAACGCGGATAGCCGCGCTGGTCGGTCAGCAGCGGCGGGTCGAACGCGGCGGGATCAAAGTCGGGGTCGCCGGCGTCGATGGCGGGACTGCCCAGAATCAGGCCGTGAGTCAACGTCGGCCCGCCGTTATCTTTCAACTCCGGATCTAGCACCGTTGTCCAGTCGACTCCGACGAGATTTCCCCCGACGCCATCGGTCAGTCCTCCCGCAGAGCCTGCATCGCCGATCAGATTGTACTGGCTGGATGCGCCGAGGGCGCCCGCGATATCGTCGGCGGTATCGTCGCCGCTGCCTCGCAGATTGCCTGCCACGATGGTATTCGCCAGCGTCATGCTGCCGCCATCGACCAGGATGCCGCCGCCCGTACCGGTCTCGTCGCCATCCGAATCGGCTCGGTTACCGAACAACGTGCTGTGCAGCACCTGGGCGCTGCCGCCGTCGATGGCGATACCTCCGCCGCCTTGTGCCGAACTATTGCCTGACACGGTGCTGTTCAGCACGGTCAAGGAGCCCCCAGAGGCGATCCCGCCGCCGGACGACCCAGCCGCATTGTCAGAAACCGTGCTGTGAGAAACCAGCAAGGTTCCGAGCGATGCGATCCCGCCGCCGACTGTGGCCGTATTGTCAGCGATCGTGCTGGTCGCAATCTCGCCTTGTGCCGCCGGGCCGATGAAGATACCGCCCGCAAACGAGTTGTCGGGGTTGGATGTCGAGTTGCCGATAATTCGGGTTTGAGCGATCTGGACTTGTCCACTATGCGCACTGATCCCGGCCCCGAACACGCTGGTGTTCTCCGCGATGGTGCCGCCGATGATCGACAACACCGCTGTATCGCCATAATTGTAGATGCCGCCGCCTTCGGACGCAGCGATGTTCGCTGAAACCTCTGAATCGATGATCGTCATGGTGCCGCGGTTCAGCGCGCCTCCGCCCAATCCCGCCTGGTTGCCCGTGATCGTCGAACCGGTGATTGTGGCAACAGCCGACGCCACATTGGCCAATCCGCCGCCTTGGTAGCCCGCACCCGTTCCAGACCCATTGTTCCCCTGCAACACGCTGGCGATCAATTCAAGTTGCCCTTCGTTCAGGATGCCTCCGCCAAATGGCTGTTCGCCCGAGTCGGGAATCGTGCCGCCGGTGATCGTCAC
>SKKK01000467.1 GCA_007121535.1 Planctomycetaceae bacterium | reverse complement strand
TTGATGTTGCCGTTGAAGACGATCCCGGCTTCGGCCGAAATCGTTCCTTTGTCGTCGCCGCGGGAGAACGACCCCTGCTCCATGTATCCCTTATACATGTCCTTGTCCTTCGCCGACTTGAAATTCGAGCCGGCCACTTCGTCGAACGCCACCACGTCGTAGCGGACGACCAGACCGGGCTTGTCCCGGCGGTTCTTCCAGCCGAATAGATCGGTAACCGCCCCTTGGCCGCCCGACAGGAGGTTGGCATACGGCGAGATCTCGCGGAAGACGAACGACTTGCCCGTCTCCTTCGGGCCCAGTTCGATCAGGTTGTAGTTCCGCTCGACCATCGGCACCATCCGCAGCAGATAAAACAGCTTGCGGCGCCAGGTGAAGTCCGGATGACTAGGCTCATAGCCGACGGTACGGATCAGGACGGAAACCCACTCGTCTCGCGTGAATTTCCGGCGGGCTTGAACAAATTCCTCCAAGCTGGCGCTGGCGATCTGGATCGGCTGCATCCGTTTGAGCACAAACGGCCGGGTCACTCCCGCATGGGTGATGGAATCGTCGTAGGCCAGTTCGACGTTGGCCCAGACGCCGCCGGTCAGCATCCGTTCGTACTGGTGAGTCAACCGCTCGTCGATGTGGATCTTGTCCAGTCCGCAAGTGGCCAGCTTGGCCCAGTACTTTCCGCCTTGATCCTTCTCGTCGAAGGTGACCGTCACCATGTCGATCAGCTTCATCGAGCGATAGCGCTGCAAGCGGGCCTTGATCAGTTCGCCTTGGTCCGATCGGACAATCCGCTCGGCGATCATCTCTTTGACGCTGGCCAGTCCGGCTTCGATCTGCGCTTCGTCGGTCGTCGAGCAGTATTTGCCCAGCAGGTACTCGACGACGTACACCGGGATACTGAAACCGACCTTCAGCCGTTGCACGAGATCCTTGCGCACGACTCGGCCGGGAAAATGCTCGCTGAGCTTTCGATCCAGTTCATCGACCCAAACCGCGTGTTCGCTAGGACCAGTCATCGATGGCTACCTTCAGTGTGATTGCTTCCCTGGCCAGAATCTCTTCGTCATCGGCGTCGATTACGAGGATTTCGAGCGGAGTATTGTAGGCCAACTCGGGCCTCGGTTCCACGATCTCCAATTGCACGATCTCAGCGGCCCCGTCGGGATCGACGGTCACCGGTTCGCGATGTCTGAAGACCACCTTTCCATTGGCCGGATCACGGACTTTGACGAACGCTTGTCGAGCCAGCATGTCGCTGTCGGCGAACATGGTGCTCTGTCCGGTCGCGCCGGCCTGAAGCTGGACGCGGGGCGACAAGCCGGCGATGTGTTCGACCGGCTTGAGCACCACCTTGACCTTGCGGGCTTTCGCCGGCCACGTCGCAATGACCACTGGAATTACCAGTTCCTGCAACGTTGCACCGCCGTGGAAGAACTCCAATCCGCCATGGGTCTTGAACGAGTTCATGCCACGCGGCACCATGACCTCCAGGTCGGAACAAGGGACCTGCAAATGAAGCGCCCGGGGATGCGACAGATTGCGCCCCACCATCGCCCGTCGCGAGAGCCATAGCAACTTGCCGCCGGGTTTTTCCTCCATCTCGTGTTCCTCGGGATCCCAGTGAAAGAAGCCGTGGTCCGTGGTCACGATCACCCGGCTGTAGCCATAATCTCGCACCCGGCGAATGGCCTGGACATAGCGTTGCAGGTGAGCCTCGGCGCCAGTTAGCTGCAATTGGCCATCGTGCTGGTCGAATTCCGCCCCGTAGACGGCGATCACCCTCCGGGTCTTCGATGGGCGTTTCAAGGTTTCCCCGTCCAGTATCTGTTCGATGCTCAGATGATCCCGGACGCCAAACTGTTGCGTCAGCCAGCGACGCCGATGTTCCGCGACGGCCAGATTGCCTGAGAACTCCGCGGCAGTAACAAGGAACTCGTTTCCATCCTCCGACACTTGCACCGACAATTGATCTCGCGAGATCGGCAGCGCCATGGCCATCCCCATCGCCGTGATGCTAGGCACCGGCGCCGCGGCCACCGAAACATTCGCCCGCTGGATCGGTTCCCCCCTGTTCAACATGTCCTTCAGACGCTGGCCCAAGTCCAGACGGCACGCATCCAGAAAGACCAGCGCCGTCGGTATGCTCTGGCGCTGAAGCTCGGCCAGCACCAATTCGCCAGCCGTCAGCAACGGCGAGAGCGCGTCGAAGCCAGGTGGAACCGGCTCTGACTCCAAGCAGATCGCCTGAGTGAAAGGGGCATCCGCCGGGCTGCCAGACGCGCGTCCCGGGGATTTGACCCGCACTTCGGGGGCCTTTGTCAGCAATTCGGAAAACGATCGGCTTATCCGATCCATCGTGCGCAGATATCCCCGCCGCAACCGGGCTCGGATTCGATGCATCTGCGGCGGCAGGTCGGTGGCTTCGCGAAATAGACGCTCGCCCGCCAAATCCAACTGCCAGCCGTTACGCTCATACCACTGAACCGCTTCCGTCGGATTCTTCCACGGTCTGTCCACCTCATGGTTCTCGACCAGCAGACTAGCCACGTCGGCCAACTGGATCAGGTGTCGCCAACCGATTCGCTCTGTCGACTGTTGTGCCCAGAACCCCTTCTCGCGGTATTGGTACGATGGCAGATTCTGTTCCAGTTCTTTCGCCAGACCCTGGACGTCCTCGATGCGGTCGAGCCGGTCGTTCGCCTGATCGAAGATCGTCTCTTCGACGAGCCAGGAACTCCGCGATCGCGGCGCAGTGGGCAGGTTTCTTGCCCAATAGCCCAAGCCCACCGTCGCGTCGGCGGCACGAGCCAGATCTTCGAAAGTCGCGATGTATAAGACATGATTCTGCCAGGCTTTCAGCAGATCCAGCACGCGTTTCCGAGCCAGCCCGGCAGGAACGATCCGGTCGCCTTCGCTGGGTGGTTCGTGCGGAACCGCCTCGGCCGCCTCGGTGCAGAGCAACCGCGCCGTCGCCGTGACTCGCCACGCTCGTTCGTCTTGCCTCCTCGGGTCCGGAAGGCCGAAATCCTCCACGGCCCGCCGCGCAAACAGATCGAACCGCTCCTCGGAACGCAACCGTTCGAATTCGCCGTCCGTCCCGCCCAGCACCTGCAACATCCGGTGATCGTCCACCAACGCACTCTTGGCATTGGCCGGAGTCAGTTCCTCCCAGGTCTTCTTCGGCTTGTCGAACCATTCCCGCGCATGGGCCGGCAGCAGCGAAAGCAACTCGCTCTCGTGTTCCCTTGGGATCGCAACGCCGTATTCCCGCAAGCCCTTCAGCAGGCTCTTCTCCCAGACCGCCTCGGCTTCCAGTTCGAACGTTTTGAACCAGGTGATCTCGTCGCGGCCGCAGGGCAGCCACACGACCCGAGCCGCCCGGGACGCGGTGCAAAAACGGTCCCGGACCAGCAGTTCGTGGTCGTCGGCCGCACCCGCCGCCGGTGCCCAGAGTTCGAAACCATCGTGCTCCGAGGCTGCGCGCAGCAGATCCAGCCACTCGCGCTGCGGATCGCACCACAGCAACAGC
>SKKK01000257.1 GCA_007121535.1 Planctomycetaceae bacterium | reverse complement strand
TGTCCCAATCCCGAAGCGTTTGGCCTGCCGATGGTCCAGCCGGCGATGATCGAGTGCCTGGAGCGCGAAATCGACGACTACGAGGACCAGCTACCGGCGCTCGGACAATTCATCCTTCCCGGCGGAGCCTCCACTTCTGCAGTGCTGCACGTGGCACGAACCATTTGCCGTCGAGCGGAACGACGAGTCGTCACGTTGTATGAGGCGAATCCCGATCAAATCTCGGTTCACGTGTTGGGCTACCTGAATCGCTTCGGCGACCTGCTGTTCTTGTTGGCGCGAGCCGCCAATTTTGCCGCAAACGTACCGGATGTCCCTTGGCAAAAGTTTCATGACCGAAGCTGATCGTGCTGGAAAAGGCACAGCGCAGAAAAACAGCCCTTGCCGTACGCTAGCAAGGGCTGTGTGAGTGTTTCAAACCGGGCTTATCAAGCCCCGCATTCGTTCAAGGCGTTGGCAGCTCATTTGCCTTTTTGAACGTGGCCCTTCTGGACATGGCCCTTTTGGATGGGGCCCTTCTGCTCGTGACCCTTTTGGACATGGCCCTTTTGGATCGGGCCCTTCTGCTCGTGACCCTTCTGGATCGCGCCCTTCTGGACACACCCCTTCGTGCAAGGAGCGGCTCGGTGGACGTGCCAACGAGGCTGCCAAGTGCGCTGAAACAGGGGAGCCCTTTGCACGTGCCCCTTTTGGACCGGACCCTTTTGGACGGCGCCCTTCTGGACGTGCGTACCACCCAACAATCCGTGGCCCATCAGTCGCCGATGAACGACGCCTTTCTGGACAGCTCCCTTCTGCTCGCAGCCCTTCTGGACGTGCGGACAGCCCTTCTGAACCGGGGCGCAAGGCTTCTGGACGTGGCCCTTCTGGACATGACCTTTTTGGACGTGGCCCTTCTGGACTGCGCCTCTCTGCACCCAGGCGTCGCCACCTCGCATTGCGCCGAGCAACGTCGACGCACGTACTTCGGAAGCGGCCACAAACAAACCGGCGATCAACAGGGCCGGTACTACAAGACGACGTTTCATTTTCCGTGACTCCTACGAACTAGTGACATACGGTACACAACCCGGACGGCGCGATACGCCAGTTGCCGGACGATGGTGGATGCCGGTTCCCTCGGACTGTCCACCTTCGCGGAGGATGCCGCCCGGCAATCTTGATCCCTCCCCGAGCGACTATGACTTTCTATCGGCCGCAGACCTTGCGTATTGTGGCTGTTTCGCCCAGTACCATTTTTTTGCGCAGTCCTCGTCGCAGGATATCTCGGAGATATCGGTTGTACCGATTCGAAGGGATAGAAGAGCGTCCGTGTGGTTCGTGTAAATCTAGCGGAGATCGCTCGAACGCACCGCTTCACGAAGACGAGGCGGTTGCATGACCTGCAACAAAGCTTGGTGATACTCGTGTTGCTGTTCCTGGAAACGGGTGACCAGCGAGGATGCCGGACTCTGTCCCGAAAGAACTTGTTGAATCGTTTCCGGCAAACGGTCCACCAGTGTGGGGTTGGCGCCTACCTCAAACGCTTGGACGACGCCTTCAGCGTCCAGAATCACGACGGTCGGTGCACCGGGGATCTGAAAAACGTCGCGGCCATAAGCTTCGAGATCGCGGACAACCGGCATGGGCAAATCCCAATCTTTTCGCAAGCGATCAAGCTGCCGGTTTCCCACGCTGGTCGGCTCGGTGCAAACCGCCAAGAACACGATCGACGGGTCAGAAACCATTTCGCGTTGAATGTTACCCAACTGCCGCAAACAAAGCTCGGAAGCCGGATGGATGTTAAACCAAGCCAGCACGCAAGTTTTTCCCCTCAAACAGCTTTGCGTCCACGGTTGGAAGTCCAAATCGACGAAGCGGAATGGCTTTGGCTCCTGGCCCAGTAAATCCGACGGCAGGGGCCTGGGCGGCAGGACAAAGCGGCTGACGATCTTGGCATCGGGCGGAATCGGTATCGAAAAATCATCGCGTGCCAAATCGACATTCACGCTGGCTTGCCGGAAATCCGCGACTAAAGCGAGATCCTCGATCAAGCCCTCAGGGTCCAACTGCCGTGCAAGCAGGTCGGTCGGATACTCCAGACGCCGCAAGAGATGCGTTTGCCCGTCAATCCAAAAGACGAGCGTACCCTCCTCACTGGTGACTCGAACGCGGCGACACGACTGCGAAGCGATTCTCTGGTCCGTCAGCAGTTCGCGGCGTACCGAATCCTGAAACAAATGCTCCAAGGCATGTTCGCCCAGCAGCAATTCCAGCGTCAACGGAGGCCCGCCCATCCCACCAGCGATCACATTCTTCGAAATCGGATCGTCGTAGACTTCCTCCAGGCAAAGCTGTTCCGGTGCCGGTCGGACCAGGATCTGGCCGTCCAGGTCGCCGGTCTCCGGATCATGGATGTGCGTGTACCACGATTCCCCGTCACAGACGATCGTCAGTTGATAGGCTCGCACAATCAGCCGATGGGGCCGTTCCAGACGAACCGCCAGCCTCGCTTGATCCTCGATCCACTGCCCTTCCGTTCGATACCGCAGACGGACGACACCCTGGTCCGCATAGGTCGAAGCGTGCCGATAGGTCTCGATCATCCGCTGCAAGACAGCATCGGCCTCCGTTATTGGCTGAAGATCGTCCGCCGATTCAGGATGTCGAGCACATCCCGGGCTCAATAATGCAGCCAAGAGAAGACCACACGCCAAGCTGGCGCCCGATCCGCAGACGACGTTGGCACGACCGGCATTGGCGGCGAAGAGATACGTCTTCAAAATAACCGTCTCCGTCTGGCTTGAGCGAAAGGTTGAGCCTGGGCCAGCCATGTACCCAATTTCCCAGATCGGTGTCAACTTCTATAATCTCCGAGTGCGACGCAATGGAAGAAGATTCCCACAACAAGAGGAGCAATCAACGTGCCCGAACGAGTTATTGTCATTGGAAGCGGTCCTGCCGGGTGGTCGGCAGCCATTTATGCCGCGCGAGCAAATCTGAAACCGCTGCTGTTCGAGGGGACGGTCCAGGAGGATATGATCCCGTTGGGCCAGTTGGCTTACACCACCGAGGTCGAGAATTTTGCAGGTTTTCCCGCCGGTGACGTCCGCTCGTTCGTCGAAAGCGCGGTGGACAAGGATCGACACTGGAATCTGCCGCCGATCCCCAAGGGGCACGAGCGTGATGGCCGCCCGCATTACGCGGTTCAGGGCGTTGAATTGATGGAACTGATGAAGCAGCAGGCGATCAATTTCGGCACCCGCGTGGTGGGCGACGACATTGTCGACGTGGATCTGACCGATCGGCCCTTTCGCGTGATACCCCGCGATGCCGAACCCGTCGAGACGCACACGATCATCGTGGCCACGGGGGCTCGGGCGAATTATCTCGGTTTGGAATCGGAAGAGGCGTTCAAGAATCGTGGCGTGAGTGCGTGTGCTGTCTGTGACGGTGCCTTGCCTCGCTTCCGCGACCGTCCCTTGGCAGTGATTGGTGGCGGTGATTCGGCGGTCGAAGAGGCGACGTATCTGACCGCGTTCGCCTCGAAGGTCTATTTGGTGCATCGCCGAGACGAGTTGCGAGCCTCGAAAATCATGCAGGATCGCGCGATCAAGAATGAAAAGATCGAGATCCTATGGAATCGCGTCCTGGACGAAGTGCTTGGCAACGACGATGACGGCGTCACGGCGATGCGCGTCAAGAGCACCGAGGATGACTCGACCAGCGAATTCGACGTTTCGGGCGTTTTTCTGGCGATCGGACACACGCCGAACACCGGCTTCCTGAAGGATAAGCTGGAGATGAACGAAAAGGGCTACGTGATCTGGAAGAAGGCGTTTCGGACGTACACCAGCGTCGAAGGGGTTTTCGCCGCTGGCGACGTGGCCGACGATTACTATCGCCAGGCGATCACTTCAGCAGGCACCGGATGCATGGCGGCTTTGGATGCCGAGCGTTATTTGGTCGATCAGGGTCTCTGACAGGATACGATCGATGTTCCCCCCGGCAAACCGAAGCGAAAGTGAGGAAACGATGGAATCAGGGTTCAGCAGCGATAGGACGGAAACCAGCGTCGGCCCGCCCGAAGCGCAAACCGCCAAGTGGCAACCGTTGAATTCGCGGCAACGACGCGTGGTCGGTGTGCTGATCGAAAAGGCGAAGACGACGCCCGACGCCTATCCGATGACTTTGAACAGTTTGACAACCGGCTGCAATCAGAAGAGCAATCGGTCGCCTCAGATGAACCTCAGCTCGGACGACGTCGAAATGGCTCTGGACGAGTTGCGATCGATGGGCGCGGTGGTCGAAGTGCAGACTTCGGGACGAGTCCCCAAGTATCGGCACCAGATGTATGATTGGTTGGGCGTCGACAAGGTCGAACTGGCGGTGATGGCCGAACTGCTATTGCGCGGCGAGCAGACGGTGGGCGAGCTTCGAGCGCGTGCGGCGCGGATGGAACCGATTTCGGGAATCGACCAGCTTCGCCCCGTGCTGCAGTCACTGATGGACAAGAAGTTGGTCATTTCGCTGTCGCCCGAAGGCCGCGGCCAGATCGTATCGCATGGCTTGTACAAAGATCGGGAAATGGCCGATTTGCAGTCACGGGCCGCAAGCATGGCTGCTGCGTCGGCTGCCGAGACGCCGGCTGGCGGCAGCCGTTCGGAACGGGCCGCCGGCGGTGCACCGCCCTACGAAAAGTCGGAACTGCAGGAGATGCGAGCCGAGCTTCAGCAGTTGCGGGAGGAAGTGGCTGAGATGAAGGGCTTTCTGGAGGAGGTGCGGAAGCTGATTCAATGAGCACCCGATCACGACCCTCTTGATGGAACCGGGCGAGCAAGATGGAAATTTTGCCACGCGGACCTTTTTTCTTCACTTGTTGACGGGTGGGAACCATGCCGGAAATCTACCGTGTTCGCCTGGACAAGGAATACCATGTCTTCAGCGCCGGCCATTTCATCACGTTTGCGGGAGATATCTGCGAACGCTTGCACGGCCACAACTATCGAGTGGCGGTCGAAGTCGAAGGGCCGCTGGACGAAAACCATTACGTCATCGACTTCATCGCGCTGCGCGACGCTCTGAAAGAAATCACGGACGAATTGGACCATCGCATGATGCTGCCCACCGGTCATCGCGCGATTCGCGTCCAAGCGGACGACAACGAGGTCGAAGTGACGTTCGACCAGCGACGCTGGGTCTTTCCTCGCTGTGACTGTGTGCTGCTGCCGGTCGCCAACACGACCACGGAACTGTTGGCTCGATACATCGGCCTTCGCCTGTTGGACCGATTGACCAGCCTGACCGAATCGAAACCACGACGTCTGCGGATCGCGGTCGACGAAAACAACGGCCAATGGGGCGAATGGGAATGGAGCGGGTAACTGCAAACCTTCACCGCATGCTGAAATCGTTTCACTATCGAGCGTCGGCCGGTTCGTTCGCCGGTAAAACCCTTCGGATCGTTTGGAACAAGATACCCGCGCGGATTGGCTTGCTGATGTATTCATCCATGCCCGCAGCCAGGAACCGCTCGCGATCGCCCTTCAGCGCATGAGCCGTCATCGCGATCACCGGCACGTGTCCGCCCGTGGAACTCTCCTTGACTCGCAGCACGGCGGTTGCTTCCAGTCCGTCCATTTCGGGCATCTCGATGTCCATCAACACCACCTCGAACGACTGCTTTTCCATGAGATCGAGTGCTTCGCGGCCGTTGTTGGCCACGGTCACGTGATGTCCGTGCTTGGTCAGTAACGCAACGGCCAGCTTCTGGTTCACCAGGCTGTCCTCGACCAACAGGATATTCAGCGAAGGCAGCGAGGGGATGCCTTCGGGCATCTGCGGTTGCTGATCGCCCGAGCCGACTTGCCAACCCAGTGAAGCGGTAAATGCGTCGAACAACTCGGATTGTTTGACCGGCTTCAACAGGTGACTGGCCACCTTCAGTCGGCGGCAGCATGCAGCATCTTCGGAGCGCGAGCCTGATGTCAGAACGATCAGATCGGTGGTTGACAAACGATGATCGTCACGAATCCATTGAGCCAACGTCAGACCATCCACTCCGGGCATGTGGACATCCAGTACGACGATCCGATAAGGTCGTCCATTGGTCACCGCCTGTTGAAGCAACCGGAAAGCCTGTTCGGCATTGCTCGCCGCCGTCACCAACATGCCCCAACCGCCGATCATCTCCTGCAAAATCAAACGATTCGTCGCGTTGTCGTCGACGATCAGAACTCGCTCGCCCGTGAACGTATTCGATAGGCCCGTTCGCGGCGATGGTAGGCGGCCTGTGAACTTGGGGAGTGTCAGGACAACGTGAAACGTGCTGCCGTGCCCCAGTCGACTCTCGACCCAGATGCGGCCTTCCATCAATTCCACCAGGCGCCGCGTGATGGCCAGCCCCAATCCGGAACCGCCGAATCGTCGAGTTGTCGAAGAATCGGCCTGGATGAAGGTACCGAAAACCAGTTCCAGTTTATCCTCCGCGATACCGATTCCCGTATCGGAAACACTGAAATGCAGCGTCACCTGATCCTCTTTGCCGGGCTCCTGTTCGCCGGGCTCCTGCTCCACTTGAACGACCACCTCGCCCCGATCGGTGAACTTGATCGCGTTACTGATCAAGTTCAGCAGGATCTGGTCCAAACGTGTCGGGTCGCCGATCACCCCGTCCGTTACATCCGGTGGAACGTGACAGACCAATTCCAAACCCTTCTCGTAAGCCTGAATCGCAAACGAACGCGTCACATTGCCAACCCGCTCGCGGAGGCTGAATCCGACAAGATCGAAGTCCAGTTTTCCTGCTTCGATCTTCGAAAAATCGAGGATATCGTTCAGCAGCCTGAGCAACGCCTGCCCGGAAGTTTGGACCATTCGCAAGTATTCCCGTTGGGAATCGGTCAGGTCCGTGTCCAGGACCAGATCCGTCATGCCGATGATCGCATTCATGGGCGTACGTATCTCGTGGCTCATGTTTGCCAAAAAGTCGCCCTTCGCTCGGTTCGCGACTCCGGCTGCTTCGATCGCTTGCTTCAATTCCTGATTGGCTCGTTCCAGTTCCGCCGTCCGTTGATTGACCCGATCCTCCAACGAAGCATGGACCTCGCGCAATTGAGCAGCCAAAGTATTGAAGCTGGTCGCCAACACCCCGATCTCGTCATCGCCGGTCCCCGGGAAAGGTTCCACGGGGACCGCTTTTTCACCCACAGCCGATCGCAGGTGTTCGGTGAATCTGGATAAGCGACGGCCGACCAAGGAACGAAAGGTCAGCACGATCGCTGCAAACAGCATCGCGATCGAGATCGTCAACATCCACAAATTCCATCTGGCGTCCTTGATCAATTGCTCCTGAATCGTCCCTAAAGGAACCGCCACCAGATCCATCCCTGCCACATCCCCAACTTGGTAGCCGAATGCGCGCTGGTCACCGTAATCAGCGATCAAGGCGGTCGGAGCATTCTTCGGGTCACTGTGGCACGAAAGGCAGGACGCATCAATCCGCATCACCTGAGCCTTGGCGAAATACGCTTCATCGTTCAAGGCAATCACGCCCTTCTTTGTGTTCTCTTCAGGATGATCGCGGAAAAACTGCAGCCACTTGCTCTCGGTTGGTCCCGCTCGATTCCTCTCGTTACGAGGATTGTCGGACGAGAACTTCAACTCGTAATTCGGAAACTCGCCTAGAACTCTTTCGAAGACCTGGCGAGCCACAAAGGACGTCGACATGGTCTCTTTGACAAACTCGTCCGGCTCAAGCAGATCGCTCACCATGGGACGCACCTCCTGACCGACGTAGTCCCGGACGGCCAAATTGAAGGCCAGGGCTAGACGCACCTGTTCGTTGGTGATCTCCTGAAGAGACGACTTGGTGGAAAGGCTCGTCCGGACAATGACGATCCCGGCAAACACAACGGCGAACAACGCGACGAACAGACAAAACCGCGTACCGATGCTTTTCATCGCGATCCTCCGAGAATGCTGCGAACCTGGGCGGATGCTCCAAGCGGCGGTCAAATGGACAGGCTACGCCTTCCAAAGCAGATAATATAAGTCTATCAACATATTCATTAGCAGGCAACAAGAAACAAAGGCATCAAGAACAAGGTGCCCCCCCAACGCGACGAACCAAGTGCCACCCAACGAGCCGATTTTGGCGTTTCCCGGGTGTCAGGGCCGCTCCGGACCGTTTTTTGACGCGAATTGGCAAGACCGCCGTTTCTGATTACATTAGAAGGTGTGTTTGCCCAAGATCTTCTTCCGAACGAAATGGTTTGCCATGATTTGCGTCTGTATTGGTCGAGGTCGCCATAAGCATGTGATTGCCGAGCATCAGTACTTGGCAGAACAGGGGGTCAAACTGGTGGAGCTGCGGGTCGACTATATCCGCAGTCGGGTCAATATCAAGCGGTTGCTGAGCGATCGCCCCTGCCCTTGCATCGTCACCTGTCGCCGCGAGGCGGATGGAGGCCAATGGATGGGCCGCGAGGAGGAACGCCGTTTGCTGCTGCGCACGGCGATCGCCGAGGGCGTCGATTACGTGGACCTGGAAGACGATATTGCCGGCGAAATCCCTCGGTACGGAAAAACCAAACGAATCGTCAGCCACCACAACTTTCGCGAAACCCCGGATGACCTGGAGAAGATCCACGAACGTTTGTCGGGCCTCGATCCTGACATCGTTAAGATCGCTACCATGGCCCATCGGCCCATCGATAACCTGCGCATGCTGCAACTGGTTCAAAATGCAAAGCGCCCCACGATCGGGATTTGCATGGGCGAAATAGGAACGCCCACACGAATTCTAGGGGGGCGATACGACGCACCATTAACGTATGCAACGTTCCAGCACGAATTGAAACTGGCGCCCGGCCAGCTATCGTACAAAGCCATGCGGGAGTTGTATCGCTACGAACAGATCAACGCCGAAACAGATATCTACGGAGTGATCGCCGATCCGGTGGCACAGAATCTGGGACCAGTGGTGCATAACACCGCGTTCCGCGAACTGGGGCTGAACAAGGTGTTTATCCCGTTCCGTGTACCCCAAGACGATCTGATCTCGTTCATGGAAATGGTGCAGGATCTGGACATCAAGGGCTTGAGCGTAACGATACCCCACAAGGAGGAGATCCTGCGTTATCTGGTTCAAGCGGACGGGGCGGTGCGAGGGATCGGAGGCGCGAACACCATCCTGATGGACCAGCGTTCGATCGTGGGGTTCAATACCGATTATCGAGCTTTCAACGACGTGTTGAACCAGGTGTTTTCCCATCATGACGAAGGGCAGAGCCTTTGGGGCAAGACGGCCCTTGTTTTGGGCGGCGGCGGCGTATCGAAAGCCATCCTGTACGCGTTGCGACGGCGCGAGGCCGATGTCCTGATCGCGGCGCGAACGTTCGATCGAGCTGTCGAATTGGCGGAACGGTTCAAGTGTCGCCCGATCCAGTGGTACGATCGACTGAAATACGACCCGGATATCGTCGTCAATGCGACGCCCATCGGCATGCACCCCAATGTGGACGAAACGCCTTTCGATCGCGCTCATCTTCGCCGAGGATCGATCGTGATCGATTCGGTCTACAACCCCGAACAAACCCTGTTGGTCAAACACGCCCGGGAGCAGAACTGCCGAGTGGTGACCGGTGTCGACATGTTCGTACGGCAAGCCGCTTTGCAGTTCGAACATTTCACGGGCCAAGCGGCACCCGAGGATGCGATGCGAACGGAATTGAAGAGGGTGATCGGTGCAGCCAAGTATTGATTCACCCGTCCAGGAAACGGGCGTAGTTTTCTTCGCAAGGCGGCACCACCGCGTCGGGGTATCTGCGTGACCATCCTCTTGTATTCGACCATCTTCCTGCTCGGCGCCCTGCTTGGTGGACAGTTGAATCGGGGCATTTATCGGCTGGCGTGGAATCCGCGTCCGATCGGACCTTGGTCGCCGCCCCATTCCGCCGCACCACCACGACGCGCTTGGGATCGCATCCCGGTGATAGGCTGGCTCGGTCTACGACGCGAGTCCACCCTGCACGGCGCAGGGTACTGGGTTCGTCCCGCGTTGCTGGAATTGGCCGTGGCAGCCGGCTTTGCCTGGTTGTATTGGTGGCAGGTCGAACAAGCTGCCTTGTACCCCATTCACGCTCCCAAGCCGGATCTTACAATCCTGGTCGCCCAATACCTTGTCCACGTGGGGCTGATCAGCCTGATGATCGTGGCCACGTTCATCGATCTGGATGAAAAGACGATTCCTGATGCCATCACACTTCCGGGGACCTTGCTGATGCTGGCGATGGCTGCCGCGTTTCCCAAGGCGGCACTGCCCGACGTGCTCACCGTGCCCGTAGGTGGCCAGTATACCGGCCCGATTTTGGCCAGTTCCCCCAATGCATGGGCGCCCTGGTTAAACGACCCGGCGGGCTTGGCCGTCGGTATCGGGTGTTTGGTGGGATGGGCGCTGGCCATCTGGCCGAAGACGGCTACCCTGCGTCGCGGGCTTATCAAAGCCGTGCGCTATCTGGCGGTCAGCATGTTTCGTTATCCCTACTGGAAGACGATCGTGTTGATCGCGGCGATCTGTTCGCTGCTGATCGCCGCCGTTTGGATGCTGGGTGGCGAATCCTGGGAATCGTTGCTGTCCGCGCTGGTAGGCATGGCCTTCGCGGGCGGATTGATTTGGGCCGTCCGCATCATCGGCAGCGTGGCATTGGGCAAAGAAGCCATGGGTTTCGGCGACGTGACGCTGATGGCCATGATCGGCGCTTGGGTTGGTTGGCAGGCATCCCTGATGGTCTTCTTCATGGCCCCCTTTGTCGCGGTGGTTTTCTGCATCGTGCAATGGATCTTGACTCGACGACGCGACATCGCCTTTGGCCCTTATCTATGCGGAGCCACACTCGTCCTGCTGTTGTTTTGGGATTCTATTTGGAAGCAAGCTCGACCCATCTTCGAAATGGGCTGGATGATCCCGCAAGTCCTCTTCTTCTGCCTGATTCTGATGGGCGGCCTTCTCAGTCTCTGGCGGATCACCGAACAGTTGCTTTTTCGCGATTCGTCCCCACCGAGACGTCAGCAAACTGACGTGTAGACACGCTTCGAGGCTGTGAAAGAATTGGGAAAACGCATGGGGAAGAAGAAAAAGAAGAACGACTCGGGGGCGAACCTGGGGTTCGAGGCCAAGCTGTGGCTGGCGGCCGATAAGATGCGGGGCCACATGGATGCGGCGGAGTACAAGCACGTCGTGCTGGGGCTGATCTTCTTGAAGTACATCTCGGATGCGTTCGAGGGCCATCACCAGAAGCTCGAGCGGGAAACGGCGGATCCCCGGAGCGATTGGTACATCAAGGAGGAAAGCCAGCGGTACGCGGTGATGGAGGACCGTGACGAGTACCTGGCCGAGAACGTGTTCTGGGTGCCGAAGGAGGCCCGCTGGCCGTATCTGCAAGCCCATGCCAAGCAGCCCACGATCGGCAAGCTGATCGACGACGCAATGGTGGCCATCGAGCGGGACAATCCCAGCCTGAAGGGCACGCTGCCCAAGGACTACGCTCGCCCGGCACTGGACAAGCAGCGGTTGGGCGAGTTGATCGACTTGATCGGCACCATCGGCTTGGGCGACGCCGAGCATCGGGGCAAGGACATCCTGGGCCGCGTGTACGAGTACTTCCTGTCCCAATTCGCCAGCGCCGAGGGCAAGAAGGGCGGCCAGTTCTACACGCCGCGTTGCGTGGTCCGGGTATTGGTCGAGATGCTGGCCCCGTACAAGGGCCGGGTGTTCGATCCGTGCTGCGGATCGGGCGGGATGTTCGTGCAGAGCGAGAAGTTCGTCGAGGCCCACGGCGGGCGGATCGGCGACATCGCGGTCTACGGGCAGGAGTCCAACCCGACCACATGGCGGCTGGCCAAGATGAATCTGGCGATCCGCGGCATCGACCACGATCTGGGCACGGAGCACGCCGACAGCTTCCGCCGCGATCTGCACAAGGATCTGAAGGCCGACTATGTATTGGCCAACCCGCCGTTCAACGACAGCGACTGGGGCGGGGCACAATTACGCGAGGACGTGCGGTGGAGGTACGGCACGCCACCCACGGGCAACGCCAACTTTGCCTGGGTCCAACACTTCATTCACCATCTGGCTCCCAACGGCATCGCCGGGTTCGTGCTTGCCAACGGCTCGATGAGTTCCAACCAATCGGGCGAAGGCGAGATCCGGCGCGCGATCATCGAAGCCGACTTGGTGGATTGCATGGTCGCACTGCCCGGCCAGTTGTTCTACAGCACGCAGATCCCCGTGTGTCTGTGGTTTCTGGCACGCAACAAATCCGCCAAGTCACCCTCGCCCCGTACTCGGGGAGAGGGCCGGGGCGAGCGGTTCCGCAACCGAGCGGGCGAGACGCTGTTCATCGACGCCCGCAAGCTGGGCGTGCTGATCGACCGGGTCCACCGCGAGTTGACCGACGACGAAGTCGCCCGCATCGCCGGCACCTATCACGCTTGGCGGGGCGACCGCCATACTCCCTCTCCCTCGAAGGGAGAGGGCCGGGGTGAGGGTCGGGGAGCAGGCCGGGGTCAGGGTGTCACAAAGTACCAGGACATCCCCGGCTTCTGCAAGTCGGCCAAGACGGCAGAGATCGCCGAGCACGGCTACGTCCTGACGCCAGGCCGATACGTCGGGGCCGAGGCGGTCGAGGATGACGACGAGCCGTTCGACGAAAAGATGAAGCGGCTGACCACCACGCTGTACGATCAATTCGCCGAGTCGCGGAAG
>SKKK01000288.1 GCA_007121535.1 Planctomycetaceae bacterium | reverse complement strand
TACCGGCAATTGAGCGAGCAGATCCGCGAGGCGATCGCTACGGGGCGGTTGGCCGAAGGGGAGAAGCTGCCGTCGGTGCGGGAACTGTCGCGGACGCTGGTCGTCAATCCGAACACGATCGCTCGGGTATACACCGAACTGGAGCGGGACGGGGTGTTGAACACTCGACCCGGACTGGGGGTGTTCGTCGCTCGACTGCGACAGGAACTGACCAAGAAAGCCCGCCTGCAGCGGCTGACCCGGCACGTGGATGCCTTGCTGACCGAGGCGGTGCACTTGGGGTTCGCCCCGGAGGATGTCACGGGATTGATTGCCGAGCGGATGAAGCGTTTTCAATGGGAACGAGGCGAGGCGAAGACAGGTTGAGAGGCTGTACTCAAATCGTGTCGGTCTCGGAGATACCGAACCACGCGATTGTCGGTCTGGGAGATACCGAACCACTTGGGCGCAAGTGAGGATTGCCATGTCCAACGCGATTGTGACCGAACGATTGACCAAGTACTACGGTCGGCAACGGGTGGTCGATGATTTGAGCCTGCGGGTTCCGTACGGTACCGTCTACGGTCTGTTGGGCCGCAACGGGGCGGGGAAGTCCACCACGATCAAGATGCTGCTGGGGTTGGTCCATCCCGATCGCGGTCGCAGCGAATTGCTGAGCGAGGACTCGGCGGCTTTGTCCCCGGCCGTGCGGGCTCGGATCGCTTACCTGGCCGAAGGGCATCCGCTGTACCGCTGGATGACGGTCGGCCAGGCGGTACGTTTCTCAAGATCGTTCTACCCACGCTGGAACGGGCCGTTGGTCGAACAGATTCTCGATCATTTCGAGCTGCCGCTACGCAAGAAGCTCCGTCACCTGTCGCGTGGACAGCGGGCTCAGGTGGCTCTGGCCCTGGCCGTTGCTCCGGACCCGGACCTGCTGATCCTGGACGACCCGACGATCGGGCTGGACACGGTCGTACGGCGGGATTTCTTGGAATCGATGATCCAGATCATCCAGCGCCGTGGGCGCACGATCCTGTTCAGTTCGCACATTCTGTCGGATGTCGAGCGAGTGGCCGACCGGATCGGCGTGCTGGTCGATGGCGTGTTGCGAGTGGATTGCCCGACGGACGAGTTCAAACAGGCGGTCAAGAAGATCGTGTTGCAGTTCGACGGCGCGCCGCCCGACTTCCCGGCCTGTACTGGTTTGGTGGCCGCTCGGCCGGTCGGCAAGCGATTGGAATTGATCGTGGTACGGCCCGGCGACCATCATTGGGAGCAGATCGAGCGGCTGACACCGCGGTCGCACGAGGTGATCGACTTGAACCTGGAGGACGCTTTCATCGAGTACACGCGCGGCCCGCGCCGAGCGCTGCCCGTTTTTGGAGGAGAACCCGAGCATGGTCAAAGCGTTGTTGATTAAGGAATGCCGCGAGACCCTGTGGCTGGGGGGAATCGCCATGGCGGTTCTGCTGTTCGAAGTGGCGGTCCAGACACGTTGGGACGGCGGATTCGTGGGTTGGCAGTTGGATCGGTGGACTGTTTTGGTGACACCGACCGGCGAAATCCCTTTCGTGCGAGACAGCTTTTCTCATACCGTCCCCGGCGTTGCTGCTTTGCTGGCCCTGGCGTTGGGGTTCTGGCAAACGATGGGCGAGTCGCTGCGGGGCACCTACATGCTGTTGTTTCATCTGCCCGTGGCTCGTTGGCGGCTGGTCGGGACCAAGTTGCTGGTCGGGTTGTGTATCTACTCAGCCGCGACCGCGGTTCCCGTGTTGCTATTCGCGTCTTGGGCCGCGAGCCCCGGTACGCACGCAAGTCCGTTCTATTGGTCGATGACGCTTCCGACCTGGCAAGCATTGATTGCCCTCATGATGCTCTATCTGGCGGCTTTCCTTTGCGGCTTGCGGGCGTCGCGCTGGTTCGGGTCGCGGTTGCTGCCTTTGGCTGGTGTCGGTCCGGCCGCATGGATCTTGGCAGTGGCTCCCATCCCGTGGTGGATGGCGCTGCCGATCACAGTGGCGATCGGCGCCCTGCTGCTGGCCTGCATTGGGCACGTTGTACACCTGCACGATTTTGACTGAAGGGCTTTGCGTTAATAATTCCGGAGTCGTCACTCTATTCACAGCACGAGGAACGGAGATGCCTAAGCAATACGGTCTGACAGGCTCACTGTTGATTGCATTGGTCTTGGCCGCAGGAACGGCGATGGTCTGGGGCATTGTATCCGTATTGTGTAGCTCGGCGATTCTGTATCGGCAATTCCGCCAACTCGCTTCCGCGGATCTTGTGGTCTACGAACAACTATCGTTCGCGGAAGACGGAACACCCATGATTTCGTGGCGTTCGCGTGCTGATAACAGAACTCGTTACCGCACCTTGGATGGCGAACACACCGAGTCCCGTGGGTTGTCCCGGACGAGCCGGCTTCACGGGCCAAAAGGAGTGAAACAGCTTGACGTGCCCGTCGAATGGCCTAGACGAATCTTTGCAACCTCGGATCATGGACTGGCCCCGCAGTATTGGTATTTGATTCACGACGGGCGCTCCCCCGGGTACACGTGGCTGGAGGGCTTCGATAGTGTCACCAGACAGCGCTTGGGGTATATTGGCCGTCGCGGGTTTCGGAATTCGCCGCCGCCGTCGGACGAACGGTTTCCCATCGATTGGCCGGCATTCCAGGCGTCGGCTCAGTCGACTTTTTTTGCTCGTTCGGGCATTCAGCCGATACTTACGGATTGGAGACAACCCGAGAGTATCCCCCCATGGGTCGGCTACCTGGTGACGGACGGCAGACTGGTCGAGATCGACGTTCGTGAACACCGCGTTCGGACGTTGCTCGAAGATCCCAGCATCGTCTCCGCGACCGTGGTTACGTACCTTAGCACCGATGCTACGGCTTCCGAATCGCACGCTCGGCGGTTCGTCGCTGTCCGCTCGGCTGACCATCTGTGGATCGTCGATCCTCACAAGGACCAGTCCCGTGATCTGCCGATTCCCAACGCTTGGGCAGATTTGCCTTCTCTGGGAATTCTCTTGATGGACGATCAGATCGTGCTCACCAATGAAAGCTGGCCACAAACGGATCCCGTGATGCTTGTGTGGTTGAGCCAAGAAGGTCGTGTACTTCAAGAGCAATCCGGCAGTTTACGTTCCTACGTGCCTCCCAGACTCGGTGTCTGGGCACAGGCAGCAGCGGTCCCCGTACCTATCGCTGTCGCCCTGAACATCATCATGGGAGATCCGCTGGACGAAACGATGCGGGAAGCACACGTTCCGATGGTGTCAGCATCCTGGCATCGCTGGCGAGGACCCTTCGTCACGGTCTGCCTGATCTCCATCGCTTTGGCCCTCTGGTGCCTTTGGCGTCACAAGCGTTACGCCCAGCCTGCTGCGTGGGTCTGGTCTGTATTCGTGCTGCTACTGGGACCACCCGGCCTGGTTGGTTATCTACTGCACCGCCGCTGGCCAGTCCACGAACCCTGTCCGGCCTGCGGTCGCCCGGCGGTCGTGCACCGCGAAACGTGCCAACACTGCGGTACGGCATTTCCCACTCCTGAACTGCAAGGCATCG
>SKKK01000036.1 GCA_007121535.1 Planctomycetaceae bacterium | reverse complement strand
GCGGTGGACCTGCTGGCGGATGATCTGGATGATCTGCTTGCCAAGATGCACGGCCGCCAGGTGAGCATTCCGCGAGGCGAGGTGACCTTGAACACGCGGCAGGCGACCGTCCGCCACCACCAGATGTGGTGGGGCGAGCAGATCCTGGCCACGCTGGCGCATCCCAATCTGGCGGTCCTGCTGCTGGTCTTCGGGTTCTACGGCGTGCTATTCGAGTTGTATTCGCCGGGTTGGGGAGTGGCGGGTACGCTGGGCGCGCTGTGTCTGATCCTGGCTTTCCTGGCGATGTCGATTCTTCCCATCAATTACGTGGGGCTGTTGCTGCTGGCCCTGGCCCTGGCTCTGCTGGTGGCCGAGGTATTCGTGACCAGTTTCGGAGCTTTGACCTTGGCCGGTGCCGTCAGCCTGGTGCTGGGCGGGTTGCTGCTTGTCGATTCGCCTGCCGGGTTCGTGGGGGTTTCCCTGAACCTGCTGATTCCGCTGGCGTTGGCAACGGCCGCCATCACGTTCGTGTTGTTGAGCAGCGTGGTGCGGACGCATCTGGGGGCCGTGCAGACCGGCGGCGAAGGACTGGTCGGCAATCGAGCCGTTGCTCAGTCCGATTTCGAGGAGACCGACGGACAATTCACCGGCTCGGTACGAACTCATGGCGAAACGTGGCAGGCCGTCAGCACGATGCCCGTCGCTGCCGGTCAGCCGCTGGAGATCGTCCAGCGCGAGGGGCTGACGTTGCACGTACAGGTGCCGGCGCAAGCCGATTCCTAGTCACAAGAGAAGAAGGAGACAAAGGCGGCCGAGACCATCAAAGACCATCCGATGGCCATGCAGATGCGGTTCCTCCAGACTCTGGCTGACGTGGGCTCGGAAAATAACACGACCATCGTCTTCCCCCTGCCGGTCGAGCTGTTCGCCCCGCTGTTGACGCAAAGCCTGACAAACGGCTCGGAATGACCAGGACGGGAAAGACCGCTTTTAACGGAAGGGGTCGGGAGTCGTTTCCGGTTAACGAGTAACCATCTGTCAGGCCGCTCATCCGAAAACGACACCCGACCCCGTCACGCTCACTTATCACAAGGAGACTTACGCATGTCCCCATCCATCGTCTGCAAAATCCATAGTTGGCAAACCTGGCCTCCACCGGTGCAGGACCGGTGGGGGCCGGTGACGTTATTCCTCGGACGATCCCCGGAGCCGGAATAAGCTCTTCTCGATCTCCACCAGCACGAAGATCGTTAACCCGATAGCCACGCAGTACAGCCAGGACATGGCATCCAGCGGTTCGGTGCCGAACAATTGGTTCATGAACGGAACATAGGTGAACAGCAACTGCAGGCAGATGGCGATCGCAATCGTCAGCAGGACAACCCTGTTGCCGATCAGACCTTGGAGCGTATACGAGGGGTCGCGAAAGAACCGGGCGTTCAGCAGGTACGCGATCTCGCCGACCACCAGGACATTGACGGCCAGGGTTCGGGCGAAGGCCAGCGTGGTCGGATCGCGCATCTGTTCGCGAAGAAACAACAGCCCGGTGCCCAGCAGCAGCAGCAGGCCGACGAAGCCGATCCGCCAGATCATGAACCCGGTCAGCAGCGGTTCGTCGGTGCGCCGCGGCGCGCGGCGCATGAGATCGCCCTCGGCCCGCTCCCAGGCGAAGGCGATGCCAAGCGTGACGGCGGAAACCATGTTGACCCAGAGGATCTGCACGGGAGTGATCGGCAACGCCATGCCGGCCAGAATGGCGATGACGATCACCGACGCTTCAGCCGCGTTGATCGGCAACAGAAACAGGATCGCTTTGCGGAGGTTGTCGTAGACTCGTCGACCTTCCTCCACCGCCCGTTCGATCGAAACGAAATTGTCGTCGGCCAGGACCATCGCCGAGGCTTCCCGGGCGGCATCCGTGCCTTTCTGGCCCATGGCGATCCCGATGTCGGCTCGTTTCAACGCGGGCGCATCGTTGACGCCGTCCCCGGTCATCGCCGTGATCTCGTTTTCGGCTTGAAGGCATTTCACCAAACGCAGCTTGTGTTCGGGGCTCAGGCGTGCAAAGACATCCGTCTCCAAGGCGTGGCGCCGCAATTCGTCTTCGTCCTTCTCTTCCAGATCCCGGCCGCTCAGGGACTGGTCGGGATTCTTCAAGCCCAGGTCAGCGGCGATCGCCCGGGCGGTCAGCGCATGATCGCCCGTCATCATCTTGACTCGGATACCCGCCTGCTGGCACGCGGCAACGGCCTCGATCGCTTCTTCCCGCGGCGGATCGATCAGCCCGAACAGGCCGAGCAGCACCAGATCTCCTTCCAGATCTTGTTCGTCCAGTTCGTCAACGTCTCCATCAACCTCCATGCGCGCCACCGCCAGAACTCGCTGTCCCCGTTCCGCGATCTTGTCCACGTGTTGCCGCCAGCGGTCGGCATCCAGATCGCCGGTCTGGTCGCCGTGCTGCTCGCTACCGCACATCTCCAGGATACGTTCCGGCGCCCCCTTCACGTAGACGCATCGTTTGCCGTTGGGGCCATCGTGGAGCGTCGCCATGTAACGGCGCTCGGATGCAAAAGGAATCACGTCCAAGCGCGGGCGCTGTTCGTTTTCATGGGCGGGGTCCCATTCGGCCCTATGCACGAGAACGATCAGCGCCACCTCGGTGGGATCGCCTTCGGGTTTCCAGCCGTCGTCGTCTTGGAGAAGCTGAGCATCGTTGCACAACCCGCCGGCTCGCACCATGTCCCGCGCGCTAGGGTACTCTTCCAACTTGATGTCGCTGCCGTCGATCTGAAAACGACCCTCCGGTTCGTAACCCACGCCCTCGACCTGGATGTCCTCATCGGCCGTGCGCAAGGTCTTGACGGACATTTCGTTCTTGGTCAACGTCCCGGTTTTATCGGAGCAGATAATGGTCACCGCACCCAGCGTCTCGACCGCCGGCAGGCGGCGGATGATCGCTTTGCGCCGCGCCATGCGTTCGACGCCGATCGCCAACGTGACGGTCATGACCGCCGGCAAGCCCTCGGGAATCGCCGCCACGGCGATGCTGACCGCGGCAAAGAACATCTCGTCCCAATCCCGCGCCCAGACGAGCACGCCGAAAGCGAACGTCGCTGCGGCGAGCGCCAGGATCACGCCGCTCAGAACTTGGGTAAAGGCGTCCAACCGCCGCATCAGCGGCGTTTTGACCGATTTGATCCCGGACAACATTCCGCTGATCCGGCCGATCTCGGTGCTGTCCCCGATGGCGACGACCACCCCCTTGCCTCGTCCAGCCGTTACCACCGTGCCGGAGAAGACCATGCTGGCGCGGTCGCCCAGTTGAGCATCCTCATCAACCGGTTCGGCTTGTTTCGCGACCGCCGTCGATTCGCCGGTCAGCGCCGCTTCCTGGCTCTGCAGATTCTTGCTGTGAAACACCCGAATATCGGCCGGGACGCCCTCGCCGGCATCCAGGGTGACCACGTCGCCGGGAACCAGTTCTTCCGCAGGGACCTTACGGCGTTTTCCGCCGCGCAGCACCTGGGCTTTGGACGAGAGCATCCCCTGCACCGCCTGCAGCGCCCGTTCGGCGCGGCCCTCTTGAATGAAACCGATGATCGCGATGATCAGGACGACGACAAAGATGACGCCGCCATCCAACCACTCACCTAAGGCAGCAGCCAGGGCCCCAGCAACCAGCAACACGTAGATGAACAGATTATTGAACTGGTGCAAAAACCGCATCCAGGCGGTGCGTTCGGACTGGGGCGTCAGCCGGTTCGCACCGAAATCCTCCTGGCGTTTCACGGCATCTTCGTCGCTCAACCCCTTCTCGAGGTCGGTGTCCAACGTTGACGTCAATTGTTCGGTCGGCATTGCATGCCAGGTGTGTTGTTCACGCTCTGCAGCTTCGCTCATCGGAACCCTCTTTCCAGTCTTTCAAACCCTGCGTGTCGGTTGCGTTCCGGGTGACGCGCTTCGGTCATCCGCACGCATCTTCGGATGATGCAAACACCGTGCCAACCAGAACCATGCCTTTCGCCGCGCTGCGGAGACATTGCGGCAAACAGAAAAGCTGTTTTCCGTAGTTGGCACCGGATTTGCACCACGGAAAGTGGTGACCATGAACTAGAAAACAAGAGGAGCGAGATCGTCATGGCTGAGACCAAAAAGTACGTTCGATGGCTGGAGGAATTGACGAACAAAGACGTGCCGATCGTCGGCGGCAAGAACGCGTCTTTGGGCGAAATGATTCAAACGCTGCGACAGGAAGGCGTCCATGTGCCGGGCGGCTTCGCCACGACCGCGGACGCCTATCGCCAGTTCCTTACGGCCAACGATCTGGACGATGGCTTGAAGGATGAACTGGACAAAATGAAGAACGACAAACAGTCGCTCGACAAGACGGGCAAGGCGATCCGCAAGATGATCCGTCAAGGCGAGTTCCCGGACCAGTTGGCCGAGGCCATCCGTGCGGCCTACCGTGAGATGTCCGAACGCTACGAAATCGAAGAGGTTGCCGTCGCCGTTCGAAGCAGCGCGACGGCGGAGGACCTGCCGGAGGCCAGCTTTGCCGGGCAGCAGGAGACCTACTTGAACGTCACTGGCGAAGCCGACCTGCTGGATGCTTGTCGCAGATGCTACGCGTCCCTGTTTACCGATCGAGCGATCGCTTATCGCGAGGAACACGGATTCGACCATCTGGACGTCGCGCTGTCGATCGGCGTGCAGAAGATGGTGCGGGCTGATAAGGCCGGTTCGGGGGTCATGTTTTCGATCGATACGGAAACGGGATTCCCCGACGTGGTCGTGATCAGCGCCGCGTGGGGCTTGGGGGAAAACGTCGTTCAAGGAACCGTCACGCCCGATGAATACCGAGTATTCAAGCCCTTGCTGCAAGACGAGCGGTTGACGCCGATCATCGAAAAGTCGCTGGGTGACAAAGAAAAGACCATGGTCTATGCGACGGGCGGCAACAAGACCGTGAAGAACGTCGACACGCCGAAAAAGTATCGCCGCCGATTTGTCCTCGCCGATGACGAGATCCTGCAGTTGGCCCGCTGGGCCGTGGTCATCGAACGTCACTATGACCAACCCATGGACATAGAATGGGCCAAGGACGGTGAAAGCGGCGAACTGTTCATCGTGCAGGCTCGCCCCGAAACCGTCCAGTCGCAGAAAGAGGCGGCGTCCTTGAAGTCGTTTTCCCTGAAGGAAGACGGCCGGCGGTTGGTCAGCGGATTGGCCATCGGACAAGCGATTGCCACCGGCAAAGTGTGCGTCTTGCGCAACCCGGACGAAATCGACCAGTTCCGTGACGATGCGGTGCTGGTCACCGAGATGACCGACCCGGATTGGGTGCCGATCATGAAGCGGGCGGCCGCGATCGTTACCGATTTCGGAGGCCGCACCAGTCATGCCGCGATCGTCAGTCGCGAATTGGGACTGGCTGCCGTCGTCGGAACGGGCAACGCGACCGATGTGCTGGACGATGACCAAGAGGTTACGATCTCCTGCGCCGAAGGCGAAGAAGGCCACGTTTATGAAGGCGTATTGGAGTTCGAGGAGCAGGAAGTCGATTTGGATGGATTGCGCGAACCGCCGGTGCGCGTGATGATGAACATCGCCAGTCCCGGAGCGGCGCTTCGCTGGTGGCGACTGCCGGCCCGAGGCATCGGATTGGCGCGGATGGAATTCATCATCAATGGCGCGATCAAGATCCATCCGCTGGCGCTGACGCGTTTCGATCAGCTTGAAGACAGCAAAGCTCGCAAGGAAATCGAACGTCTGACACGCGGCTACGAAGACAGAACCGAATACTTCGTCGACCACCTGGCGCGGGGGATCGCTGCCATCGCCGCGTCGCAGTATCCCGAGCCGGCGGTGGTGCGGATGAGCGATTTCAAATCGAATGAATACGCCGACTTGATCGGCGGCAGTCAGTTCGAACCCAAAGAAGAAAACCCGATGCTTGGCTTTCGCGGAGCGTCGCGGTACTACAGCGACGATTATCGCGACGGGTTTGCCCTGGAGTGCCGGGCCATCAAAAAGGCTCGCCAACAGATCGGTCTGGATAACATCGTGATGATGATCCCATTCGTCCGCTCGCCCGAAGAGGCGGATCGCGTGGCCCAGGTGCTGGCTGAAAACGGACTCAAACGCGGTGAAGACGGCCTGCAAGTCTTCATGATGTGCGAGATCCCGTCAAACATCCTGCTGGCCGAACAGTTCGCCGAAAGGTACGACGGATTTTCCATCGGCAGCAACGATCTGACGCAGTTGATCATGGGCGTCGATCGTGACTCGGAAAAACTGGAAGCCCTGTTCGATGAACGCAATGAAGCGGTCAAGAAGGCTATCCGCGACGTGATCCAGCGGGCACACAGCAAGGATTGCAAGGTAGGCATCTGCGGCCAGGCGCCCAGCGACTATCCCGAATTCGCCCAGTTCCTGTTGGAATGCGGCATCGATTCGATGTCGCTGAACCCCGACAGCGTCATCAAGGTGATCGAGCGTTTGACCGAGCAGTAGCCCTGGATCCACCGGCAGAAACCGGCCTGTTGACGCAAGTTTGTCCGCCATAGTCGCCGCCGGACGGCTGGATAGGGGGGGGAGATTGGTGGCGTACACAAACATCAGTCCGGCAGATTGTCGCCGTGATACGACAATCTGTCGCCGTGGATGCGGCGGTGGACGACAAAACCGCGTTGAAACGGGAACCTGCACGTGCGGCATCCAAAATGCTACCTGAATTCTCTTGGCATGCCCGTGTTTTTTTCCGACAGACGAGTGCTGCTGCAAATGATGTCCCTACTGGTTACGAGGAGTTACGAGCAATGACTACATGGAACAAGATCATCTACCCCACGGATTTTTCCATGGCGGCCGAAACGGTTTTCGATACGGCTCAGCGTTTGGCTCGCGACAGTGATTCACTTCTGCTGATCGTACATGTGGTCGAGCCGGTGGTGGCAACCACGCCTGGCACGGTTGCTCCCCCAGTCACCCTCGGAGGGACGGACCTGTCCGCCACTCAGCAACAACAAGCGCTCGACGAAGCTCGTGAGCAACTCGGAAAAGTGGTGCCCGCCGACCCATCGATTCGCTTCGAGCATCGGTTGATCGAGGGCTTTGCCAGCGAAGGAATTCTGCATCTGACCGAACATGAACAAGCCGATTTGATCATCATGGGGACGCACGGCCGAACGGGCGTCGAACGACTGTTGATGGGCAGCGTTGCGGAGAAGATCGTACGGCATGCTAGTTGCCCAGTACTGACCTTACGAGCAGAACCAGGAAAATAGGAGGAACCTTCCGATGGATGAGAAAAAGCTGTATGAACAAAAACTCCAAGCTCAGTTGGATGAGTGGAGAGCTGAAATTGACAAGCTGAAGGCGAAAGCCAATAGCGCCAGCGCCGACGCCCAATTGGAACTCAGCCGGCAGATCGAGGATCTGGAAGTCAGGCTAGAGGAGGGCAGCAACCGGCTTTCGGAATTGTCCCAAGCTTCCGGGGAAGCATGGGTGAAGCTCCGCGAGGGCTTGGAATCCGCGTGGGATTCCCTTAGCACCGCGATGGCCGAAGCCTCCTCGAAATACAATCGATAGGCCGAGGCAATTTCGGGCAGCGGAGCTCAAGGGCGCCTGTCCATGCGATGATGGATTGTTTTTGCACGTTTGACCTATGTTCAAGGAGACGGATGATGACGCTGGAATTGAAAGAAGAACTCTCCGGTAAGGTACTGCTGGTACGTATCGGCGATTCGCTGACCAAGGAAGACTACGAGCGTTTCGTACCCGAGGTGAAACGGCTGATTGCCGACCACGGGAAGATTCGCGTGTTGTTCGACATGCAGGAGTTCCGAGGCTGGAATGCCGGCGCGCTCTGGGAAGACATCAAGTTCAACCTCAGCCATTTCAACGATATTGAACGCCTGGCAATGGTTGGCGAGAAGAAATGGCAGAAGGGGATGGCCGGCTTCTGCAAACCTTTCACTACAGCAGAAATTCGATACTTCGAGCAAGGCGAAGTCGATCAGGCGCGCGATTGGCTCGTGAGTGAATGATCGACTCGAAGCCGTCGCGGGCGTCCGCGTTCCAGGATGTCCGTGTCCGTGACGACTCGTAGACGGCCGTTTCCCACCAGAATCTTACCCTCCATTTGCCGGAGTACAGGCCATGATTACGTTAAACAAGATCCTCTGTCCGACCGACTTTTCGACGGCTGCCGAGGTGGCCTTTGACACCGCCCAGCGGCTGGCCCGCGACGGCGAAGCATTGTTGTTGATCGTGCACATCGTCGATCCGGCCAGCACCCCGACCGCAGGCGTTGCACCCACTCCCGGGGCGATGGGCAGCGTCCCCTCATCCGAGGACCAGCGGGTGGCGATGGAGCAAGGGCGAAAAGAGCTGGAGAAGGTGGTTCCTGCCGATCCGAATATTCGTTTCGATCACCGGCTGAGGCACGGGGTTCCGGCCGACGAAATCTCGGAACTGGCCGAGGCTGAACAAGCCGATCTGATCGTCATGGGGACGCATGGACGCAGCGGTCTGAAGCGGTTGCTGATGGGCAGCGTTGCCGAAACGGTCGTCCGCCGCGCGCCTTGTCCCGTCTTGACGCTGCGGCAATCGGCTTCTACGTTTGAGGACATCGACGAAAGCATCGATCCCGGTGAGAGCTAAGTGGTCCTCCTTGAGCGGCCGTGAGCCTTGATCAGCAGGCTTCGGCAAGCACCGGGCCCCTGAAACCGTCAGACTCGAATATCATGGACCCATCGCCCATCGAAGTATCTCGGAAGACCTGCCACCTTGCCAGCGGTATGATCGTAGTCGCTTTGGTCGTGCTGTCGGCGGTAACGCTGGACCTGTTCCTCGCCTATTTGCGTTCCCGGCAACGCGATCTGTTGCTGGACGAGCTCCAGGAGGTGCGTGCCCAAGCGGTGCGCACCGTGGGACGCGTCGAGCAGTTTCTGGAAGCCCGCAGCAAGGCGGATTGGGACGATTTGGCCGAGGCGGGTTTGTTGGACGCGGCTCAGCAATGGGTCGCCAGAGATCCGGCGCGTTACGCCTACGCGGCCGTGGTGGATGTGGGCGGTGTGCTGCGCTGGCATACGGATCGCCGGCAGTGGGGCGAACAATTGGGGCGCGAGTGGTACGAAAGCTTGGCACGCGATTTGGGCGTTGACGTCGTCCGGACCCGGGACGAGATACTGGCTGGCGGCCGTGCCGTCTACGATCTGCGCGTTCCGATCGTCCATGACAGCCGGTCCGTGGGCAGCTATCATCTTGGGCTTTCTCTGGATGGATTCGCAGAACGGTGGATGCATGAAAGACGGGGGATTCTGATCCGGTACGCCACGCGGGCCGTCGCGATGGTTCTGGTGTTTGCCGCGGCGATGTGGTCCTTGTACTTCCTGTCAACCCGTCTGTTGAGGCTACAAAAAATGGCGACCCGGGCTTACATGCGGGCCGCGGCCGAGCTTGGCCGTCTGGCCGCCGGATTGGCCCACGAGATCCGCAATCCGCTGCATGCCGTGCGGCTGAACCTGCACGCCTTCCGCCGCGCCCAACAGGATCCCGGGACGTTGGAGCCGGCGGAAGTGGCGCGGATGCTGCAACAGTCGTCCCAGGAAATCGACCGCATCGACCGGCTGTTGGGCCAGTTGATCCACTTCGCAAGCCCGGACGACCCCCGCGTCGAAGGCTTTAACTTGAACGCGGAATTGGAAGGTATTATCGATTTCATCAGCCAAGAACTCCGCCGTAGCAACGTCGAGATCCAGCTTGATCTGCCCAAATCGCCGGCCAGCGTCCGGATGGACCGTGCCCGCTTGCGCCAGATCATGCTGAACTTGCTGCATAACGCCAGGGACGCGATGCCCGAAGGAGGCCGCATCGGCGTGCGCGTGATGCGGGAGGATTCCCGGGTCCGGATCCTCGTGTCCGACGAAGGCTGCGGGATTGCCGAGGCGGATCGGCCGCACGTGTTCGAACCGTTTTTCACCGCCAGCACCGACGGCACGGGCTTGGGGTTGGCTCTGGTCAAACGGTTCGTCGAGGAAGCGGGCGGGCAGATTCGATGCCACCCCAATACCCCTCGTGGCACGCAGTTTGTGATACGATTAAGCGAAGCCAGTCATTCCGCATCAACCGGGAGTGCACGAAGATGATCGGCAGCAAACCGAGAATCCTGGTGGTCGAGGATAAGCCGAGCGAACGGGAGGCGCTGGAGCGGCTGTTGAAACTGGAGCACTACGAAGTCGAAACGGCCGAATCCGCGAAACAGGCGTTGACGTTCCTGCACGAGACGGTCGACTTGGTCATCAGCGATCTGAAGATGAGCAAGGCGAGCGGTTTGGACCTGCTGCGGTACTGGAAAGAACAGCGGCAGGAGACGCCGTTCATCATGGTCACGGCCTTCGGCGATGTCGATTCGGCGGTGGAAGCCATGAAGCTGGGCGCCGCAGATTATCTGAACAAGCCGGTCAATCCCGAGGAACTCTTGCTGCTGGTCGCCAAATGCTTGGAATCGGCCCGCAAAGATCAGACGATCTGCGAATTGCAAACGCGGCTGGATGAAAGGCTCGGTTTCGAGCGCATCATCGGCCGTTCCGAAGCCATGTTGACCGTCTTCGACCAGGCTCGGCGGGTGGCCATGACCGAAACCACCGTGCTGATCACCGGCGAATCCGGGACGGGCAAGGAGTTGATCGCCGAGGCGATTCATCAGAACAGCCCCCGGCGCGGTCATCCCTTTGTCACGGTCAATATGGCGGCCGTCCCCGCACACCTGGCCGAAAGCGAACTGTTCGGGCACGTCAAGGGCTCGTTCACCGGCGCGACCGAGTCGCGGATCGGGCGTTTCGAGGCGGCCAATCGCGGCACGATCTTCATCGATGAAATCGGCGACTTCGCCTGGGAATCCCAGGCGAAGCTGCTGCGAGTCTTGGAGAACCGGACGGTCACGCCCATCGGCAGCAACGACGACCGGGAAGTCGACGCGCGCGTGGTAGCGGCGACCAGCCGAGACGTGGATGCCATGGTCGCCGATGGGCAGTTCCGCGAGGATCTGTACTACCGGCTGAACGTGGTCAACCTGCAATTGCCCCCGCTGCGCGAACGCCGAGAGGACATCCTGCTGCTGGTCGACCATTTTCTCCGAGACCTGGCTCAGCGGCTGGGCCGACCGGTCCTCTCCATCGCCGCGCCGTTGCGCGAATTCCTGGAGACTTATGATTGGCCGGGAAATATCCGGCAACTGCGGAACGCTCTGGAAAGCATGGCCGTGCTGGCATCCGGCGATCAATTGACCCTGGACGACCTGCCGGCGACGCTTCACGACTCGTGCCTGCGCAACAACAACCTGAGCATTCCGCCCGGCATGTCGTTGGAAGATCTCCAACGCGAGGCAGCGGAACAAATGCTGGCCAAACACAAAGGCAATCGAACCCATGCCGCCGCAGCCCTGGGCATCTCCGTCCGCACGCTGCAACGCAAGCTAAAGGCCTGGGGCCTGGATGACTGAACTCTGTCTGCCAAGGGCCCAGACCCTTTGCTCCCACGCAAGACGGATGGACAATCCGTCCAACGGCGCCTATCGCTGATCACCAGCCGGGAGCCTCGAGCGATCGTCTTCGAGTTCGACCTTCAACGAGATGAATTTCAACAGATCCTTCAGGGATACGATCCCTTCCAGCCGATCGTTCTGGACGACCATCATGCGCGAGACGCTGTCTTGGTTCATTCGGGACAACGTTTGCATGGCGTCGGCACTGGGCTCGGTGGTATTCTCATTCGCGCACGGAGCGAGCACGTCGCCGACCGTCCGATGTTCCCATTCGTCTCGGGGAACCTTTTGTATGTCCCGCGTGGTCACGCATCCCACCAACCGCTGCTGATCCGTCACAGGATAAATCTTGTGGTGGTGCCGATAGACATAATCCTCGACAAGCTGGCGGATCGTTGTCGACGGCGACACGGACACGACTTCGGTCTGCATGAATCGATCGATCGGTTCACCCTCCAACGCGCGGCGAATCTGGACCTGCTGGTACGACATCTGTGCCGCGCCGCGCAGGAACATCCCGATCAGGAACTGCCACATTCCGCCGACGAAGTTTCCGCCGACGAAGTTTAAGACGCCCAACAGGATCAACACCAGTCCGAATCCGGAACCGATGCTGGACGTGATACGGGTGGACCATCGGAGGCTGCCTTGAACGTGCCAGAGGATCGAACGCAACACTCGGCCGCCGTCCAGAGGAAATGCGGGAATCATATTGAATACGACCACTACCCCGTTGATGATGCCCAGATACCAGAGCACGCCGACGACCGACGTCGCAAAAAGCTCCTCGACGCCCACCGCTGCGGCATAGCAGCCAATCCCCACCAGCACGCTGACGATAGGGCCGGCGATCGCAACGAAAAATTCTGCTTTCGCACCGGGCGGCTCCTGACTCAGTTCGGCCACCCCGCCAAAAATAAACAGGGTGATGCTGCGTACCGGCATATCGAAACGCCTCGCCACGACGGCATGGCCCAGTTCGTGTGCCAGGATCGACACAAACAATCCGATGGCACCGGCCAGGCCCATCCACCAGTACGTGGCCGGCTCAATGCCCTCGTACCAGACCGGGAAGAGGTTCGTGGCCAGCGACCAGGTGATCAGCAGCACAATCACAAACCAACTCAGATCGATGTAGATTGGGAACCCGATCAGATTCAACAGCTTGAAACGTTTGGTAAACATCGCGTCATCACTCTCTGTTAATTCCGCCCCGCTTGTTGCCCAGTTCTTTCCTTGCCTGTGAGTCGACATCCGACGCGCTTGCGGCGTCAGCTTGAT
>SKKK01000359.1 GCA_007121535.1 Planctomycetaceae bacterium | reverse complement strand
TCCAGCCAGCAGGCGGTGGTCCAGTGGGTGGTTACCAATACGGGAGACGCCTCGACCAACGCGCCCGTCTGGTACGACCGCGTGTGGCTGTCCACCGACGACGTGCTGGACAGCAGCGACATTTACCTGGGCCAGGTCGCCAACCCCAGCTATCTGACTCCCGGCGGCAGCTATTTGAACAGCCTGACCGTCACGCTGCCGCAGGGGATTCAAGGCGACTACTGGTTCATCGTCAAGACGGACGCCGGCAACCACGTCTATGAACACAACAACGAGCACGACAATGTGGGAGTGGGACCGAAGACGCGCGTGACGATGACTCCGCCGCCGGATCTGCGCGTGACCGAGATCACGGGACCCGATCTGGCGTTTTCCTACGAGACGGTGACGGTTAGTTGGACGGTGCTGAACGACGATACCACGCCAGGCGCGGGTGGACGGACGCTGCAGACCGGCTGGTTCGACACGGTGTATCTGTCCTCGTCCCCCGACGCCCTGGTCGATGCGATCAACATGGGCCGCGTATGGCGCAGCGGTGCGTTGGACCCGGGCGAGAGTTACACACGGCACTTGGCGGTGACCATCCCGGTCCATATCGAAGACGATTGGTACTTCTTCGTACATACCGACAGCAGCAATCATGTGTTCGAACACATTTTCGGAGACAACAATCTGGAAGTGCGGCGAGATGAATCGCTGCAACCGAGACGGACAAACATCACGCTGACGCCGCCGGACTTGGAAGTGGACTATGTCGACGCGCCGGCCAACGCCCTGGCCAGCCATCCGCTGACGTTCACCTATCAAGTGACCAACCACGGAGTGGCCAGGACTCCCAACAACTCGTGGCGAGACGCCTACTACCTGTCGACCGACACCACGTTGGATGACGATGACATCCTGCTGGGCAGCGTGGTTCGCTACGGCGCCCTGGACGTCTTCGGTGCGCCGAACGATTCTTACACGCGGACCGTGACGTTCACGCTGCCACACGGCCTGGAGGGCGATTACTACGTCCTGGTCCATACCGATTCGACCAACGTTGTCTTCGAAGGGCCACCGGGTTCGCCGGGCGAGACCAACAACGTGACCGCCAGCGCGGCGCCCGTGCAGATCGTGTCCAACCCGCCGGATCTGGTGATCGTCCCGGGCAGCTTCCAGCCCTGGGCAACGGCCCAGGCGGGCAGCTTCCTGCGGGCCAGTTGGAGCGTCTTGAACCAGGGGACGGGTCCCACCGTCAGCGGCACCTGGCGGGACAGAGTTTATGTCTCGTTGGACAATGTCAAAGGCGGACCCGACGACCGGCTGTTGGGTACGTTTGTCCGCAACGGCAATCTGGCCGCCGGAGATTCCTACAGCATGCTCGACCAACAGATCAACATCCCGATCGATCTGTCTGGAACCGTCTTCCTGTACGTCCGCACCGATGCCACCAACCAGGTCTATGAGGGCGACAACGACGACAACAATGATTCGCCACTGGTCCCGGTGAACATCGTCCAGAATCTGGCCGATCTGCAGGTGACCGCGTTGGAGCCGATCACCGGACCCGTGCACGCGGGCGACTGGGTGACCGTCCAGTGGACCGTCGAGAACACCGGTGCAGGTCAGACCAACGCGCTCAGTTGGCGCGACAGGATCTATCTGTCGCCGGACGACGTGTTGGGCAACGGCAACGACAGGCACCTGGGCAGCCTCGTGCGGACCAGCCCGCTCGAAGCCGGCGGGTCGTATACTGCTCAGGCGACGGTCCAGATTCCTACCGACGTTTCCGGGCCCTACTATCTGGGCGTCTTGACGGACGCCGACAAGCAGGTCTTCGAGAGCGACGCGAACAACAACACGCGTTTGATCGATTTGGGCACGATCGAGCCTCCGCGACCCGGCACGGTCAACGTTCCGGATTTGGTGCTGGTCGACGTGGATGCTCCGGCCGAAGCCTTCAGCGGCCAGCCGTTCGAGTTGACGTGGACGGTCCGCAACGACGGCGATCCGACGCCGCGCAACTGGTACGATCAGGTGTACCTGTCGTTGGACCAGGTGCTGGACCCGGGCTCGGATACCTCCCTGGGGCACGTCTATCACAACTCGCTGGATACGGGGGAAAGCTATACCAAGACGCACTCGTTCACGATCCCGCGCGGACTTTCAGGTCCCTTTTACGTGTTTGTCGTTGCGGACCGGGGCAACCTGCTGAAGGAGCCCAACCGGTTGAACAACGTCAACTACGACCGCACGTCGATGTTGGTGAACTTGGTTCCGCCGGCCGATCTGGTCGTGGGGACCATCACCGTTCCGTCCAATGCTTCGCCCGGTGTGAATGCCACGATCGCTTATACCGTACAGAACCAGGGCGAGGATGCCGCGTTGGGAAGCTGGTACGATTCGCTGTACATTTCGGCGGACGATGTGTGGGACATCCACGACGCCTTGTTTGCGCGGGTGCTGCGAGTGGGGCCGCTGGCGGGCGGCGATAGTTACACCCAGGAGGTGACGGCTCCGCTGCCCGGGGTTGTGCCCGGCGAGTACCACGTGATCCTCCGCACCGACGTTTTGAATCAGATCCCGGAAGACGACGAGACGAACAACATCGGCGCATCGCTGGACCGGGTGGATATCGACGCCCAGTTGCTGCCGTTGGGCGAGCCGCAGACCGGCACCCTGGCCCAAGGTCGGGCGGTGTTTTACAAGACCGAAGTGCTCGAGGCGGGCGAGACCGTGCGGCTGCGTTTCGAGGGGGCCGAGGACGCCTACAGCGAACTATACGTCCGCTTCGGGGATATGCCCTCGCGGACTCTACACGACCGGGCAGCCAACCAGCCGTTCATCTCGGATCAGCAGATTGTTTTGCCGGTCGAGCAGACGGGCGTGTACTACGTGATGGCCTACGGCACGGTGGCCAGCGGCGCGCCGGAGTATACCATCAGTGCAGAGATCATCCCATTTTCGATCCTGGACGTAAACGCCGGTCGAGTCGGCAACTCGGGCAATGCGACGCTCAAGGTCTCCGGGGCACGATTCACGGAGGATACGGAGTTCTACGTGCTGGACGGCAATCTGAATGCTCTGCCGGCCGAACGCCTCTACTTGCAGGATTCGGCAACCGCGTTTGTGACCTTTGACATGTTCCAGGTTCCGCCGAACGTGTACACGGTAGCAGCGTACGATCCCGGTCAGGACGTTCTGGTCTTGCTGGAGGACTCGCTGACGGTCGTGGCCGGGACCGGCTACAACATCGACACGTTGGGAGCCGGGCCGGCGGTGGTTGCGCCCAACCGGAACTACCGCTTCGATGTGCTGTTCGGCAACGACGGCGACGGCGACGCGATGGCGCCGCTGCTGGTCGCCACCGGGGTGACCAATACGCCGCTGGGCTTCAGTCCGGGCGAGTTGCGTACCGGGGCGCCGCTGCAGATCCTGGGATCGCCGGAGGAAGGTCCGCTGGACATCCTGCGCCCGGGCTCGCTGAATACCGTGTCGGTTTACTACCGCAGCGGCACGGCGGCGCAGGGCGTGAACGTGCGGGTGGAAGCGTTCACCCATGACGACCGCACGGTCATCTCGACAGCCCAATGGGAGCAGATCAAGGCGTCGGTCAAGCCGGAGTCGATCTCCATGCAGGACTGGGACGCTTTCTGGGCCAACATCCCGTCGCGGGTCGGTGACACTTGGGGCCATTACGTACGTTTCCTCAACCGGCTGGCCACCGAGTTGTCGGAGCCCGGCCGGCCGCTGCGCGACGTGCGAGGGATGTTCGAACAGCTCTACGCCGACAACCCGGATTACCTACCCTCGTTGGTCGCCTCCGGAACCGTTCTTCATGCGCAGAGCGAGGAGCCGTTGGCCAACGTCGTTTTGGCGGCCTACGAATCGCGTGATGGCCGGTACCGTCAGGTTGCGAGCACGGTGACGCGCGATGACGGCACGTTTACGTTTCTCTACCTCCAACCAGGCGTTTACGAACTGGCGCTGGACGGAGAGCTGGCATTCGATCAAGACCGTGATGGACAGCCTGACGATTTGCCGCCTTCCTTGGTGATCGCCGAGGACGCCGATGCCCAAGAAATCTCACTCTTCGTGCGGGAGCTGGAACTCGCCGAATTTCCGATTTCGCTGGCCCAACCCGCGTTAGCGGTCGACTCGCAGGGGGTTACCCATATCGTGTACCGCAAGGAAAACGCGATTTGGCATGCGTACTTTGACGGTACCGACTGGGTGGGTGCCAAGATCATCGCCGACGAGCCGGGGACCAGTCTGAGCCTGCGCACGGCACCCAATCTGATCGAGGGAACTTCGCCGGGATTGATCGCTACGTGGAGCCAGGGCGTCGGCAACGACGCCGAGATTCACTACGCAGTCGGCCGGTCGGAAAGCGACGGCGGCTACGAGTGGAGCGAGGTGATAGCGCTGACCGACGACGAAGTGCGCGACATCGCGCCTGCGGTGGCCGTCGCGCCGGATGGCACCGTCATCGTCGTCTACCTCAAATCGGATGACTCGATCAACGACGACCATGACCTGTACTTCGATACCTTTATCGTCAATCCGACTTCGTTCCCCAACGGGATGGGCATCAGTAGGACTCCCGCGATCGAACCGTCCAATGTCTCGACGTCGTTCCAGTACGAAGTGAAATTCAAAGACCCGTTCGGCCTGATCGAGCAAAAGGCAAGTGTCAAGGGGGCGGTAGGGGTGAGCGGCTGCACGTTGACAGCCAGCGTGACGGGTGAAAATTCCCTGAAGATCGGTAGCGAAACCTACGCGAGCGGTCTGACCGGGTCGGGAAAGTGGAATGCGAACGACCGAACGTGCCAGTGGGAGCCGGATAAGGCTGAGTTGGCCTTTAGCGCCAGCGGCACATATGACTGGGAAGGCGGTCTGATCTGGGTGCTGCAACGCATTCCTCAAACTGCGGCGATCGCCACCGGCTTGGATTGGGCTTTTACGCTGATCGATTGGTTCACCCCGATCAAGATCTCCAACGGGATCGAGTTCTCGGCCGGCTTGACTGCGGCGCTGGGATGGACCGGCACGGCACCGTTCCCGAATTGGATCCTTCCGGACGAGGGTTCGCTGACGGCCAACTTCGGATTGTCGCCCTATGTCAAAGCGGAGATCAGTAACTGGGATGCTGAAGCAAAGGTTGCTGGTGCGATCACGGCGGACGTCCAGATCCTGCCGAGCCTGAAGGTGGATAAAGTCGCCGGTTCCGTGTCCGTCAGCGCGCAGTGGAGATCCTGGACGTTGGCCAGGTCGTGGTCAGTCGATTTCTACAGCAGTGCCCTGGACGTGCTGGGACTGTACACCGAGGGTGATGAACTGGAGGGCATTCAGTGGGTCTATTACCCTGAAGGAGCCATTGGAACGGGCGCGGTCTACGGCGACAACAGCGTGATCGCCGATGTCGGCAACGAGTTGTGGGAAGACGGTCCAGCCGATCTGGCCGTCGCTCCGGATGGCCAAGTATTCGCAGTGTGGACCAAAGCGGGCGATCCGTTCGACACAGTGGCGGATCAGATCGTCGTGGCCGAGTTCGACGGGACGGTTTGGACGGCTCCGGTGGCGTTGCCAAACAGCTCGGGGATCAACCGCGACGTGCGGGCGGTTGTCGACGGGGACGGTCGAAGGATCGTCGTCTGGTCGATGGCTGATGGCTCCTCCTTGACCAGTGAATCGAATTCCGACGATGTGATGGCTGCCCGGCAAGCGACGGACGTCTACTATGCCGTGTACGATGCCGGCGCGTGGTCGGAGCCGGTGCGGATAGCCGAAACGGCTGGCCCTGATGCCGGTGTCGAAGCGATCGCATTTGCGGACGGAACGGTATGGACCGCCTGGGCTACCAAGACCGGCGACGATACTTACAACTTGCTGGCGTCGCGATTCGACGGCGACGGGTTCGGTGATCCCCTCATCGTGGCGACGGGTCGTAATCTCAGTGAGATCGCCATGTCCGAAGTCGCTGGGCAACCCATCGTCTTCTGGAGCGCAAACGCGGACTCGGCAGACGAGCAGAATCGCATGGCGCTGTTTTCCAGCGTCTGGACGGGCGAGACGTGGTCGGTCGCCGAGCTGTTTGAACCGCAATTGCTGGTCGGCGCGAATCTGGGGGCTTCAAGCGTCACGGCGACTAACGTATCGCTGGTGACCTCTTCGCTGTTCGGTATCGACGTCCCCGACGAATGCTGCAAGTGCAAGGAATGGGACACGGACTATCGAGGCACGGACGAAGGGTGTGGCTTCTTCACAACCATTGATCCCGATACCTGCAAAAGGATCATCACCTACAGACCTTGCGTGCCGCCGCCGGTGGACCCGAACGACATCCTCGGGCCGATCGGGTACGGCGAGGAGAATTGGATTCCGGCGGATCAGCAACTGGATTACATGATCCGTTACGAAAACGACCCCGTGTTCGCCCAGGCGCCGGCGCAGCGGGTCGTGGTCACCCAGCAGTTGGACGACGACCTGGACTGGCGCACTTTCCGTCTTGGGGATTTCGGCTTCGGCGGACTGGTCTTCCAGGTGCCGGAAAACCGGGCGTTCTACAGCACCCGTCTCGATCTGACGGAAGAACGGGGCTACTTCGTCGATTTCACGGCCGGGGTCAATATCCAGACCGGCGAAGCCTTCTGGACGCTGGTCACCATTGATCCGGAGACCGGCGAACAACCGCTGGATCCGATGGTGGGATTCCTGGCCATCAACGACGAAGAAGGAGCCGGGGAAGGTTATCTGAATTACTCGATCCGCGCGAAACGCACGGCGGCCACCGGCGACGTGATCGACGCTGAGGCTCGCATCGTGTTCGATACCGAAGCGCCGATCGATACGCCGCCCATTTTCAACACGCTGGATGCCGTCAAACCGCAAAGCGAGGTGCAGCCTCTGCCCGGCACCGCGGACGATGTCACATTTACGGTCTCCTGGACCGGCAGTGATGACGAAGGCGGCTCGGGGCTGGCAGCCTTCCACGTCTTCGTCTCCGAAGACGACGGGCCCTTCGTGCCCTGGTTGCTGGGTACCCAACTGACCACCGCCGAATTCCTGGGCGCCCCTGGCCGCCGCTACGCTTTCTTCAGCGTAGCCTTCGACAACGCGGGCAACCAGGAAGATCCGCCCGAAGCGCCCGATGCCGTCACCATCACTCCCGGAGGCACCGCGACCATCGGCGACCGGGTGTGGATCGATGCCAATGCCAACGGTATCCAGGACGAAGGCGAAGTAGGGATGCCGGATGTGACGGTTCGATTGTATTACTCAGAGGGCACCACGCCGCTGAGTTTGGCGGTAAGCGACTGTTGTTTCGGGTGGCAGATGTGCTTCAGTCCGTTCCAGCGATTCTTCGGACCTACGGGCCTTTCTTCAGCCGGAACCGTCCCGTCAGCCGGTCCGGCGGATGGTTCGGCGTTCGAATTGCTGGCCGAGACGACCACCGACGAGGACGGCTTGTACAGCTTCACCGATCTCGATATCTCGCGGATCTATTTCCTGGAGTTTGTAGCGCCGGCCGGTTACGGATTCAGCCCGCCCAACGTCGGGACCGACGATACCCTGGACAGCGATGCCGACCTGGAAACGGGCCGGACTGCGCCCTTTACCGTCGTCAGTGGACCGAACCTGCAATGGGATGCCGGACTGGTCGCGCTGGGCTCGATCGGCGGCGTCGTCTGGCGGGACAGCAACGGCGACGGACAAAAGGACGAGGATGAACCCGTACTGCCGAACCAAGTCGTGTACCTGGATTTGAACCAAAACGGCAGTTGGGACGAAGGCGAACCGACGGCGTTGACCGACGAGAACGGATGGTACGCATTCGACGACGTGCGGCCCGGCCAGTACGTGGTGCGGCACGTGGTCCAGGAAGGCTGGGAGCAGACCCATCCGGGCGCAGGCGGCGCGACGTCGTTCACCTACACGGGCTCGGATGCGATGCTGTTCACGCCCGGCATCGCCAGTTTCCCGGGAGTGGCGCCCAGCCACCTGGCCGTGCGTGCGGACGTCAACGGCGACGGATATGTGACCCCCTTGGATGTGCTGCTGATCGTCAACGCGCTGAACGCGCAGGAACCCGGTGCATCGATGCGGTTGCAGCAAGTGGGCGACTCGCGCGACGTGAACGGTGACGGACTGATCACGCCGCTGGATGCCCTGGTCGTCATCAATGTGATCAACCAGGCCGAAGGCAGCCCCGTTCCTGTCTCGCTTGGATCCGGCGCGGCGGACGCGAATGCTCAGCCGGCCCACCAATTGATCGGGTTGGACGTGCTGCGGACCGATCCACGGTTCACCGATTTGGACGGTCGCGGCGTCTCGGTGGTGGTGATCGATACCGGGTTGGATCTCAGTCATCCGTTCTTCGGCCCCGACGCCGACGGCGACGGGGTTGCCGACCGGATCGTGTTTCACTACGACTTTGCCGATAAGAACGCCGATGCCCGCGACATCTCCGGACACGGCTCGCACGTGACCAGCATTATCGCGTCACAGGATGGCACGTATCCCGGCGTCGCTCCGGGCGTGGACATCATCCATCTGAAGGTCTTCAGCGACAGCGGGCATGGCAGCTTCGGCTATCTGGAACAGGCCCTGCAATGGGTCATCCAGAACGTCGACACCTACCAGATCGCGGCGGTCAATCTTTCCTTGGGCGACGGTCAGAACTGGAGCCAGCCGGTCGGTCTGTACGGGATCGCCGACGAACTGGCCGCGTTGGACGCGCTGGGCGTGATCACCGTGTCGGCGGCGGGCAACAGCTATGCGGTCTTCGGCGGTCGCGAAGGGTTGGCCTATCCGGCCGCCGATCCACGTTCGTTGTCGGTCGGCGCCGTTTGGGACAGCAACCGCGGCTGGCAGACCTTCGGCGCGTTCGGCACGGACTACACCACCGGCCCCGACCGGATCACCAGTTTCTCGCAGCGGCACGGCAGCCACCTGGATGCATTGGCTCCGGGGGCGCTGATCACGGCGGCCAACGCCACCGGTGGCGTGGCCACGATGCGCGGGACCAGCATGGCGGCGCCGTACGTTACCGGAGCGGCCGTGCTGGCTCAGCAGTTGGCGCTGCAGCAGCACGGCCAGCGGCTGACGACGGCCCAGTTCCGCGAGCTGCTGCGGACGTCGGGCCTGGCGGTCGTGGACGGCGACGATGAAGACAATAACGTGCCGAACACCGGGCACACCTTCTTCCGTTTGAACCTGCCCGCCTTGGCCGATGCCGTATGGAGCTTCGATCCGAGCACCAGTGGCGGCGGAATCGACGGCGGTCCCGGGAATCGACCCGGCAGCGGGGAGATCGGGCTATTGGACGGCTCGTTCGCTTACAGCATCCAACTGGAACCGGGCCAGCACCGCGAAGACATCCACTTCGGTACCCGGCCCGCGGACATCGGCGGGACACGGATCGACGTGAGGATTGTCCATCAGCCGAGCGAGATTGGTGATAACGGCGAAGTGGACGAGTTGCCCCTCAGTGCGGATTGGGTTCATGAGTGGCAGTCGTTCTGGGTCGAGATCTGGGTCAGCACGCCGGATACGACGACAGTGGGCATCACCGAAGCGATGGTGGATCTGCATTACCACACCGAGTATCTGACGGCTCAGGAGATCCAATACGGGCCGGGCTTTACAGATAACCTCACTGGCAAGATCCAAGACAACTTGGGCCGAGTCCATCAAATCGGAGGCAGCACGCACGAAGGGGGGCTCGGCCAGGAAGGCTACGTGCTGCTGGCTCGGGTCGGTTTCGCTTCGACCGACGACGACCAGGTGCCGGTGGACCAAACGGATTGGAATATCGGACCGTACGACATGCAGATGGAGTTGGCCAGCGGAATCGCACGATTGGGCAATGGCGATGCCAGCTTGGCGGTACTGGGCGAATCTCCGGACACCGAGTTGTGGGCGGTGGTTTACGACATCGAGGACAACAATCAAATCGACTTCGGAGATTTTTCCTTTTTCGCTGCGGCTTTTGGCAAGACGGTGGGTGAACCCACGTCCGAAGCGCCGTATGTATGGTGGGCGGATTTCGACAAGTCCGGCCGGGTCGATTTCGGCGATCTAGCCTTCTTCGCGCCGAATTTCGGCAAGACGCGGGAAGCAGTGCAATCGGGCGAACAGACGTTGGTCTTTCCGTCCAACTTTCCAGACGCCTGGCGCGCTCCGGCGAACGGTGGCGGCGAGGGAGAATCGTACGGAGGCGGCGATACAGAGGCGTTATCCAGTGTTTGGATGCTGGCAGAGTTCGAAGAACCGAATCGCTCATCGCCAGCGACGGCGGATGTGCCCTTCGGACCACAGACAACGGCTGGCTACGCTCGCCATCACCTTGCCGACAGCCACCGCGACCGTTTTGAACTGGAACGTGAGAATCCGCTAGAGGACGTTCTTTCGCTTTTGGCCGAATCAAAGTCTGTGCACGTGCCGCTCGATACACTGGCCCCACGCGATCTCTTATTCGCGGAGTTGGGTCGATAAGGGGGCTGTGATGGTGACCGTCTGGCTTCTGTTTTCCGTCCGGCTCGGATGCCAACCGGGTGCGGGGCGGGTTCAACCTCTCTGAATTGACGCTGTTTTTCGCTGACTTGGGGCCTCCGGCAAGCCTTCCGCTTCCACGTCTTGTCGGACCACGAACGGGCTTCTTCTCCCCCTGTTTTCTCTTGCCTACCCGAATCTTCGCCGCTTGGCGGCGAGTTCGTTAGGTTCACTGGCCAAAGTGGGCTCCCAACCGACCTTGCAGTTGGCCAGGATTGCAGTTGGCCAGCAAACCTGAGGCTTCTCGCAATGCCATTTACGGGGGTGGTCCATTTCAGCAATCGGGGCGGCGACTTTTATAGCGGCACGAAAATGCGGACGCCTGAAGATCGAAAACTTGGCGAAAATCGAACAAATTGCACACGCCAGGTCTGACTCTCTCCAAACACAACATTTTTCCTGTTTTTCTGCATGCCCTCCAAAGGGGCTGACCCTTTTTCCGCCAGAGCTTGGTTTTGTGACGGCTGCTTTGCGCCCCATTATTGACGCCCTGAGGCGAGTACCCGCTATGCGGCAGAAGCCCCTGCATACCGGCCGATTGCCAACGGCGAGGACCAGGAACACGTTCGCTTGGCTACTTGACATCCCACGCGGTTGAACGTACGGTTCGAGCTTCGCAGGGAGTCCGCCCGCAGGATCGCGGAATTGTTTCCAGCTTTTTTTCAAGGAGATCGGTACCGTGAGTTGGACATTGTATTTGCAGTTGAGCGCGATGATGTTCCTGCAGTTTGCGATTTGGGGCGCTTGGATGCCGGTTCTGGCCCCCCGCTTGCTGGGACCTTTGAAGATGACCGGAAAGCAGACCGGGTGGATTTTCGCGACGGTGCCGCTGGCTTGCATTTTCGCACCGATGGTCGCCGGACAGATCGCCGACCGGTACTTCAACACCGAGTGGGTTCTGGCCGCTGCTCATCTATTGGGAGCCATCTTGCTGTTCATTGCAGCCAAACAAGAGCGTTTTCTGCCGATGTTCATCACGATGCTGCTGTACGCCTGCTGTTATGCGGCAGCATTGCCGTTGGTCAATTCGCTGATGTTCTACCAATTGGGCAGAGTCGTCGCGCCCGAGGCGATTCCGGTCGAGTCAGGAAAGATCTTCATCATGGCCCCGATCGGTTGGGCCTTGGTCGGCTATTTCCTGACGGGTTGGCGGCAGATGACGAAGATTGGCGGCGGCGGGCCGGACGGATTCGTGCTGGCCGCCATCCTGTCGGTCGCGATGTTCGTAGTCTGCCTGATGTTGCCAGCCACACCACCAGCGCCGGCGGTCGCCGATCAGAGCACCGCCTTCACCGAGATGCCCATCTTCAAGGCCCTTGCGCTGTTACAGAACTTTGACTTCCTGGTCTTTGTCGTCCTGTCCATGGTGATTGCCGGGATGATGCAGTTTTACTTCATGGGCACCGGTCCCTTTATGCAGGACATCGGAATTTCCGGAAGTAATGTGTCCGGATTGATGGGAATCGCCCAAGCGGCTCAAGCCATCGCGACTCTCTTCGCACTAGGCCCGTTGACCGACGCCATCGGTTTCAAATGGACGCTGGTGGTCGGAGCGGCGTGTTGGTTGCTGCTGTACGTCTTTTACGTCTATTCACCGAAGCCGATCCTGGTGATCATCGCCCAGGCGCTGCACGGGATCGCCTATGTTACGTTCCTGATCGCCGGGCAGATTTTCGCAGGCCAATTCGCCCCGGTAGAGATCGGTGGATCGGTCCAGGCCTTGATCTTCACGGCAACGACCGGGATCGGTCTGTTCCTGGGGACGCAGTTGGCCGGGATCGTCTTCGATCGAAACACGGTGGAAGGGCGTCTGCAATGGAAGCCGCTGTGGAGCGTGCCGATGTGGATTATGGTTGTCAGCGTTCTGGCGCTGATCGTCCTGTTCCAGGGACACCTGCCGGCGCGTTGAGGATCGGTAGGGAACACGTGAGCGGAACGGCGCTAGCCACCGGTCCCGAAGCAACCGGGAAGAACTGCGGCCAGCGCCTGCCGCTCCCATGAAAACCAAGTTTTGTTACCCTGGCGATCCCCGGATCGACGGTGTTGACGAGTTTTCAGCTAACCATGCCAAAGGCAGCCCATCCATTTTCCGTGAAGATCGATCCCGATGGGGAAGCATTGCTGCGGTGTTTGCGCCGTGAAGGGACACCGCAGCGAGTGCATGCGATCGAGCTGTTGATCGACGAAGAGATCAAGGCGACGATCGCCGATCGGTATGGGCTGCTGGCGGATATATCGCCGGACCGGGAACACTACCTGCTGCAACGCGAGATCCGCCTCCAGCGGTTTCTGGGCTATGACTACGTGCGGTGGGGCGTCGACGACGTCGGGATCAAGATCGATCGATTGACCGCTGACGACACGGCTCCTCTGGCGCGCACCGGTGGCCGATCGTTCGTCAACGAACACCGGGGGCCGATCACCAACTGGGAAGAATTCCACGCCTATCCCTGGCCGGACCCCCGGAAGATCACGGTCCGGCAACTCGAGTGGCTGCAAGCGAATCTGCCCGACGACATGTGCATCATCGGCAGCCGCGGGTTTGCTCACTTCGCCGAGTACCTGACGTGGTTGATGGGATACGAGACCTTGTGCTTTGCGTTGTACGACCAACGCGATCTGGTCGCCGCCATCAGCCAGCGGCTGATCGATTTGTACCAGGTCGTGGTGCAAAAGATGCTGCAATTCGATCGGGTCAAGGTCATCTGGGGCTCGGACGATATGGGGTTTCGCTCCGGAACCTTGATCGGCCCGAAAGATCTGCGCCAGTTCGTGCTGCCCGGCCATCGGGCCATGGCGGATGCTTCCCATCGGGCGGGCCGCTTGTACCTGCTGCATAGCTGCGGCAAGCTGGACGCAATCATGGACGATCTGCTGGACGACGTGGGCATCGACGGCCTGCATTCGTTCGAAGACACGATCAAGACCGTCCACGAGACCAAGGCGAAGTACGGGCACCGCATCGCTGTGCTGGGCGGCATCGACGTGGACTTCCTGTGCCGCAGTGACCCCTCAGCCGTTCGCCGCCGCACGCGTGAAACGCTCGAGCGTTGCCAAGAGGGCGGCGGATACTGCCTGGGGACCGGGAACAGCGTCGCCAACTACATCCCCTTGGACAACTATCTGGCCATGTTGGACGAAGGCCGCCTATTCTCGTGATCGAATGCCTCTTGGATATCTCTCTCGCGAGAAATCGGTTTCAGCCGAGCGCACAAATCGCAGTCCTGAAAACGAGAACTTTGCAGATTTTTGACTTCTGGCCACCCGACACACACCAACAGGAGCAGACGCATGCTGCCAGTCCCAATCGGCTTTATGCGTTTTCGGCTCGCCCCACCCGGCCTTGTTGACTCCGAGAAATCGGGTAAGATCAGGGTATGGCTACGCTAAACTATCCTCACATATCCGTTGATCTGGACAATGTGCCGATGCTTACCGGTACGAACACAAAGGTCGTAGAAGTTGTGCTCGACCACTTGGCGTATGGCTTTGACGCAGACGACATCCGGCGGCACTACTCCTATTTGACGCTGGCCCAGATTCACAGCGCGTTGGCGTACTACTACGACCATCGCGAAGAACTCGACCGCGATATCGCGCATCGCTTGAGCAACGTTGACGAGTTGCAAACGCGCCTCGGCGATTCGCCCATAGCGCGAAAACTAAGAGCACTGAAGGCCCGATCGTGAGCCTTCCTCTATTCATGGACCACCATGTCCACAGCGGTGTCGCAACCTGTTCTTTTTGCTCATCTGCTGTGCCGTCCCATCCAACAGCGCCAGCTATGCCAAGTCGCCTATCGCCAAAGCTTCGGCTTCAGACCCCCTCGCGAGCTTTGTTCAGCATTTCGATCCAGGGGCCGATGTAATGTCCGTGGTCGTGATACGTCCGACCACTGACCAGATTCCCGTCGATCACACAGGCCTCGTTCACGAAGATCCCACCGCAGACCTCCAGATCGAACTGGCACTTGGGAACGGTCGCCATTCGCCGCCCTTGGACGCAGCCGGCATAGGCGGGAATTTCCACGCCGTGACACACGCAGGCGATCGGCTTGTTCGTCTCGAAGAAATGCCGCGTCAGCCGGACGAGCGCTTCATCGTAGCGAATGTACTCGGGGGCTCGCCCCCCTGAAAAGAAGATGCCCAAGTATTCCTCGGGCTTGACGTCGCGAAATGCGATGTCGGATTGGATCGTGTACCCTTCCCACTCCTTGGTGATCGTCCAGCCGGGCTTCACTTCATGCATCACCATCTGATAGCGGTGAACCTCGGGACCCGCCACGACCGGCTGGAAACCGCCTTCGATCAATCGGTAGTACGGATAAAGCGTGTCGACCGTTTCACTAGCGTCCCCAACGATGATCAGTACTTTCGCCATGAGTTGTTCTTCCCCCGTGTCTTGAAAATTCGAACGCAAACTGCCAACAATCGCGGCAGACGATCGCCACCAGCCTAGCGGCAAACCGGCGCGGAAAGAAGGGGCTGTGGAATTATCACGTCGATCAGGCAGAACCGGGTGAGGCCGCTACGGATCGTCAATACCGTGCGCTAGCGGCCAGCCTGTTGCGCCACCCCGCCGTAAGTCGAAACACGGCTGTCGGATGGGTTCGGGTGAAGGTGGGTTGTTCCCCTGGTGGACATCCGCTACATTTTGAAAGATTTAAAGTGTCGTTGCCGGTCAACCAAAATCCGGATTCCGTTTTCTTCGGAGCATGAGCCGGCCTCCGCTTCCTGTCAAACCTCGCCCCATCGCGGAGCGAGCACGACAAAGACCGCCAGGCCTAGGTCAGGTTATCTGGGGCCGCAAAAAGAGAGGAGAAAGCGAATGATGGTCTCGAAAAATCGATTCGGATGGACCGTCTGGGTCCTGGTGTTGTCCCTGATGGTTTTCTTCCGAGGGACGGACGGACTCCTTGGGAACTCGGTGACCGTGCATCGAGCGCCCGATCCGGAGGGACCGCACGTTGTGTTGGTTGTTCCGGTTGCCGCACACGAGGCGTCGATCGGAATCGCTTGTCAGGTCGCGACGTTACCGCTGCAACGCGGAACGCTGACCGTCATCCAGGCCGACCGGGTTTTGGAGCAGGATCGATTGGGCGAACTCCTGAAACGTTCCTTACCGGTCGACGAGCGACCGAATTGGATCTGGGTGCACCAGGGGATCGTGCAAAATGACGACGCGGGGCAGAAGATCACCGCACCCACGATCCACGTGCAGGCCGCGGACGTCGATCCGCTACGGAAGACGGCCGCTCGGATCATCCCAACCGAGGTAACGGTGGCGGTGATCGACCGCGAGTCCCTGAACCAATCGGCCAGTTGTGGCGTCGCGTTTTTCGCGTATCCCTCGGGTACGCCGCCATCCCGCCAAATCCGCTATACGCGGTTGCTGGTGACCGCTTTGCTGCGGGACCTCCAGTTGCTGGCAGATGATGCCGCCTTTTGCTGGCAACGGTTACGTGACGGCTGCGACCGATTGATCGCGTTGTACGATGCCGAGGGGATCGGCGGCGGTGGACCGGTCAACCTGGAACGCATTGCAGCTCAACAATTGCGCCAGGTGCGAATCTACCGGGTCTGTGGCGAGGACATTCGCGAGGGCGCTTTGTCGGTGGCGGCCACCAGTATCTTCCCCGGTGGCAGCGGTCGTGGGATCGGCAATGGCTTGCAATCCGAGGGCCGCGAGCGGCTGCGCGAGTTCATCGAGGCCGGCGGTGGCTATCTGGGCGTGTGTGCCGGCGCCTATTTCGCGGGCAGTGGCCTGGAAAATTATCTGCACGCGATCCCTCTGATACACAGTCAGCCTTGGGCTCGAGGCCGAGCCATGCTGGAGATCGAGTTGACCGACGAAGGCCGACAACTGCTGGGAACCGACCAGCGAGTGTTGACCACCCGATACAATAACGGTCCTATCTTCCTGGATTCGGAACAGCCGGATGGCGGGGACCCGGAATTCATGGTTTTGGCTCGGTTCAAGACCCCGTCGACAGACAGCCGCGGCAATACTCGTGACGAGATGGTCGGCCAAGCGGCGATCGGGGCTCGCGCGCTGGGTCAGGGCCGCATCCTGATCATCAGCCCCCACCCGGAATCTCACCGGCAGCACGATCCGCTGGTGGCACGGGCCATCCAATGGACCATGGAATCGAATTCCCTCGTTTCCATCAGTCAATAAAAGCCATCGAAAAAGTTCGACGGGTCAGCGTCTGGCCTGATTGACACGCACAGTGGTATTCATCGATGATAGGACCTTGTTGGCTGAAATTGACCGACACAGATAACCCACCATAAAGGAGCAAAGAGTAATGAGTGATCGACAGATCGAATCGCGTCGAGGTTTCCTGAAGGGTTCGGCTGCGACCATCGCAGGCGTTTCCGTCGCGGGCGGTGTGAACATGACCGTGGCCCGCATGGCGCATGCCCATGGCAGCGACATGCTGAAGGTCGCCTTGATCGGTTGCGGTGGTCGCGGCAATGGCGCGGTGCGTGACTCGTTGACGGCATCGGACAACACCAAACTGGTCGCGGTGGCTGATGCTTTGGAAGATCGCGTCACCGGAACCGCTCGACGTTGGCGAGACAACGACGAGTTCAAGGATCGAGTCGATCTGCCCGACGACCGAGTGTTTTGGGGACTGGATGCCTACAAGAAGGCCATCGAGTCCGGGGTGGACATGATCATCGATTGTTCGGCCCCGGGATTTCGCCCGTTGATCTACAAGACGGCGATCGAAGCTGGCAAGCACGTATTCATGGAAAAGCCGTGCTGCATCGATGCCCCCGGATACCGCATGCTGTTGGAAACCAACAAGTTGGCCGACGAGAAGGGTTTGAAGGTGGGCGTCGGTCTACAGCGGCGTCACGATCGGTCGTACGTCCGCGGCATCCAGGAGATCCACGAAGGCAAGTACGGTGATCTGATCCTGCTGCAAGCCTACTGGAATGGTGGCGGCATCTGGTGGCGAGGTCCGGGCGAAGGCTGGACCGAGATGCGCAAGCAGGTCAACAACTGGTACCATTTCGTCTGGCTCAGCGGGGACAACATCTGCGAGCAACACATTCACAACCTGGACGTGTGCAATTGGGCCAAAGGCGCTCATCCGGTCGAAGCCAACGGGATGGGCGGTGGTGAAGTCCGCCGTCGCGACAATCCCGGTGGCACCCAGATCTTCGATCACCACTTCGTCGAATTCACCTATCCCGACGGGACGAAGATGTACAGCCAATGCCGCCACGTCCGCAACGCGTTCAATCGCGTCGGCGAGCACGCTTTTGGGACGGAGGGTCGAGGCGGGATGACGGCTGGCGGAGATGCGACTGACGGCGGGTTGCCCTTCAAGTTCGGACCGATGCAGCAGGAGCACTTTACGCTGGTCGAAGCCATCCGCAACGACACGCCTTACAACGAAGGGCACTACGGAGCGACCAGCAGCATGACCGCCGTGCTGGGGCGTATGGCCACTTACAGCGGCCGGGTCATCCGATGGGACGAGGCCGTGGAGAGGGGCGTCGACGAAGCGCCGGGTATCGAGGACTACACCATGGAGACCGACCCGCCCGTCATGCCGGACGAGCACGGCCAGTACCCGATCATCTTCCCGGGTGACTACGATCCGTTCGCCTGACGCTGACGTTGCCGATGGCTACCTGCCCCGAATGACCGTATCGCCCCGGTCGTTCGGGGCCTCGCCACGTCGCTGGGCGGCTGTCGTTCTGGCTTCGGCGTGCAAATGCGTCAATTCTTCGCGCAAGGCGTTCAAGTCGGCGGGCAGCGAATCCGTGGAACGTGGTTTGTCCATGGGCGTTGTGTCTCCGTCGGTGCCTGAATCATCAGCTTACGAATCTAATGGATCGTCACGATCCGCAGAAGAATGTGTCCGGATGAGCTGGCCGCCGCAAAATCCGTAAGAGCTGCCCATGTCACCTAAGCTAAACATCGCCGCTCGGACGTGTGGGCCATTTGTCAGGAGATGCACCAATGAGGATGTGTACGCAGCCAGTTCTGGTAGAAAGATCTGCCTGGACTTACGATCTTCTTCCAACGCGGACTGACGTCCGCAACCCAGGCAGCCTTCGTACTCGTACTCGTACTCGTTCTCGTAATCGGCTTGTCGCAATCGAGAACGAGGAGACATGCGTTTTCGTGGACGCACGTCACCATTGACGGCCCCGGCCCCAGATCGAACTTACCGGCGAGTTTGTTAGGTTTGCTGGCCACCAACTGATCCGTTTTGAACGTGAATGACGTCGTGATGTGAAGATAGCAACATCTTCTCTTCTGGCAGCCACAATATTGGCTACCCAGCTTCTACAACGGTCCCGGACTTCCTGTCCTGATTATTTTCCCATTTCTTGCAAATCTCGGTGACAATTTGCCTGAAATTCGTGTTTTCACAGGTTACCACTTGCAGTTTGCAGTCAACGCTGGCGACGCTCTGACGTTCATCGATGCGGGCTTGCTGCCGCTGGGCGGCGGCGAGGATGAAGACTTGGCATCGATCCAAGCCGTCAAGCTGGTGGGCATCGCCAGTCCCGTGGTTGACGGCGAACTGGAAGGGCTGACGCCCGGATTCTGGAGGACGCACTCCGAATTCGGCCCCGCGCCGTTGAAGGGTTGGCCCGAGACGGGGTACAGCCCGTTGGATAGCTACAATGATGTTTTCGGAGTCAACGTGGCGGGCGATCCGACGCTGCTGGGCGCCGTCTGGAGAAATGGTGGCGGCGTGAACGCACTGATGCGTCACTCAGCAGCCGCTCTGCTGAACACGGCTCATCCCAACGTCAACTACGAATTTTCGGTGGATGAAGTGATCGCCAAGACTCAGGCGGCGATCGACTCGGGTAACGCGGCCCAGATCGAATCGACGAAGGACGAATTCGATTTCGCCAACAACCGGGGCACCCAAGGCGCCTTCGAGTCGGGTGACTTCGAGACGACCAAGGACACCTTCGACAACGAAAACAATCAGGGAAACGTTGACCTGAAGTCCGGATTCGGCTCCAACGCCACCGGCACGGGTACCGCCGACGAGGGTTCCTCGTCTACCGGTGACAACGACGATTTCTTCACCTCGCTGGGCGATGAAGAAGATGACGACGATGATGTCATCGTCGGCAACGGAAACGGAAACGGAAAAGGGCAACGGGAACGCGAACGCAAGGGGAAAGGGCAAGTAGCCGTTGAACTCGGTTTTTCCAAGGCGATGCGGATTTGGTAACCCGGGCTGCGCCGCTTCACGGTGCCCCCGGGCTTCGGTGTACGACGCCTTCAGCGGGAAGAATTCGCCGTCAATCCGCCGCACTCCAATGCGATGTTCGATCCTCGCTCGGTGCGGAATCATTTCGGGTTTGCCATGATGCGGGTTTCATAGTCGCTCCAGCCCTTCATGCGACCATCCAGCCACAGGGCGTCGATGCTCCGGGTGCTGCCATCCAGCACGCGGGGCACGACCACCGTGCTCAACCGCCCCTCGTCGGAAAGTTCCGAGACGATCTCCCAAGTGCGGCCCTCGTCGGGGGTGCGCAGGCGTTGGATCTGCGAAAGATCCTGCTGTGCGGACGTGCTGCGGGCCAGGAAGACCGTGTTCGGGTCTGCCGGATCGATGGCGATGGCCAGGTTCTTGCGTTCCGGCAGATTATCCCAACCGCGAGCGAGCGTCGCGACTCGATGATAACGCCACTTTCCCTGATCGTCCGGCGTTGCCCAATAGCCGTCGTGCAGGGCCGATTGCCCTTGCGGGACCGCATCCAAGACCGAAAACGTAACGTACGGTCTTCCGTCCCGGTCGGCGACGATGTCGCTCCACAGCGCCCGCTGTCGCTTACGACCATCTTGGTCCCAGTTCCAAATTTCGTCGAAGTGTTTTGTCTCGTACAGCGGCGTGTCTTCAAGGTCGAACGCTCGAGAGCCATCGGCGCGGAAGAACGCCCTCTGGTTCACATCGTAACAGACGTAGTACACGCCTTCGGACCGTCCGATGGGATGGCCGTCCAATGGTTCGCTCCATCCCACTCGCAACGTAACGATATGGATTTGGTCCCCTTCGATATACGCTCGAGAGTAGCAGCGATTGCCTCCAAGCCCCTTGCCCAGTCCCCAGAGGCTGTGAACTTCGGTCCAGGAATCACCGCCGTCCGGAGATTTCCACAAGACGGTCTCTCGAAGCTGACCGTCGCGCAGCGCATTGACAATCAGGTAGACCGCGCCCGAGGGCTGGTGAACCATCGGGTAGAACTGTCGTCCTTGAATGATCTGCCCTTCAATTTCACTCTCGTGCAACTCGCCGAATTCAGTGACCGACCACGGCTCCGTGCTCACTCGCCACCGGATCCTTTTGTCGTGGTAGCCGCCCAGTTCGATGAACGCTTGAATCCGCCCATCGGGTCGGATCATCAAGGGGTTGGCGCCGTGCAGGTCGCGATTGCTCTTTCCGACTTGGCAACGCTCGGTCTGGCCGGTTGACAGATCGTACGATGCGACCCATTTGCCGCCTGTTCTGTCGAGATACGAAAAGAACAGCTTGTCGCGGGCAATCAAGGCGTGGTGGCCGGCGTATCCCCACCCGCCATCGGCAGCCAGTTCCACCGGCGCCGTTGCGATCGAGGTAGAATCGGACTCGTTCACAAAGGTCGTCGGTTGGACAAACGCTTCCGACATTGCGTCGAGCGGCGCCGCGTCGTCGCTGGCCGCTGTCCTGCCGCAGCACGCAAGCACAAGCAGTCCGATCGTTCCGGCCGCAAGCAGCGAAGAAATGTGCTGGAACATCGTCTCGGTTTCCACTCGATGGCTCATCATCCCCCTCCCTTTCAACTGTCTGGCTGTTCCATGTCCTTTAGCGGCGGCAACAAGACTGGCCCGGGAGACCTGCGGTCGGCGGTTCCGGCGGGGTCAGAGACCCTCGCCGAACAGTCTTGTCGCGGCCGAACGGTGTTGTTACGGCCCATTATTGTCGTGCGGATGGACGTTGGGGACCAGCCGGCGACGAGGGATCTTGGCCTTTTCCGCGAGGGGCGTATGAGCGATGCGGTCCGCTTGCAAATCGGGCGATCCGCTGAGCCCTAAATCGACCCACCCAAAATGACCCTTTGCAGTCAAGCCTGGCTTACTTCGATGGTCTGCCCGTCTGCCGATTTGGCTGGATAGGCTACCAATCACCGCCGCACGACATCTTCGGCCGACCAATCGTTTGCAGCGTCCGGTTTCAGACGCACCAGGACGTGCAGGTGATTGTCCAGGATCGCGAAACGGCAGACACTTGCGGCGAAGCACTCGGAGAGCGTCTGCAAGCGGTCTTCAATCCACTGCTTGCGATGCTCGATTCCGTCGCCGCACAAAAAAGTCTTCCCAGCGCGGCGGGAAATGTAGTGATCGTAACGTTTGTTCCGAATAGAATTGCCTACGGCCCTGTTTCGTTTGGCGGCAGATGGATGTTGTTGATTTGCAGCCAGTGAAGGGCTGGGTGTTCGTCGGTGCTTTTGTAAGCGCGGGACAATCCGACGCTGACTAATGCGCGAGTTTGGTTCGCCAGGGTTTGGCTCAGACGCTGGACGGCGGGCCCACCGGGCGTTACGTGGTCTTCACCGTACAGGCGGATGTCGGTCACGGGGATGCTGTAGCGCCGCGAGTCTTCGTCGAAGGCGAAGCGGATGCCGGTGTGATCCGCCGTGGTCTGCAGATGAATGCCGGGCCGGTTCGCCCAGTAACAGCCCAGCGACCGCAGACCGCGAAACTCCGGCACTCCGCAACTGGCCGCGCCGATCGGTTGCAAATCGCGGCCAAAGATTTCGGCCAGCGTATCGTTGGCCAATTCTGTCAGCAGTTGCCAGAATTGCGGGTAGGGCAAGCGTTGCAAACGTCGGGCCGAGGCGGCTTCGAATTGCCGATCTTCGATCTCAGGGACCTTGCCCACAAACTTGGTGTCGCCCAGTTCGACGAGACAACCCAGTTCGAAGGGGCCGCCGTGGCAGGCCAGCATCTCGGTGCGCATCCGGCTGGCCAGAACCGGGCGGACGTGGCGCCGAGTCGTCGGATCGACACCGGCGGCGCACATGAAGCCTTTCTGCATCCGCGTCAGATGGTTGATGATGATTTGCAAGTCGAGTCCCCCGGGTCAGCCCGCTAATGATCGGCAAAGAAACAACTGTCGGAGTTCGTTCAGAGGTACCTTGCGCGAATGGGGTCGGGAGTCGTTTTCGGGCAACGACCAACCACATGGTACATACTTTCTCCGAAAACGACTCCCGACCCCTTTTCAGACAAAGCCTAGAGATGGACGGGGTGGATGTCCGGCCAATACCGTTGCAGGTACTCGATCACCAGGCGACGATGGCAATGCTCGGCGGTGGCCTCGCTGCACAACAGCACGGTGGCGGGTGTAAAGTCGTCGGGCGTCAGCACGGTTTCGATGCGACGTTGTTCCATCAAGTCGAAGAACTGCCGCTCGTATACCGACCATTCGCCGCCGTTCTTCTTGTAGTCGTCCAGCATCTCCTGGCTGGGCGCCAGCAAAGGCTGGTGCTCGTAGCCTGCCTGGCAGATCTCCCCCAAGAAGAAGGCCAGATCATCCCGCTTGGCGAAGCCTGCCAACTGGGACCGGTTGTTCAGACGGACGTCCATCAGTTTGCGAATCCCGGCCCGCTTCAGTCTTCCGAAGAATTCTGCGGCTGAGCTTTTGGTAAAACCGATCGTAAAGATTTCCAAGAGTCGTCCTCCATTTCGGGAAAGAGCAGGCCCTGAGGCTGCATTCCGCCGGCCGCGGCGCGGATCTGATCGTGGGAAGCCAACGAGCCATCGCCGCGGATGTGCCGGATCTCGGTGCCCTGGTCCGCCATCACACGGCTGACCAAGAGAAACCGGTGGCAGACCGACGGATCTTCCTCGCTGCACATGATGGCCACCCGGTATTTCTGCATACCGACCACCAGCCGCTCGATGCCCTGCCGGAACGTTTCCGAGCGAGCCATCCGATGGTACAAAGCATGCCCTTGCTGGTCGTAGTGCTCGGCAGCGGTGGGCCGTCCGCCCAGTTGATCCCCCAGAAAAACGTAGCGGATCCCCTTGGCGGCCAAGGCGGTTTTGAGCTGCTCGGTATTGAACTGCGACGTGTACCGAGAGTATGGCGAGGACCGGACGTCGGCCAACACGTCGATCCCGTGCTGTAACAGCAATTCGCAGAAGTAGTCCTGCTCGTGGTTCGAATGGCCAATCGTGTACAAGACCGAATTCGTCGCAGTCACCAACGGCACTCCTCGCATCGACTTGATTGGAATTACCCCACAAAGAGCACAAAGAACGAACAGACTGACGGACTCTCCACTCGGTTGGTCGTGGGCCGAAAACGCATTGCGTCCTGTTCGGGGCCGCTTGCCCGTTCGATCTGTTTCCCGTTTGTAGTATAATCGATTTTTCTGCTGATCCAACCAGTCTGCGAGGGTGCCATGTTACACCAACTGCTGAAAAAGCATTGGGGATACGATGACTTCCTGCCTCTGCAGCACGAGGCGATCGAATGTGTGCTCGGTGGACGCGATTCCCTGGTAGTTCTGCCGACCGGGGGCGGCAAATCTCTGTGTTACCAATTGCCCGCCCTCTGCCAAAGTGGTCTTGCCATCGTCGTCTCGCCCTTGATCTCGCTGATGAAGGATCAAGTGGATTCAGCCAATGCGATGGGGATCGCAGCGGCTGCATGGAACAGTTCGCTGAGTGCTGAACAACAGCGGATCGTCGGGCGGGCGATTCGCGAGCATCAGCTCGATCTGCTGTACGTATCCCCCGAACGACTATTGACCGATACCATGCTGGACATCCTGGCGACCAGCCCGCCCAGCTTCATTGCTATCGACGAGGCGCATTGCGTTAGCCAATGGGGGCATGACTTCCGCCCGGAATACCGATTGCTCGGGACTGTCAAGCACCGGTTCCCCGGCGTCTCGCTGCACGCATTCACAGCCACGGCGACTCCGCAAGTCCGTTCGGACATCGTCGCGTCGCTGAATCTGGAATCGGCTGCCGTATTGATGGGCGAATTTCATCGGCCCAATCTGATCTACCACGTGCGACAGCGGTCTGCCGGGTTGAATCAGATCGTTTCGGTGATGGAACGGTTTCGCGGCCAGGCCGGCATTGTCTATGCGATCACGCGGTCCCGTGTCGAGCAGATCAACCGCTTGCTGAATCAATACGGATTCCGCACTCGCCCCTACCACGCCGGGATGACGGACGACGACCGTTTGCGGAATCAGGAGGCGTTGATGCACGACCAATTGGACGCGATCGTGGCCACGGTGGCGTTCGGTATGGGGATCGACAAATCGAACGTGCGCTACGTGATTCACGCCGAGCTGCCTCGGTCCCTGGAAAGCTACCAGCAGGAGACGGGCCGGGCAGGCCGCGATGGCTTGGACGCCGAGTGTTGGCTGTTCTATTCGGCAGGGGACTATCTCACCTGGCGAAGGATTCTCGATTCCTCGCCGGTCGAGGTGCGCGACTCGGGGCTGCGGGCGCTTCAGCAAGTGATGGATTACAGCACGTCGCTGGTATGCAGGCACCGCGTGCTGGTCGGACATTTCGGTCAACAAATCAGTGGCGATTGCCAATCGTGCGACGTCTGCCTGGGCAACCTGGCCGTCGCCGAGGATTCCCTGGTACTGGCTCAAAAGATCCTCTCGTGTGTCGCACGCTGCCGAGAGAGGTTTGGCGCGGACCATATCACGAAGGTGCTGACCGGCAGCTCGGAAGCGAAGGTTCTGAAATTCGGGCACGAGAAACTCAGCACCTGGGGCCTGTTGAAAGAGTATTCGCGTCATCAGATCCGTGACTGGATCCAGCAGTTGTTGGGCCAGCAGTTCCTTCGATCGGTTCCGTTATCCGGCCAGTCGGCCCGCTATCACGTCCTGCAGCTCACCGACCAAGGTCGCCAGGTGCTGCGCGCTCAGGCCACACCGTCGCTGTCCCGGCCGGTGCAACGGCAAGCCGCGGTGACCGCAGCGGCCATCGTCGATTCCCGGGAGGGAGTCGATCCGGGCCTGTTCGAGGCGCTTCGCGATTTGCGGCGCGAGTTGGCTCAGGAGGCATCGGCTCCCGCCTACATCGTATTCAGCGACGCGACGCTCCGCGATCTCGCCCGCCGCCGGCCGATCGACGAGCTGTTGCTGCAAGATGTCCACGGCATCGGCCAGCAAAAGGCGGCAACGTACGGGCCGCGAGTTCTTTCGTTGATCTGCGACTACTGTGCCCGGCACCAACTGGAAACCGGTCTGCCGGCCATCGGCCGAGTCCGGCGAGGCGAGCCGAGTCGAACTCCCAACGCTTCTGCACTTGCGGCGTTCGAGCTGTTCGATCAAGGGATGAGCGTCGCCGAAGTCAGCCGACAAATGAATCGAGCCTCTTCGACGGTTCACGAGTATCTGTGCGAATACATCGCTGCTCGTCAGATCAACGACCCGAGCCGCTGGGTGCCGCCGGAGCTGGCCGAGAAGATTGCCCTGGTCGCCTCGTACGCCGATACCGACCGGCTGCGGCCGATCCACGACGCCCTGCACGGCCGCATCGGGTACGAAGCCATCAAGATCGTCGTCGCCTGCGAGAAGAACCGGAACAAAGAACCCTCGGGCGGCTCCAGCCGGGACGGCCGCCCGCACGTTCCGTAAGGCGAGGTAATGGTTTGTACAAAAAGTACAACGAATCGGCAATCCGTTCGTGATCTAACACCGTGATTGACAAGTGGCTGCCCACGTTGCATAAAACAAGCTACGCACCAGCGGTTGGCCGTGCCGCGCTGTTCGACGTCGCGCGACGCTGAATCGGCGCGGAGAATCCATGACGCCCGCCAGCTTCAACCACCGAAGAAAGAGACTGGTTATGAACGCACTTCCCTCGAAATTTCCCGCGCGCCGACGTTTTCTTGCCGAATTGAGTGGTGGAGCGGCAGCAGCTTTGGGTGCTGGGCTGTTAGGATCAGGAAAGGCCTTGGGCGATGACGTCCGGATCCCCGGATTCGAGCAGGCTCGAGATTATGAAAGCGATAAGCCTTGGGAGCCGGTCGCCGATCGCAGGATTCGCGTGGGCATCGTCGGATACGGTGTTTGCCGTTTCGGTGCCTCGTTCGGATTCCAGGATCATCCGAACGTTGACATCGTGGCCGTCAGCGACCTGATCCCCGAACGCTGTCGAGCCCTCGCCCAAGCGGTCCGGTGCGAGACGACTTACCCTTCCCTGGAAGAACTGGTCAAGGACGACGCGATCGAAGCCGTGTTCGTAGCCACTGATGCGCCCAGCCATGCACGGCATTGTCTGGAGGTGCTCCGACACGGCAAGCACGTAGCCATCGCCGTGCCGGCGTTCTGGGGCGAGGAACTGGACGAGGCCGACAGGCTGCTGGAGGCGGTCAAGACGAGCGGATTGAACTACATGATGTTCGAGACGTCCTGTTACCATGCCGGGCTGTACGCCATGCGGCAGATCTACCGAGCCGGCGGGTTCGGGGAAATCGTCTATTCCGAGGGCGAGTACTACCACTACTGTCCCACACCCATCGATTCGTTCCGCGATTGGCGCGTCGGAGCCCCGCCTCTCTGGTACCCGACCCACTCGACGGCCTATCATATCGGCGTCACCGACGGCAGCTATACGGAAGTCTCTTGCATGGGCATGCCCAGCATCGTGAAGCACTTGATGCCGGAAAACAACCGGTACAAAAATCCGTTCGGCACCGAAATCGCCTTGTTTCGCGCCAGCGAGGGCGGTATGTCGCGGATGACGTGCAGTTGGGACACCCCCGGCCACAGCGGCGAGAAGGGCCGCGTTCGCGGTCAGCTTGGTTCGATGGACGACATGAACTACCAAGGGCTGGCAAAAGAGTTTCCGCCGCTACGCCGTCCCCCGCTGCCGCCCACGATGGCCGCAGGCGGTCACGGAGGCTCCCATGGCCCCCTGTGCAACGAGTTCGTGTTGTCGATTCTGGAGTCGCGCAGGCCTTGGATCGACATCGCCACGTCGCTGAACATGACCGCCCCGGGCGTCGTCGCCCATCGCTCGGCGCTAAAGGACGGCGAATTGATGAAGATCCCACAATACAAGTTCGAGTAGCAGCATCCCCCCTAAGACAGCAGATGGGCGGCCGATCGAAGGCACCGCTGACACAAAGGAGATATTCGATGATCGATCATGACTATTCACGGCGGAGCCTACTCAAACAGGCCGGCGCGGCAGTCACCGCCCTAATACCAACGATGGCTGCTGCGCACGCCGTCTGCAAACCGCCATTTCCCGCAGCAGCCAAGGACACTGCGGATCGCCGGGTAAGGGAAACGTGGTGGGTTTCGGCGGATCCTCACGTGGGATATCCCGAGTACGATGAATACCTGCGGACGTCGGTTCAGGATGTCAACCACATCGAAAGCGATTATGCCATCGTCCTGGGAGATATTTTTGAGGACGACCGGTCGTTTCTCCCGCAGTTCTTGGAGGAAATTGGCGGTCTGAAGCACGATTGGACCTATGTCCTGGGCAATCACGATTATGACCGCAAGAGTGAACGGAATTCGGGAGCGCCGATACTGCCGGTCAACTATTTTTCCAGGCAAATCGGATGTGTCCGGATCATCGCCTTGTCGGACGAAATGTTGGAGTACCAGAGTCACGTCACGGAACTGGGAAGGAATCAGGATCGCTGGTTCAAGGACGTTCTTGACGATGCCCCCGACGTCCCCACGATCATCATGACTCACCATTGCCCGCTCACGGGACGCCGCTCGGTGTCGGCCTTTGAGGAATGGCTTGCCGATGACATCGAGCGGTACAACATCGTCCTGTGGATCGTCGGCCATGCGCACCGTTGGGCCATAGACGAAGACCTGGAAGGATTTGGCTTCGACCGGATCAAAGTGGCTTCGCTGTGCCGAAAACACGGCGACACAAGACCATGCGAGAGCGCGCTGCTGACCATAGAAGCCGGGCAAGACCGCGCTCGCATCACCATGCGGTTCCGAAACCATCTGCGCCGGGAGTGGATCAAAGTGCTCGGCCGGGAAGCATACGAATTGGAAGTAAAGGCTTAAACGGGGGCCCCGTTGGCGCCGGGCGATGGCCTACTCAAAGGCCTTCATCTACACGAATATCGCCAAACCAGGCCGTATGCGGCGAGCGGACGTTGTAGAGGTAGAGCGATGCCCGGGTCAAGTCGGCTGGCGTGGTGAACTGGCCGCCCAATTCTTGCCACTGGTTCGGGCGCTGCGGATCCAGGGTCCAACGGTGATCTTCGTGGCTGCCGTCGCGCCGGTGCAGGCGCAACAGCGAGCCCCGCACGTCGGCTTGGAAACCGCTCCTCTTCGATGGGAATGCGATCCGGTAGGGGCGGTCGGGCAGCAGCCAGAGGTCGAGCCGTCGGTGCTGATAGCCCTCGCTGGTCGGTCCCAATTCGAGCGCGCGGCCGAACGGAGCCTCACCCTGACCCACCTCGAGAAACTGGAACGAAGGATCCAGCAGCAGCGGCGTGAGCAAGTGTTCGCGTACTCCTTGACTCTCGGGCTCGGGCATGGCAACCGACCACCGCGTAGTCCATTGGCGCCACGGCTCTCGGGCGGCCACGGGCGAACGGATGGGAATCACGGCCGCCCCGTGCGCCGCCAGCGATACGGGCTGCCGGTGTTCGAATCGGGCGATCTCGGGTAGTCGCTCGCCATACGGTTCGGTATAGCCCTCCCAGCGCAGCTCGATCGAGGTTTCGCGAGGCTGATCCGACAGATTGAACGCGAAAAGCTTCAAGGGTCCTTCGTCCGCCGACCAATCGGGCCAGAGCACGGGAAAAACAGGCGCCCGCTGGTCACCGACCGAAGGTACGATCAGAACGGCGGCCAGGACGCTGCCGTCCAAGGGCACCGTCAGCGTTCCGTTGCCCGAGGGCGCCCGTCTGGTGTTCGCAATGGCAGGCGAGTCATGGGGGGCGGCGTCCTCTTGGCCACCGGCATCGGAACCAGCCCCCGCGGTTCGAGCTTCCAGCAGCCGCCCGTCCAGCGTGATTCCCATAACCGTCCCGGCGGCACGCAGCTCGGGAGCGACCAGTTGCAACTGGCCGGAAATCCGTTCCGGGTTCGTGAGTGTAATCAGATGGCTGCGCAATGCCGTTTCCGTAGCGTCGAAGCGGCGCGCCTCGATACGCGGATCGGACGTTTTCAAGCCTTCGGTGTCCAGGAAACGCGCCTGGTACAACTCGGGCAAGAACGGGCGGGTCAGGTTCAACAGCGCCACCGGCAGTGAATTCGGGTTCCCGACCACATCCCATCGCATGCCCTCGCGAAAGGTGGCCAGGTACCGTTCCCATGGCCCGCCCGTGCCATGGCCGCCCGCGTTGGCCATGCCGTGCAGGAGGACGCGATCGGGAAAAGCATATCGCACCACGTTCCGGTTGCCCTGGTAGACGCCGCTGCACAAGGCCGCCGCGTACAAGCTGGGCAAATCGGCCAAGCCTTCCATCGTCAGCCCGAACTGCGGATCGTGCTCTCTCGCCCGCTCGAGGACTTCCTTGGCAAGCCACTTGCGGGCAATCCCCCAGGAGCCGTCACCGTTGTTTCCGCGGCGCGGATCGTAGTCGATCGTGGCGTTGCCGGTGCCCAATACATCGATATACGCGGCGTTCGCGCCCCAGCGGCCGGTGTAGATGTCGGCGATCCAGTGGGTCAGGTACGCGCGCCAGCGAGGGTCGGGAAGGTACGCGGTCTGCCACCATTGCACGGGCGGAGCACGCGATCCCTGTTCGGCGAGGGCACGATGCTCGGCCACGGCCTCCCGGTACTTCGCCAGCTCGTCCGCCGCAGGCTCCAGCGGCGGCAGCTCGCCGGACGGATCGGTAACGGCGGCCACCTCGTGCTGGAACGGGGCCGTGTCCCAGGGCACGTCGTCGGGATAGTCGGCTTGGGTAAAGCGGCCCAGGAACGTATCGAGCCAGACCGGCAGCCGGTCGAACCGATCGTAGATGAAGTACCCGCCGATGCGCCCCTCGCGACGCTTCACTTCGTCGATGGCCGCCTGCCAGCCTTCCACGCCGCCGTACAAGGGCGAGGGTCCGTACCAGGCCGAGCAGCAGGGCCCGTAGTCATACGCGAACTGGCCCCACACCTGAACCCAGTCGAATCCGATGGCGCGGGCACGCGTAAGCCAGTCGCCAAGCTGTTCGAAGCGGAAGTCGGCACCGAAGTTCTGCACGTTCAGATCGAGCCAGCCGGGGCTGGTGCGCAACCAATCGGGATAGTCCGCCGGCCCATGGACCGAGGTGAACCAGTCGCCGTAGAGCCGGGCCCCCTGATGCCACCCGCCGTCGCCGACGGCCAGCCGGGCTGACCAGTGGATCTGCTGGCCGGGCCGGATGGCGTCGATCCGCCGGGTGGCCAGCCCCACCGTGTCGCCTTCCGGGCCCTGGGGATGGGAGCCATGCACCGTGGTCGTGCCTCGCGGGTCGTGGATTCCCAGGTACAGGCTCGCTTGCTGATCGAAAACCTGCGTCCAGTTCATCACCACGCGCCCGCAGTAGGAAGCGTCGTGAAGGCTGTTCCGACCAGGTTGGACCGTGCGGTGACCGAACGACATCATCCGCAGTTGCACGTCGTCCAGCCCGCATTCACCCATCCGCACGGCCGGCAGCCTCGGGTAGACCACCCCCACCACGTCGGCCGGCCCCTCGAGGACCTCGACCGTGATGTCCATGTTCCACACTGCCGGACCCTCGGAATTCCCGGCGGGCAAGATGCGTTGCCTGACGCGGGCACGGCCGAGTTCTTCCGCCGAAAAGACGTGGCGTATCTCGGCTGCACCGTCGCGCATCCCCACGAACTCCGGCGCGACCCGCTGCTTCGATTCGCTGACCGCTTCAAGGTGCCACGGGCCGAGGGCGTGCTGCGCCTTGGGCTGCAGAACCGTGACGCGATCCGGCCCCACCTCGATCCACAGCGCCTCGCCCGCCCGCTTGAACTGGACGGCCACCAGCGGCTGCGGACCCTCGCCGCCGGCCAGCAGCCGGTCCTGCAAGCGGTCGTACAGCATGACGAAATCGCCGGTGCGGGCATCAAGCCACAGTTCCTTGCCGTGCCGTTCCAGGCAAAGAACGGACCCGGGATGAAGTTCCACTTCGGCCATCAGCGGACCGGCGGCCGGATGCTCGGGTGTCAGCGACAAGTGAAATACGACGGGCTCGGATACCGTCAACCCCTGGCCAGGCATCGGCTCCCGCTGGTCGGAACCGGCTTTGCTCCACGCGACGGCCACGCCCTCCGGAACGCCGTCGAGCGACTTGACCTTGCGGAGCCCCGGTAGCTCCAAGGGAAGAGTTCCCACCTCGCGGGAACCGACTGCGCGAAACGTAGACTTCGGACGTGTCCCCTCCGGCGATGCAGCCGACTCGGGCACCAATACAATCGCCTCGATGCCAGGCATCTGATAGCCGGCCGAGGCCAAACTCAGGCGATGCAAACCGCCGGAAAGCCACACCTTTGGACGCTCGATCCACTGCAACGACACACCCGGCTCCGGATTCTCCTCATCGAACGGACCCGCATATCGCCGCCCGTCCAGCACCTCGACAAATCGGCTCCTGCCCGGTGCAAGGGCGGCCCGGACGAATACGCGATAGCTGCCCGGTTGCTGAACGTGGAAGTCGTAGCGCAGAAAGCTGCTGTTCAGCAGGCCGTCGTCGGTGCGTTCCACCTGACGCGGGTCGCGGCTGAAACGCGTCGGCTTCCGCCCGTCGATTACAATCGCCCCATCGGAACCCGTCGTGGGCACGCGATCCAGCAACTCGGCCCGCCGCGACGTGATGCGGCAGCCGGCCGCGTCGTCGAACACCACGGGAACGCGAACCGTTTCGGCCGCAGCGCCGGAAGTCATTGCAAAAGTGAGAAAGATTGCAGACCCGTTCATCGGCATTCCCCTTTTTCAAAGCCGGACCTTCCGCCACGAACCACGACATCTACTGCGTTGTTCGGCCGAAAACGCGGATTGTGAGCGGCACGGCGCTTTTCTAGGCTTGTCAAGTGATTTTTTTTGGGCGTTTTCGGATGCCTCTTTGCGTACGGATAGCGCTCGTTTTTTGAACCGTTCAAAAAACGTCCATCCGCTCAGTCTTCAGGCGATTTCAGGGGGGGCGACATCTGCGAACCGCTCGACGCTTGTCACACGCGCTGGCTCCGGAATACCTTGCCGCTTTTGCCTGGGACGTCACTGGGTTCGATCCTGCCGCGATTGCTCGCCGGAGATCCCGTGCGCCGAATTGGCTTCATCGAAGATCACTTCCGGTGACGTGTTCGGAGACGCCTTGATACTAGCCGGGGTGGTCGCGAACTCGCGGCTCCTCGCGGATACCGGTTCGGCCACAATGCGCCTGTTGACGAAGGTCGTCTCCAAACAAGTCGACGTTGCTGGCCCGCTCAATGCCGGGTAGGGTCCTCCAGGGGTGAGTCTTGGTTACACAGGTACAATCATGCTGGCCGCTCAAACGGCGTCAGGCTCTGCTGAGTCGCAGCGAACCGCAAACCGGAAGGCCGAGCCCGCTGCATCCCACCAGCATTTTTTCTCCCCCACGCCGCCCTCACCCTGAGCTGGGGCGGCGTGGGGGAGAAAAAATGCGGACCATGGGCAACACAACTCTTGCCCACGACCACCCTCGGGGTCTGGGGCTGAGCCCCAGCGGTTCCCCGGGTGACGATTCGAAACACAAACAGTACTCTTCCATTCATCAAAGCCTCTCGCGTGGCGGCAGCATGATGCTTGGCCGCCTCTCAATGTGCCTCACGACAAGCCGTCCGACCGGCCGTGACGGCTGCGTCGTTGACGCCGACGTTTCTTCTTGACCGGCTGATCTGCAAACAACTTGCTGTAATCAAAGTCCTCCTCGTGGATCATCGCGCAACGCAAGCCGCGAACCAGTTTTCGCATCACGGCCACCACGCCTTTCATGCGGCGGGCTTCCTGCTGGCCATGCTCCGAAGCCTTCCGACCAACTTGCGTGAACTCCGCGTACCAGGGCGACACCTCCTCACGCTGAACCGCTCGCAAGGCCCAAAAGAAGATCCAACGACGAGCCTCGCTGGAACCCCGTTTGCTGATCGCCACCTGACCCTGACGACGGCCGCTGCTGCGCTCCTTCAGGTTCAGGCCCAAGCCTTTCAGCAAGGCGCCGCCGCTGTCGTAATCCCGGGGATCGCCCGCGTGAGCCCAAATCGCGCCCAGCGTCCCCGCTCCGATCGGGGTGTACCGCGACCAACTCGGATCGCCGGCCAGCAAAGCCGAGATTTCGCGTTTGGCCGACTGAATCTGGCGATACGCCGCCAGCGAATCGCAGGCCACTTCTCCCAACCACAATGACTCGGCATCGCTGGTTGGCACACCTTGTGTCAAGCGTGCAGACTCGATGACCTGACGGATCTTCGATTCCTGGAGCTTGGGACCACCCCAACCGGCCAGGCGTTGGGCGGCTTCCGCGTCGGCCGCCACCCGCGCCGGGCTGCGGTAATGCTCGATCATCCGCAGCAACGTCGGGCTTTCCAACTTCAGCAGGTTGGTCAGCTCCGGCCAGTGGCGTGCCAGCAGACCCTCCAGGCGGCCGCTCCACTGAGTCTGTTGACTGCGGTAGGCTTCCGCCCGGAACACCTGATGCTTGACGAGTGCCAGAAGCTCGCTGTCCGCTTGCCAAGGCCAAGGCCTGCCTTTCCCGAAGGCTGTCAGCTCCGCGATCACGGCCGCGTCCTTGCCGTCGTGCTGGCTGGGCACG
>SKKK01000051.1 GCA_007121535.1 Planctomycetaceae bacterium | reverse complement strand
GCACGGCGGGTCGTCTCCCGGGGGCAACCGAAGATCGTAACCATCGGATGCACCGGAGGCCGCGACGACGTCCTGACAAGTGGAAACCTCACCGGCGCGGCCCCGGTGATCCGGACCGTTATCCGTGTCAAATTCTCATGCGTCGATCGCTCAACTTCATGCTGCTTGCCGCCCTCATTACGGGGCTCGCTGTAATGGCGTATCTCGCCATCTTGGTCGTAAGCTTCGAAATCGGTGTTGCGAAGCGCGACGCCGACTCGAAGCACGCCTTTGAACTCTTGAGTCATCTGCAGCCAATCGTCCTGGACAATAAGTTCGGGGTGTACCACATCGAATTCGATTCACATTCAACACTGACGGACGACAACATCGTCGAGCTGTTGACACTTAACCGCCTGCCAGCGGAATATGATCTGACGTTGTGGCTCAGGACACCAGACATCACAGATGCTTCGATACCCGTACTTTCTCAGCTTCTGACAACGGATACAATCGTTGTTGATGGTGCCCGCCTCACTGAGCAAGGCATTGCGCGGCTATCGTCTGCAAATCCCAGGCTGCTCATTTGCTCGGCTGACGGGAAGGACTTGGCTTCAAAGTAGGTACCATGACCAACATGACTGTGCGTCAGCGCGATTACCTCGTCAACAGCGGCTGTCGTCGTTGCTGTGGTTGGCGGATAACAAAACGATTCACGCGAGGCGGCGGCGACGTCCTCGACAGTGGTTGAATCATGCGCGCCGCCCGCGTGATCGTAGTCGTTCGGACATGACGGGACATGAATAAACCGACAGTGTATGTGGAGACGACGGTGATCGGGCATATTGCCGCGCGTCAGCAAGCCGACATCCTCGTCGCGGCGCGTCAGCTCACGTCACATCGATGGTGGTCTGTACGAGACCGCTATAAATTGGTTGTGTCCCAAATCGTCGTTGATGAATGCTCCGCTGGCGATACTTCCGCAGCATCGGAGCGCCTTGCGTTGATCGCCAACGTCCCCATTCTCGCCGTTTCCTCCGATGCAACGAACCTTGCAGCCGAACTAATGCTCCAGCATGGAATCCCGGCAACTGAGCCGCGCGATGCCCTGCATATTGCCATAGCCGCTGTGAACGGGATACAATTCCTGATAACACTGAATTTCACGCACATTGCCAACGCGGAGACCAGATCGATTATTGAGCAGGTATGCCGGGATCAAGGCTTCGTTCCTCCCTTGATCTGTTCGCCCGACGAGCTTTTGGGAGATTGACGATGAGTGCTGATTCGATCAACGAGGAGATCCTGCGGATCAAACGTGAACTTGCAGCTAGATTCGACAATGATTTGGCTCGAATTGTTGCCGACACTAAATCGCGGGAACGCAACGCAATGTCGCTGCCACCCCGGCGAACGAAGTCCGAACAAAGCGATGCAGTGGAGCGGCGGGACAGGTCGGTATCGGATGGCAAGTCAACTCCCGCCGCCCACTGATCGCAGACGTTCGTCGGCCATTCGCACAGCAAGCAAGGTACTCGTGATGCCACTGTCACTATTTGACCACCGCAAGCTCCGCCACTATCGGGAGCTTCACGCAGTGTCGGGACCATTCGACCACTGGTTCGGTGGCCGCATCTCTGATTTTGGCATTCGCTTCGTGAATGTTGACGATGTCCCACTTCATCTGCTGTACTCCCTCGACTTAGTCGACCCCTCTGTCCCAGTCGAGATCCCTGGCGTGACCCGTCTTCCACTACTCTACGGCTTCCGCTGTATGTCGGTCGACACCACGTTCATTTACCGCGCCCTGAACGATACCGAGGTCGAATTGATCGATCCCACGTTGTTCAGCGACGATGCTGATATTCCATACGCTGGATACCCGCGTCATTTTCCGGCTTCGCCAATTTCGTTTTGTCGCGAGCGGTACGATCCAACAGTCGCAGAGGATGCCTTGGCACTGCAAGGTATTTTTGGTCTCGATGGTCTGTCGGGTTCAGAGATGGCACGCGCGATTCAAATCGCGTTTTCCGAGAAAAGGTACGACGGTAGTGTCTACGAGTACGCTCACGTCGAACGACCGAAGGCTTCGGAGTACGCAAATTGGACCGACGAGCAGGTTCTTCGTCACTTTGGGTGCGCACCTTTCATTCAGGACGCCCCGTCCGGGTCCTGCGCTAATCCCGACTGTCCTGCGGAGGTTATTGGTCATGTCGGCCCCACGGAAGTAGTGCTGGATGACACGGCACCGTCCGAGCCGATGGCCAAGCAGGCGGCAGCGATGGGGCTGGACATCAATGCTATGATGGTGGAGTATTTTGGCACAAATAGGCTGATAATCGAAGCCCACGATATTCGTGCTTACACCATGCGCGTGATAGCGGTTCATCAACCGGACGCTGACGACGAACTAATATGGAACGATCCGTACAACCAAATCGTCTTCCAGGTCTGCGAGGCGTGTCACTGCATATGTGCTACCCAGCAGTGCGACTAGCCAGCGAGAACTGCTATAGCGCCAACGAACAAATGCGTGCACCGGAGTCGCCGATCCGGTCGGAATCAAGTGGAAGCGTCGTGGGCGGCGACCCGGTGACGCTGACCGTTCTGCTCAAAACAAACTGCACGTTCCATCAAACGAGGCGCGTGCCTCGTCAGAAAGGAGGCTGACATGTTCACCAAACTTTTGACGATGCGCGTCCCGGCAGCTTGGACCGGCCCAACTGTGGTACCGGAATGACTGCACTTGGTACGTGCAGCCGTGCTGTCGAAGGCAGCCCTCGACCGCCGGGAGTTAAAGTAGCACAGGACCGGGAATTTACCACTTCCGGGTAGCCCTGGGCCGCGCCTCGTTTGATGGAACGTAAAATACACTATGACACGCAAACCTGATCGCATACGACTGTACGAAGAATCTAAAGCACAGCGGGACGAAATTGTCCGCATGTTGCTGAAATACAATTCAGACATCAAGGTTCACCATCGGATCGATCAATGGAACGAGGCGGTGGCGGAACTGCAACTTCCCAATGATCCAGACGTCTACGTCGGAACTTGCGGGGACGTGGCAGAAGTGATTGGAATGGCAGATACGGTCGAATGCCTCGGAAAACTCTTGTGGCAAACCGAAACAATCTTGACGAGACCGGTTCGGAAACCTCGAAGCGGATTTCGATGATCAGTTCGCCTTTGACGTTAAAGCCCTCAAACCGCAAGTCGCGTATCCATGATCGCGGGTACTTCGATTTGATCGATGAACACACGGCCCTGCACAACTCCCCAGTGAACCATACCTGGTAGTCATCGGCAGGTATGCCGCGTGCAACTGCTAATTGAAATGGTGGTGTACTCATTTACGCAGAACCATCCGATGCACGCGAGGCGGCGGCGACGTCCTCGCAAGTGGTTAAATCACGCGCGCCGCCCGCGTGATCGGGAACGTTCTGGCTTAACCCAACAGGAACACCAAACATGCAGCCTCATAAACGCTCCGAAGGCCACTGGATTATCATCAGTCGCATGGCAACCCTTGACACCGGTGCGATAACGGGCGATCCAAATTTCAAACGCACTCGCAAGTACCCGGAAATGGCATGG
>SKKK01000482.1 GCA_007121535.1 Planctomycetaceae bacterium | reverse complement strand
GGAGCGAAAATCGGCGATTGCGGGATGCCCAACGGTTGCTTGACCAGCACGAACGCACTGCGGTCCTGCATGGTGTTCAGCCCGCTATCGATGGCCATCGATCCGGATCGAAGATAGAAATTGCCACCGTCCGCATCGAGGAACAACGGTGCACCCGGCGGTCGCACCAGATCATTGGCGGGGTTCACCAAACCGTTGTCGTTGTTCTCTTGGAACAGATTCCAACCCGATACGGTAGCAGATAACGAATTAGCCGCGACGTCGATGCCAGTCTCCAATCCGGACAAGATGTTGTTCAGGATGGTAGGCGCCGCATTGTCGGCCACGACGATGCCCGTGCTAGCCCGAGCACCGCCGGGAACGCCCGTGACCGGATCGATCCGGAAAACAAAGGGGGCGTCCCTCAAAACTTCATCAAGCATAGCCTGACTGTTTGGACGTCCAAGGCTGATGAAATTGACACCATCACCCGAATCAAAACCGATCTGGGCACCGGTCCCGCCGAACCCATTGGTACCGCCGCTGGCATCACCGGTGGTCCAATTCATATCGCCGTACCCGAAAGCGACGATATCTCCCGCGGGATCATCTTCGATGTATAGCGTAAACGTGTTCAGCGCGCGCGTGTTGCCCGGAAAAGGTGTGCTGAAATAGCCCACATCCACCCAATCAATCTGCACGACAGGGTTGCCCGTGTTGGGGTTCTCGCCTCGGGTAAGATGAACCGACCCGGCCGAGCTGCCATCGGCAAACGGGCGCGTATCGACATCTGCCCAAAAGGGGGCAACGATCGGCATAAACTGAGGGAATCCGGCTGCAGTAAACTCGAACAAAGGCCCAGTAAAGGTGATATTGCCGTTGTTATTGATAAAGAATTCATCGAATGTGTTACCGAAAAACTCGAAATCGAAACCGAAAGGCAAGGCGGCGGTCGAAAGATCATCGTTCGGCGGCATGATGGGTTCCGGGTCGATCGGCAAGAATTCGATTTCCGGAACCGGTGCGACAGCGGCTGCGCCACCGTAGATGGTATTATTCACAATCCGCCCGAACGGAGCGGCTGCAAAAGGCAGAGTGCCGGCCGGATCGCCGCGGAACTCGATACCTCCCTCCCCGCTGTAGGCCAGGATGTTGTTTTGTACGACCACGCCCGGTGCCAAGCCGGTGCGCAAGGCGGGATTGTTGTTGACCGTAACGATGTTGTTGGGCGTGTCGAAACGGATCGGCACTCCCGGATGAGGCAAGTTGGTATTGGGCTCGCGGTTGCCCGGCGCGATCCGGATAGCAAACTCGCTGGCACTGCTGATCACATTGTTTTCGATGATCACCTGCCCCTGCTCGCGGCGGAAATTCGCGTCGCCCCGGCGATTGTAAGCCTCGACGTCGATCGCCACGTCGCCATTCGGATCGCCGGGAGCGTGCGGGATGATCTCCAGCGCGTCCACCAGATCGATGCGCGCCTGGCCCGTGGGAGCGGTCAGGATCGCGGTTACGCCCAGGTCCGACGCGTTATTGATGGCGGTGCGAATCCGCCCGGCTAGTTCCATTGCAGTAGTGATGCCGTTCAGGCTAACAGGCACCGCTCCTTCGCTGACCGAACCGTCCGTGTCGTACTCGAAGATCGCCCAGTGCTTTCCGGCGACGGCAAATTGCATCCCGTCGCTGACGTCCGCCGGGTCCGGAGCAATCAACGTGTACCCGGCCACGTGCCGCTCGTTTGTATGGAACGTCTGCTGAACGACGATGGTGCTGCCTCCACTCGAAACCAGATTGGCGTAGTCGGGCCCGCGGCGGATCTCCAACTGGTAGTCGCCGTCCAGCCTTCTCGGCGCCCCGCCCGGATTAGTTCGAGGAGCCGCCAGGTTATAGATGCTGTCGTCCGCGGCGACGCCAGTGACCATTTCGCCGCGTTCCGAAGCGCCCACGATGATGTCGTCGATGTAGAAACCCTCGAACCGGTTGTTTTGACTGCGGATCGAGCGGTCGTTATGCTGGAACTCGCCAAACCTTTGGTCGAGAAGGCCCAGCGATGGATCGTTCATCTTGCCCGCAGTGCTGAAATCGAAACGCAACTGCAAATTGGGCTCACCTGCGTACACGCCCAGATCGATACGGGCTTGACGCCAAGTGCCCGTATTGTCGAACAACTCCTGGACTTGCTGCCGGACGGGCGGGACACTCAACCAGGGGTACAAAGTGTTGATGCCCTCGGTGGCAGAATCCGATAAAAACCGTGGTAGTTCAGCGTTCAGGGCCGCGAATTGGGAGTAGGGGGCGCTGAGTTGCGAATTGTTCGTCGCCAACAGCTCCCAGGTATCCCCGTCGTCGCGCGATATGAATACCCGTGCGCTGTCACGGAAGGGGTTGTCGGGGTTCGATTGGATTGTGGCGCCGCCCGTGTCGCCGCCGAAGTTTTCCGTTTCCAGATAGTAGTTGAAGTACAACGTGGGCTTGTCGGCCGAGACGTAGCCCTCCAAGCTGAACTCGCCGGTGATCAAGCTGCCGTAAGCCCCGCCAGGCAAGTTGTAGGTTCCCCCCGTGTCTCCACGCTCGGGTATCACGATCAACGGGTTGCTGGATAGATCCAGATGGGTCAGGCGGTTCAGGACGCCGTACTGGCCGCCTTGGGACAGGTAACGGAAGTAACGCGAGTCGGCATTGCTGACACTCGAGTCCTCAAAGCGTTCCAGGCCGAAATAGAGACTGGTGTGTCCTTCCGCTTCACGGACGTTCGTTTTGATCGTCACGCCCCCTTGCACTCTGCCCCGCCCGGCGTTCCCATCCACAAACGCGCGGGCTCCGGACGGCGTGCGGCTGTTGTCTGGCGCCGGATTGATTCCATGCCCGGCGTCCAAACCACGGGTGGTGGTGGGATGCCACAGGTTGAAGTCCAGCGGCGAGAAGGCCAAACCGGTGATGCCCGACCTCGGAATTCGGATGCTCGTCGAATCGGGGATACCACTGGCGTCGACCAGATCCACCTGGACGCCCGTGCCGGCTGGCAGGGGATCGTAACCATGGATGGCATCGCTGCGCCATGGCATGACCGCCAAAGACTGACCCGCATATTGGCCTTCGAGCACGACGCGCAACGGGGCCACGTCCAACGGGCCACCGGTCACGGTAACCTCGCCCGGATTGATGTTGGGCTGGGCTTCCAACACGCGACGCAAGCTGGGCACGGCCACCCGGGTAACGTCGACTTGGACGTCCTGAGGCGCCGGGGTCAAATCATCGCCGTCGCCGACCAGTGGATTCTGGTCCCAACCCGCGTACTGGCCCGTGAATTCTACATCGTAGGGGCCGCCCGGATCTCCGGTGACAACCACGTCGCCGGGGTTGATATTCGGCAGGCCCTCCAAACGATCGCGAACGCTGGTAACGCCTTGGGTGATCGTCAGCACTTCCACGTCGGGCATGAACCCGCCGGTCAACTCAGCAGGGTCACCGATCAGCTCGGGTACATCTCTGCCGCCCAGATTGCCGACAAACTCGATCTGGAACGCATCGTCCGGCAGGTCTCCGCCGGTAAGCACGAGGTCGCCCACGTTGATGTTCGGCAACGCTTCCAAACGCGTC
>SKKK01000698.1 GCA_007121535.1 Planctomycetaceae bacterium | reverse complement strand
GCTGGCTCGACTGTGGTAGCCGAACTGAGTCCAGCCACCGATCTTGATGCCCATGCTGTCGGTCGGATACAGCTCGAACGGCGCGGAACCGCACGATCCGCCGATCTTGCCGTCCTTGTATCCCAAGTCGTCTTTCTGCCAAGAGTCCGCTCCCATGACCGAACTGACCGGAATGGCCAAATCGCTGGGCGATGCCTGGTTGACGGACGGCTGGATCTCATGGACCTGATGTACTACCCCTTGAGCCGCAGCCTGAGTGGCCGCGAGTGAACCGGTCGCCGCAAGGGCGATCAATAGTCGTCTAATCTTCATCCTCGTTACTCCCCAATCCATTGAAATTTCGCTTCCGAAGGGCCGTTCCGGCGTTTGCCTCGACTGGAAGCCAGCATGTGAAAACAGTTGGCAACCGTGTTCCTGGCAGTCGAAGGCAGCCCACCCTGCAGAGGCAGAAGGAATCTCCTCTCCCGTCAACATTATCGGAGATTCGGAGAATCCGTGTTGAAAAGGAACCGCGGTCCCAGAAGCGAAAGTTTCATGTCAGAGCCCTAAATTGTAAATCTGTATCGTTTGTGGCGATCGTCCGATTTTGTTGTGCAGAACCGTCCGCGACCAACAAAGAACGGGAGCCGATTAAACGACTCCCGTTTCGTCCGGAGCAACGGCATGCTCGGGGGCGGCTTCCAAGCTGCCTTCAGACCGTTGCGTTACCAACGAAGCTCGGCACCGACCGTGGCACCGTGGTAGAACGGGCTGCCACTGGTGTCCACGTCGCCCGCCACCAGGGCGTCCACCTGGTTGCTGTTGACCAGCGCGACGCCTTCGACCCACAACATTTGATATCCGGCCAGCAGAGCCCAATTGCGATTCAACTGGTACTTCGCGTTGATCGCCAATTGGCCGAGAAACGCCGTGTGGTATTTTCGGCCATCACCGACGATGTCACCAATCGGGCTTTCCAGAGCCCCCGAGTTCTTGGCCAAATTGGAATAGATGCCGGCTTTCACTTCAGAGTTGACGGTGAACGGTCCCCCGCGGTCCCAAAGCAACACATCAGTACCAAGCTGAAAACCGTACATGTTGTTGTACGCCCCGGCACGCTGGGCGAAATCGGCGGAGAAGCCAAAGGTGGTTGTGTTGATCTCGTAGTCCACTTTTTCGTTCAATTCAACCCAACGAAAGCCCCCCAACACGGTCACTCGATCCGTCCAGCATCGGCGCAGATTGATCTCGGTGCTGTGCAGCCGAGTCGCATAGCCGGCAAACGCCTCCCATTGGATTGGCCCTATCGTCCCTGAGTCTTCAAACTGATCCGACCAGCCAGCGACGCCGAAATATCGGACTTGCAGTTCATTGCGTTCGCCGAGTCGGCGTCGCGCATCGATCTCGACCCCTACACTGGTGCCGACGTCGAACGGGGGAGTGCCAAGTACAATGGGATCAACTGGAAGGGGACCCATCACGTCGGGATTGTCACGGCGAAGGATGACAGCGCCCGCGTAAACCGACCACAAAGGACCGCAGTTGAATTGGCAGTCACCGTCCTTCCAAGTGCCGTTGTCTTGCTTCAAAGCCTCATCTTTGAACTCGCTGCTCAACTCCGTCGGCACGACTAGATCGCTTGGCGAAGGCCCATCGGCTTCCTGGTAAATCGATGTTGACTCTTCGGGTACAATTCGCACGACTCCCTGCCCTTCGCTCCGACCGGCCATCATCGAAATCGAGATGACCGCCATCAACGCGATCGAACACCGATTCATTCGCATTTGCTTTCTCCCCAATCCATTGGGTTTTGTGTGCGGATCACCACGACAGATCTACCGGACGACTTCTCGAAATCCCAAAGCCGCTGGGAACCGGTGGCTAGCGCCATTCCGCTCAGTTATTTCCCGAAGGGTGCTTACCCATACGCTGCATGTAGCATTCCGATCTCACGTTATCCTGATCGGAGGATCGCGCGAAATCGCATGATCGGAAGAAGCGTCCATTTCGATAAAGCAAGGGTTCGCGACACCGACGCGTGCGCGTCGTGCGGGTACTGACGGGTGTAAGCACTCGGCCCGGAGTTTCCTGTTATTCAAGGCAGCCTTGCATGGGCAACGAAACGGGGTCGGGAGTCGTTTTCGGGTAGCGATGAACCACATGGAAAACGTTTTGCCCGAAAACGACTCCCGACCCCTTCCACCCCGGGCTCAGAAATGCCCCTCGGGTGCTTCGTCATCCAGGAGGGCATCCACAAAACGACCGCCTTCGAACAGTGCCAGGTCCTCGGCCTTTTCGCCCAGACCGACGTACTTGACCGGCAGATGGAATTGCTGGCGGATGGGGATCACGACGCCGCCCTTGGCGGTGCCGTCCAGTTTGGCCAGGATGATGCCGGTACAACCGGCAGCTTCGGAAAACCCTTTCGCCTGACTGATCCCGTTCTGCCCTGCGGTCGCGTCCAGGACCAGCAGCACTTCGTGCGGCGCTTCGGGGACCTGCTTGGTGATCACGCGACGGATCTTGGCCAACTGGTTCATTAAATTGGCCTGGGTTTGCAAGCGGCCCGCAGTATCGATGATGCAGATGTCCGCGCCGGACTCCAAGGTCTGGGCGACCGCTCGATGGGCGACGCTGGCGGGATCGCTTCCCGCTGAACCCGTGACGATCGGAACGCCGATCCGCTCGGCCCAAACCGTCAACTGTTCGACGGCCGCCGCGCGAAACGTATCGGCTGCCGCCACGACGACCCCCTTGCCTTGGGCTTTCAAGAAGTGGGCCAATTTAGCAATGGAAGTGGTTTTGCCGCTTCCGTTGACTCCAACGACCATGATGATGGTCGGACCGCTGGTGGCAAGGTTCAGCGGAGCCTCGTCCTGGGCCATCAGTTGTTTCAATTGACTCTTGACCGAGTGCAGCACGTCGTCCATGCGAACCACGCGACCGCGGAATTCGGAGCGAATCTGGTCGCGGATCTGTGCAGAGGGTCCGGTGCCCATATCGGTGCGTACAAGGATGGCGAACAGCTCGTCCACAAAGTCATCATCCACCAGGCGGCCGTCCTGCTTGAACAGGTCCCGGATGTCCGTGTTCAGCAATTGGGACGTACGCCGCAGGCCCTGTCGCAACCGGGCCAGCAGGCCCTTGGGCGCAGCGGCCGATGCTGCGCTGTCGACATGCCCTGTGTCGGCTGCGGTTTCATCCGCCCGCGGCGGAGTGGAGGTCACGTCCTGCGACTCAACGTTCGTCTTGCCACGAAATCGGTCGAACAGTCCCATCATCAGGTTCCTTGCGTCGGTCGGTGGAGCACGCGGTCGAGCACTCCGTTGACGAATTTCGGGGATTGAAGCGTTCCGAATCGGCGAGCCAGTTCGACCGCCTCGTTGATGGCTACCGGCCCGGGAGTCCCTGCATACAGCAACTCGTAAATTCCCATCCGCAGAATACCGCGATCGGTGGCGGCAAGCCGCCCGAGACTCCAGTTTTGCAGCTTGTCTGTCAAGATCTGATCGATTTCGTTGCGGTGATGCCGGGTGCCGTCGACCAATTGCCGGGCGAAACGCACCAGTTCCCGATCGTTCCGCAGACGCGACTGCAGGAAGCGGCCGGCG
>SKKK01000035.1 GCA_007121535.1 Planctomycetaceae bacterium | reverse complement strand
GCTGCTCGATCCGCCGTTCGACAAGTCGGATCTGAATCCGGGCTACATCAAAGGCTACGTACCCGGGGTGCGGGAAAACGGAGGCCAGTACACGCACAGCGCCATTTGGACCGTCATGGCCGCAGCCGCGCGGGGGGACAGCGAGCGGGCGTGGGCGCTGTTCCGGCTGATCAATCCCGTCTCGCACGGCACGGCGCCGGCGGACACCGCGACCTACCGCGTCGAGCCGTATGTCGTGGCCGCTGACGTCTATGGCGTCCAACCGCATACGGGCCGCGGCGGCTGGACGTGGTACACTGGATCGGCCGGCTGGATGTATCGGCTGATCGTCGAGTCGCTGCTGGGCCTGCACATCGAGATTGACAAGCTGCGCATCGCGCCGTGCCTGCCCGCCGAATGGACCGAGTTCAAGATCCACTACCGCTATCGCGGAACCTTCTATCACATCACCATCCACCACCACGGCCCCAACGCCACCGTCAGCCGCCTGACGCTGGATGGTGCCGAACAATCCGACGATTTCATCACCCTGATCGACGACGGCCAAGACCACCAAATCGAAGTCGAAATGCAGCCCGGCACAATTGCTGCAGCACCGAATGGGGCATAACCACGCAACACGCTGTTCCTGTGCGGGTGCAACCTTGGACCAGGCGCCCTTGTTTTTCTCGCCGCGGAGCATAGGATTCATGGTGAGTGGAGTCCGCATGAGAATTCAGGCGTCTCCACGGGAGCGTTGAGATTGTCGGATGATTAGGCAAAGAGCAGCCCGCCTTTGCGGGAGGGCTCGTTGACGAGTAAGCCGGCGTGGTGGAACGTTTACGGACGTTCCGCCACGTCGGTTTTTTTTATTTTGGGTCCGAAAAGGAGAACGTTGATGTCTACTACGAGTGACCGATTGGGCGAACAGGCGAAGGTCGTGACGAAGGATCTTCAGGAAATGGGCGACATCGCACGCGACGCTGCCCGGGAGAAGCTCGAAAAATTTCGCGAGAATGCCTCGGGATGCTATCAACAGGGTCAAGAGAAGGTCCAGGGAGTCGTGAGCAGTATCGAGCAATCCATCGTGCAGCAGCCGCTGAGGTCCGTCTTGATCGCGGTCGGCGTCGGCTTGGTGCTCGGTCGCCTTTGGGCCTGGATGGGTCGCTGACCATAGGCCGAGGCTGTGAAAGAATGGGGACAGGCATCTCTTTCACAGCCGCAGCGCGTCGGAGTGGATCGCATGGCACCCTCGGACCAATTCAACAAAGCAACCTGGATGTTGGCGTCCATCGCCGTGGTCGTGGGGGCGCTTTACTTGGCAAAGGATTTGCTGGTTCCCATGACGCTGGCCGTGCTGCTGAGCTTTTTGCTGAGCCCGGTGTGCGACTGGTTCGAGCGGCGCCGGCTGCCTCGCATCCCGGCGGTGTTGGTGACGGCCTTCCTGGGCTTCGCCGGGCTGGGCCTTGTGGCTTGGCTTGCCGTGGTGCAGATCACCCAACTGGCCCCCAAGATACCCGAGTATCAGGCGAACTTGCAGGCAAAACTGCAGTCGGCGAATGCCTATACCGCGGCCGCGCTGAGCAAAGTGACAAACGCAGGCCGGGAGATCGGCCAGAGCCTGCCGGAATCCGAAGAAGTTCAAGGACTGATGGGCAGAGGTGAACGCCCGTATGCCGTACGCGTGGTTGCTTCGCCGGCGAGCCCCTTGGAAGTCTTCCGTGGAGCGTTCGGCACCGTGTTGAACGGATTGGCCTTGGGCGGCATCGTCGTCGTGCTGGTGGTGTTTCTCTTGATTCGGCGCGACGACTTGCGCGATCGATTTATCCGCCTGATTGGAAAAAGCCAGGTGAACGTCACCATTCAGATGCTGGAAGACGCCGGCACGCGAGTCAGCCGCTATCTCCTGATGCTCTTGTTCATCAACGCCACTTATGGCATCGCCGCGGGAATCGGGCTCTATTTCATCGGTTTGCCCAACGCGCTCCTGTGGGGGATTTTGGCCACCATGTTGAGGTTCATTCCTTACCTGGGTCCCTGCCTTGCTGCGGCGATGCCGATCGGCTTGGCGATGGCCATCTCGACCGGCTGGATAGCGCCCCTGCTGGCGATCGGGCTGTTTGTGGTGCTGGAACTCTTGAGCAACAACGTCATGGAGCCGTGGCTGTACGGCAAGACAACTGGTGTGTCGGTCGTCGCGGTGTTAGTGGCGGCTGTCTTCTGGACATGGTTGTGGGGAATCGTCGGGCTGTTGCTGGCGACCCCGTTGACCGTGTGCCTGTTGGTGATCGGCAAGCACGTTTCCCAACTGTCGTTTCTGGACATTCTGTTGGGCAACGAGCCGGTCTTTGCGGTATCGCGACGCGTCTACCAGCGGCTGGTGGCGGGAGATCAAGAGGAAGCCGCCGAACTGGTGGAGGCTGCTTGCGGGGACCAGCCGCTGGTCAAAGTCTACGATACGATGTTGATCTCGGCACTGGCGTTGGCGGAAACCCATTGGCGGCGAGATGAGCTTGCCGAAGGCAGGCACAAGTTCATCATGAACAGTGTGCGGGAAATTCTTCAAGACCAAGGTGAGCGTCATCTGGAAACACTGGCGACCGAGGGCACCGAAAGCGAGAACGCGGCAGACGGGGATTCCGGCGGGGCGACTGCCCCCCACGAGTCCGGGCTTTGCGTGCTTTGCCTGCCCGCCCGCACCGAGGCCGATGAAATCGCAGGCACCATGCTGGCGCAATTGTTCGACTCGCCGGGCTGCCCCGTCAAAGCCGCCCCGGTTGCGTCCTCGCCCAGCGAGTTGATCGATCTGGTCTGGCAGCTCAAGCCCCGGGTCGTCTGCATTTCCGCCTTGCCGCCCGCCGCCGTGATGCACGCGCGCACCTTGTGCAAGCGTCTTCGTGGCCGAGTTCCGGCCGGGAATCTGGTGGTCGGATTGTGGCACGCACAAGGCGACCTGAACAAGGTGAAAGAGCGCATTGGCTACGGGGCTGATGCGCACGTGGTAACGACGTTGGCAGAGGCGCAAGAGCAACTCCGGCTGATACTGGCGGACGTGGCGGAACTGCAGTTGCCGCCCGTCGCCATGAAAGGATCCCACTCGGCCACTTGTCTTGTCGGCTCTGCGGGGATAGAATGAATTAGTGGTGGAATGGCCGACGTGGATTCGCAGGTTGGCAGACCGTTCCGCCGCCAGATTGATTATATGTCGTCGGATGACTAGATAAAGGGCAACCCGGTTGTTCCGCGGGGGCTCGTTGAAGAGTAAGCCGGCGTGGCCGAATACCTCAGGGTGTTCCGTCACGTCGGCTTTTTTCGTTGTCGCTCGACCTGGCACGCCCGCAGGGGTATCGGATGGAAAATCGAGAGGGAGGTATGATGATCGACCAACTAGTTCTTGAAGGCAACTGGAACGAAATCGAGGGCAAAGTGCGCCAGAAATGGGGGCAGTTGACGGATGACGACGTGTTGCAGTTCCGCGGTGATGCGCAAGAGATGATCGGGATCATTCATCGCAGGACGGGCGAAGCGCGCGAAGCGATTGAACAGCATCTGCAAGAAGTGTGCGACCGTGCCGCCTCGGCCTCGGGCACGGCGGCGGAAGCGATCCGCGACG
>SKKK01000637.1 GCA_007121535.1 Planctomycetaceae bacterium | reverse complement strand
TTGCCGGGCAGACGGACGCCGAAAGTTGGGACGCCGGGCCGCGGTTCCCAGGGGCGCGATGCCCGCCCGGGAAGCCAAAACCTTCCGCCGGCGGCGCGAATGTTGCCCAGGAGCCGGGCGCCAGAAGGCGTCAAGGTCGCCTGCGCGTCCGCGGAAACCGGGGCGGGATCCCGCCGCTCTCCTGTTGCCCGCTTCATTCCAGACGACTCCCGCACCGCCTGCGGACGCTGAAGGTGTTCCAAATAGCATTGGCGGCGGGAGTCGTTCCGCTGACGGTACTGGTCTTGCCAGTCCGTGCCACCATACTTCTCGGGACCCCTGGTAATGAGTCGATCCACGAACTCGAAGCGGTATTCTCCGAGTCCCCGGTTGTCCGAGGCCCAGTAAACAAGTTGCATCGCCATCCAATGCCGCGCGATCTCGTGCCGGGCATCCAACCATTGCATCAGTTCGTCGGCCGCCTCTCGCCGTTCGTCCAGCTTTTTCGCGTCGTACAGGCGGGCCGTCAAACGCGTGCCGTGTACGGCGTCGCGGAGGCTCCCGGCGCTCAGCTCTTGTTCGATCGCGGCCAGCTCATCCGGAAGGCTGCAGACGCAGGGAAAGTCGATCGCACCGAACAATCCCAACGTCGGCCGGTCCCAGTCCCAACCCGGCGGGCTCGGTGCGTGGATGCCGCCGTTGTAGAATTCGCGCAAAGCTGCGATTTCGTTTTCAGGCCGGCGATCAATATGAATTCTCGAGCCGAACGTCTGATAGTAGACCTGCTTTCCCAGCCGAAGACGCGCGGCCAGTTCGTATGAATCCGGTCGCCATTCCTTGGGCATCCAGAACCGGCGGTCGAACCAGTCGGGTTGCGGTAGCGCTAAGACGTCGTAGAGAACGATAGTGACATCGTTTGGCGCAAGCGTGATCTTGGGCACTATCCCACTTCCTGCCCCATCCGGAAAGAACTCGAATCTTGTCCGTTCCCTGATGTCAACCAACTCAAAACGGCACAAGCCGCCGATCTCTTGCGGAAAGTACGCCGGAATCACAATGGGCTCCTTCCCCGTGTTTCTTGCCGAGATCCGCACGAACACTGGGTCACCCAATCGAACCTCTTGAGGAGCTGTTTCGACCCATAAGACCAGGGAATCGAACGCTTCAGTCACACCAAACGACGCGGCTATCAGGAAAATCTGTGCAAGCATGGTTACCTCCTCGTAGTCCCGGGATATCTCTGTTCATGCATCAGCCGAATCTGCCGAGGCGTGAGTTGGTTTTCCAATGCGGTTCCGGTCAGCACCGTCGGCTCGATGTTCATCACGCCTTCGTCGGCTCCCGGAGCGCCATGCGGGCCCAAGAACCGGTGAAGGACCTCATGAAGGACCAGCCGTTCCCGAATTACCTGTTCATCCACTGCTCCAGGGTAGTTCGCTGCAACGCGCCGGATCGTCTCAAAGTACACCGCGATTGGTCCATCAGTCATCTTCAAGAAGGCGTAGCCGAGGAGAACACGCCCAGTATCTGAAGGGTAGTTCAGACTCTCCGGCCCTTGGTAAGCGCCAACCACATGAACAACCCAGAAATACCGTTCACTGTCCTCGTCCCTCACCTGGTTCAAGAATTTCGCCGCGCCTTGCATCTCCAGATTGCGCCGGAACGGGAGTGTTCCCGTGTCGTCGTCAGGCATCGCATCCGTTCGGTTATACTCGGCCGGGAGCGGCCGAACCTCGATCAACGCGGCCTGCAAGGAAGTCTGTGTTAAGCCAATGGGAGGCAAGGGTGGAGCCGGGTTCACATCGTCCGGCGCGACCATGGCATTGAGTTCCATCCACAGCGTCCGCCAAACTGTCAATAGCTGCGTTTGAAACTCGTCGGGAACGTCTCGTCGGTTCCCTTGATGCATCAGGTACAAGGTTCGGCCATTGTCGTCAAATCGATAGTTGTTTAACACACCTTTGTCGCGGTGATGCACGGCTGTAATGAAGTTGTTTCCCGGCTGGGGCTTGGTGATCGTCATCTGCACCGTGGACGTCGTCTCTTCGGCAACCAGCGAGATTGAGGTCTGGGCCGGCGACATACCTCTATCTCCCCCGGCGGTTCCACCGAAGTTGTCGTTCGGTTTGTGGCTTGTGGGCTCATGGTCATTCGGGTCACCATCCAGGGGCGTACCCGCCGGGCCGCCGTCCTGATAATAATCGGGGTCAAAAACCTTGACAAAGATGGTGTCCGAGTAACCCAGCGGCAAAGCTGGTTCAACGGTTACCACCACGTTCACGCGGTTACGGATTTCGCCTGCGGGATGGTTGCGTTCCGGGAAGATCCGTTGCCCGTCCGGAACGGGCTCTTGGCCCTCGCCAAGACGGGCGAAATTGGTCTCCGGGTCAACGGGCTGCCACTCCACGGCACTGATATACAACTGCGGCTGACGTATCGGTGCCGTCATCTGCACGAACAAGGGCCCGAACTGGACGCCGGGCGAGATTGCCCAGTCGCCCGGCCCGGGGATTGCCTCCCCGGTGAACACGGGGGCATCCAGAGATCCCCACGCAAATGCATTATACGGATACCACTCGTCATCCCGGAACTCCCAGGGCTTGTTACGCCACCGACTATCTCCGAATGCCTCGACGGGCTCGTAAATGGCAGTCCAGCGATGCTCGTCAACGCTCCACAGGACTTGCCCGTTAGCATCCCTCCAGTCCTCACCCCAGGATCGGGCTTCCACCGTGTAGTCCACCACGTCAACCACATAGACACGGAATGTCTCTTCCGCGTACTCGCCCGGCCGATCCGTGGCCCGAATCGTCAAGTCCGATATGCCCGTGGTTCCTGAGAACGTCAAACGCAAGAGCCCCGTCGTCGTGTCGATGCTGGTGCTGAGAACCGACGGGTGGGTGTTCATGGGCACGGTGTACGTGAGTTGCTCGTCGGTATCATCAGGGTCGTAGAAAACGTCCCACAGGGAAAGCTCTTGGTACGAAGGGTCCTGCGCCCAATGGACGACGGCCTCAATGGGCTGCGCGACCGGCGGCGTGTTGTCTACGTACAAATGCACGGTTGCCGGCGGGCTGTCGTCGATCCCGTCGGTGACATAATAGGTGAACTCGTCCTGACCCGCCCAGTCGGGCTTCGGCCGGTAGTAGAAGCTGCCATCGGCGCTTAGGTCGAAGGAAGGAGGTCCATCCGGATCGTTATGCGTCGGCCCGGTAATCAATACCGCCGTAATCGGGTCGCCGTCGTCGTCCCAGTCGTTGCCCATTACCCCGGGGGCTGCCTCGGAAATCGATGTGTCATGTAGCGTGTAGTAGTCGTCGTCGTTGGCCAACGGCGGCGTGTTGGTGGGATCGCCGCCGCCACTGCCCGAACCCGAGCCGCAACCGCAACCGGAAGCTGAGCCGCTGCCGGAACCGCTGCCGCCGTAGGCGGACATCATCGAAAACTCGGCCTCGCCCGATCCGTCCTTCGCTCCTTCGCCCGAGGCTTCTTCCGCCAGGTGCTCCGACCCCGTGGCAGCGCTGGATGGGTTGCTGACGCCGCGTGTTTCTGCGGCATTCAGGTACGATGCGACGGCGTCGAAGTCTTCCGCCGTCAACTGCCCGTCACCATTCG
>SKKK01000627.1 GCA_007121535.1 Planctomycetaceae bacterium | reverse complement strand
ACCAACGTGGTCCACATGCCGAGGAACGGATCGTAGGTGTTGATCGAACGGCGGCGGCCGATCTTCTGCATGTGGTCCGAACCGCCTCCCACGATCACGCCCCGTTCGAAGAACTGACGGTACGGCTGGAAGTAGGTCAAACGCTCGTAGCCGAAGTGGGCTTTCAAAGTCGCCCCGTCATGCCACAGCCACGCCGGCTGCAAATCGGCCACGATGCCCAACCGGGCCATTGTATCCATAGCCTCCGGCGTCACGAAATTGGCATGACTGATCGCCGGACGCAACGGTCGCACCGGAAACGCTTCGTTCACCCGCGCGTACGCCTGAACCAAGGTTTCGACCGCCCCGTCACCCACCGTATGGGCCGTCAATTGCATTTCGTTGGAAAGGGCGATCCGGGCAATCTGGTACAGCTTATCCGGTTCGATGAACAACACGCCGCGATACTCCGGATCGGTGATCGAGTAAATGTCGCTGACCCCCCACGGTTCACGCATATAAGCGCTGCCGGTCAACATGCCGCCATCCAGAAAGATTTTGATCCCGCGGAGCCAGAGGAGATTGTCATAGGTTCGCAAGGGATGCTGGGCAGCCGCTTCGATCCGGGCTTCGATCTCTTCCAAAGCCGCTTGGGCATTGACGCTGTAGGTCAAGAACATGCGGCAGGTCAAATCGCCACGGTCTCGCAACTGTTGATAGAGCGCGGCCGAGGCATCACTCACCGCTCGATCGACGACGCTGGTAATCCCCACGGCATTGTAGGCCGCCAATAACTCTTTCAGATGGTCGTAGCGGTCCTCGTCGCTGGGACGCCGCCCCGGCGATTGGGCTCGAATCAAACGCGTGCAACTGCGAAGGATGCCGGTCAGGGTTCCCGTTTCCGGATCGCGTTCCAAGAACCCGGGTTGCCCGTCACTGATCTCGAAGTCCTCGTCGATGCCACTCAACTCCAGCGCCAACGAATTGACTGCGGCATCCGGGCCCGTGCGAAACATCACCGGATGCCGGGGCGCCGCCCGATCCAATTCGTCCCGGGTCGGGAATCGCCGTTCGCGCAAGCGCGTGATGAATACCTGATTGATCCGGATCCACTCGCCCTCCTCCAATTGCTCCGCCCGGCTCCGCACGTAGTCCAGTACGTCGTCGATCGACTGCATGTCCGGGACTTTGTGGTCGAACTCATACAGGGATGCGCTCACCGGATGACTGTGCGTGTCGATCAGGCCAGGCAGTACCGTGCGGCCCTCCAGATCGATACGCCGGGTGTCGGGTCCGGCCCGTTCCAAAACCGCCGCATCCGTACCGACCTCCAGAATCCGCTCACCCCGGACCGCCAGAGCCTCCGCGACCCGGAACGTGGAATCGACCGCGACGATCCGGCCGCCGTATAACACCACGTCCGCGACCTCTGCTCCGGTAGCCGCAAGCGCCCCGGTCCAGCAACCCAGCCAAGCCAAGAACGCCCAACCATATCTCCCGAATTTACACATGACTCAAACCCTCCGTTCTTAGTACCGTTGATAAGCGGCAACTTCGTGGTCTGCCTCGTTCCTCGCTATGCTACGGCAGCCAGTTTACACGAGACCGTCTTTCTGAAGCAACGCGCGGGCAACTTCAGGACGTTCGTATGTCCGAAACAGTTCGTAAAGCTGGGTTCGGTTGAATCCGTTGGCCAGGATCCTCGAAAGCCGCCCCTTCATGGCATGCAACACTCCTTCATTTCGTGAGACTCGTCCATCGCGTGAGCCCCAAGATGATACCGGCGAGGAATCCACCGGCCAACCCAACGGTGCCGCCAAACACACCATAGGTGACGTAGAAGTGACCAGAAGCGTTCCCACCGGAAAGAACGAAACAAAATGCGGCCCCTATGACCGCACCAATTGGGCAACCAAGGAGCGCGGTTTTTAGGATGAATGCCAAAGTCCGAAGCACAAATGGTGCGGTTGGACTTTTGGCCGGGCCCGATCGTGCTTTGGGGGATTGGTATGGGTTTGACATCGGGAGATTGGATCGTCCGCGTGAGATACATGGCAGATCGCAAGTCATGGGTCCTGCCACAACTGTTGGATCGCTTGCACGGTGCGATCCACCAGCACCTGGCCGCCCTCGGGCCCGACCAGATTGTTCATGACGGTCGCGCTGTAATTGGTGAACGGCCGCTGGTCCAACGCCCCACCCGAGATCGCCCGTGGGGTCGGCAGGTAGTAGGCATGGTCCTGCAGGGCGCCGGTCAATTGGATCTGAAACGTTTGCAAAGCGGGACTGCGAGCCTGGATCTGGATCCCATAATCCAGGAACAGTTCGAACGGACTGGTGGTGATCGCCACGTCGCCCAGGCGGATCACGTGCAGTTCCATCGCATACGTCAGGCCCTCGCCCTGCTGCTGGGCCTGGTATCGATCCATCACGGCTCGGTACAGGTTCCGCGTCCAATAATCAGAACGTGAAAGTTCGGTCTTCGTATCGATATCTTCGCACACTTTCTTGGCGACATCGAACTCCGCCTGCGTGACCCGCAGCGCGGGCAAATCGATCTGCCGGACGTGATGCACCATGGGCACGTCGGTATGGATGTCTTGAGCGATCGCTTCGGCCACGTCCGTCACGGCATTGGCCACGCGACGACCGATCTCTTGGCTCAGGCTCAAGCCGCGCAACTGGTTCATCCGTTGTTCCGCGCGACGATGCACCTGGGGTCGCGGCGTCTGGTCCCCGGCGGGGGCACAGAACCCCAGGACGCAGACGTGGTCGCCGTGCCGATCGCGGATCAGGTTCCTCGCATCGTGCCAGAAATCCGCACTGACCCGGCTGCCTCCCTCGGCTTGTGCGGTGGTTGCCAGGGTCAGCGCGACGGCTTTCAATTGTTCCTGCAAATCGTAAAAGCACAGGACGTGCACCGAATGATCCTCGAACCCTTCGATGTGGCGAAAGTCGGGATCGTTGGTGTTGCCATGCATCCGCACGGTTCCGTCTCGGTAGGTCACGCGGCGATTGTGACCTGCCACCGCGTGCCCCAATCCCCAAGCGACCCCGCCCTGTTGGCGGTTCTGCCAGGCATGCTCGACCGCCTGAGCCATCTGCTCGAACAGCCAAGGGACGTATTCCTTCGGTTGCATGGCATCCTGGTAGTCTGCTTGGTCGTAACGGTCCTGGAGCAGTACCGGCGCTTCGTGGGTATGCGTCGCAGCCAAGAACAATTTGTTCGGATCGAATTCGGGCATCCGTTCGCTCAGATAGTCCCGAAACGCCTGTTGAATCCCCGGTCGGATGACGCACAGATCGCAGGCGACCAGAATCGCCTGGTCCAGCGATTGATCGCCGACACGGGACTCCAGGGCCAGCACATTCGCCACCAGGCGGCTGCGGATCTCGCGGCCGATCCGCACCGAGGTGCCGCCGGTCAACGGGATGGGCCGATCCGGCGTAATGTCGGCCGTCGCCGTTCCGAACCAAAGTTCGGCAGCATGCGATTGACGGTCGACAGGAACGGCCCCGAAGGCGACGAAGGCAAGGACCAATTGGCAGGCAATAAGACGGCGGCGCTGGCGGTCGAATGTCATGGTTTTCTCCCAAGCTGCAGGTAGTATGATCCGAGACGGAGGCCGGAGGGGACCGGGCATGGACGGCGCTGCCGTTGTCCCAGCCCGGATCGCCAGTTCAGCCTACCATCAATGCATTTGGGATTCCAGAGCCAGGATCGTTCATTTTGTGCTTCCCCCTCGCTTCGTCACCCGATCCCCGTACAATCGATCGTCAGAGAGGAGTTGACCGACATGAATACGTTGAACGAAGCGTTTTGGGCCGTGTTGATCATCAGCGGGCTGCTATTGGCCGCTAAGTTGGTTCGGCGACGGGTACGCGTCTTTCAAACGCTGTATCTGCCCAGTTCGATCATCGCCGGAGCGATTGCCTTGCTGATGGGACCGGAGGTCATGGGCCGCATCGTCCGCATGGTCGCTGGTCAGGAAGCGGTGCTAGCCGGTGGGTTCTTTCCGCAGCCGATGTTGGATGTGTGGAGCCAAATGCCAGGGCTGTTGATCAGCGTGGTGTTCGCTGCGCTGTTTCTGGGCAAAAGCATCGCTCCGCCAAAAGAGATCTGGCGCGATGCGGGGCCCATGGTGGTTCACGGTCAGGTGATCGCCTGGGGCCAGTACGTCATCGGATTGCTCCTGGTGCTGCTGGTGCTCAAGCCCGTCTGGAACATGGACCCGTTGGCCGGCGCATTGATCGAGATCAGTTTCGAAGGTGGGCATGGGACGGCCGCAGGTCTGGCGGACACCTTTCGGGAACTGGGCTTCGAAAGCGGTGCCGATCTGGCGCTGGGCTTGGCCACCATCGGAGTCGTTGCCGGCGTTCTGATCGGGACTCTGCTGGTGAACTGGGCAGTACGTTGCGGCCATTTGCAACCGCCCGGTTCCGCCAGTTCCGATCAACAGGAGCAGTTGGCCGAACACGAAGAACGCGAATCCGTCGAGTCGCAAGAACGAGCCGATGCTCAGATGATCGATCCGTTGTCCGTGCATCTCGGATACATCGCCGTTGCGATCGGGCTTGGCTGGTTGTTGCACAACGGCATGATGGTTGTCGAACGGTTCACATGGGTGCGGATGGGCGGCCCCGAACTGCTGCGTCATATTCCTCTGTTTCCGTTGGCGATGATCGGCGGAGTGATGCTTCAAATCGTGTTGGACCGTACGGGACGCGCCAAACGCATCGACCGCAAGTTGATCAATCGCGTGTCGGGGGCGTCGTTGGACTTGCTGATCGTGTCGGCGCTGGCCACCATTTCCCTGGCGGCATTGGGAACTTATGTCGGGCCGTTCTTGGTGTTGGCCCTGGCCGGAATCGTTTGGAATGTACTGGCATTTTTCGTGCTGGCGCCACGCTTGTTCAAAGAGCATTGGGTACCTTACGGGCTGGCGAATTTCGGCCAGTGCATGGGCATGACGGTCATCGGATTGCTGTTGATCCGCATGAGCGACCCGGCGAATCGGACTGGCGCCATGCACAGTTTCGGATACAAACAACTGCTGTTCGAACCGATTGTGGGCGGCGGATTGTTCACGGCTGCTTCGCTGCCCTTGATCGCACAGTTCGGCCCCGTGGCGGTGCTGGTGCTGACCACGATCGTCATGCTGGCGTGGCTGGTCTTTGGACTGGTCAAATTCGGCAAGTAGGGTGTGCCCGGACAGGAGCAGCCCGCGTTTCTGACAGACGCCAGCAGCGCAGGGCTATGCGAATGATGTAAGCACCCGGCCAGATATTTCTTGGTGGAATCGGGCGAAAAGGGGTCGGGAGTCGTTTACGGGTGCCCCGCTTCCCATGTGGTAGATCGTTGGCCGAAAAACGACTCCCGACCCCCGCTGCGTCCCCTATGCAAGGCTGCCTTAATTGACAAGAAACTATTGCCGGGTGCTTGTCAGGCAGCTTGCACGGATTCTAGCGATTCTATCGCTCGAATCTCGCTCACGCCCACTCAATTTGGGTTAAAGGTACCGACCTTACGTGACACGGTGGCCTATCGGAATATCCATCGTCGTCAGTCGGTAGGGGCTAGCCCCTACTACCCCCTTGTCAAGACATTGCTATGGAGAAATCTATCGTTTTCCTCCTGGCTGATACTGACATAGGTGTATTGTTCCGCTCCCCTGCCGCACTCGCGCAGTGAGTTGTTTTTGTGAGCGCGTTCATCCAGGCCAATCTTGCGGAAGACATCTCCCCAGTTATCGTATCCACCGAACTGTTTCACCAGTTCACTTTTGATAGGTTGTGAGTCCAGCTCCGGGTGGTTTTTTACAAAATTGGCGTACTCATGCTCCGCGTGATCTTCAAACATGGCATTGAAGTAGAATGATTGCTTCAAACTGATGGTGGCTAAGGTTCTCGCGAAAACGGAATAGCTAAGAGCGAAAAGCTTTGGCATAAAGGTATACCAAAAGCCGCTTTGCTTGATATCATCTTCTTTAATCTTTTCTACGGCTATTATCAGGTGCCAGTATTCATTGTCCTGGGAAAGTCTCCCCAATTTTACTAGTTCCTGTCCCTCCCGGCGAATCTTCTCATCGGCGTAACCGAAGGTAAGCCGCCAATAAGCCTTAATCTCCCAGGCGTGATAGGGAATACGGGCGAGAATCTCTATTAGCTTGATCTTAGGCACGGTAAGCTTCTTGCCATAGACAAAATCCATAAAGGCAAAGAAAAACCTTGCCATAAAGGTATATTTCATCCGTGGCCGGCTAAGAGTCGCCTCTTGCTCCTTCCTTAGATCAACTCCTTCCGGGTGTAATTTTATAGGATCTGAGTGTTCTATCACGGTTTGCCTCCTTCCCTCTCCGGGGTGATGTGCCTGGGGAGCGACAATGCCCATAAGGCGATCTGAGTGGCGGCCTCCCCTCACGAACATTATTGGGGGGAGACCACTCTAAATCGAGAAACCACTTACTCGTTATGTGGGTACGTAGATCCAATTTTTTGCAGGAATCACCCCACTCGTGATCATACCAGCTTTGCCAATTTCCCAGATGTGCCGCTTAGACCAATAACTGATAAACCGACAAACAGATAAACGGACTGATACAGATCTTGCGCATCGTCCGCCCAGATTGCAACCCTACTGGCTCGTTATCTGCCGCTTTCTGCCATGTTTTTGACTTTTCCTGCTCATTTGCAGCCTGTTCTGGGGGGTTGCTGGCGTGTATTGCCGTATTCCGGCACGTTTTTGTGGTGCAATCATCGTCGGGGAACAGGCGTGCGGATGGCCCGATGGATTTTTGCGGTTCGGAACGAGCCGGCATGGTTACCTTCGAGGGAAAAAGTCAGCTTGTTGCTGCACGTACTGGGGTTCGACCACCGTCGCCTGACCTGGTATCATCATGGTTTGGACGGCCGATTGACCGACGTACACGGCCGACTGGTCGATCCTATCCTTGATATGCCAGCGAGTGACACGTGATCAACGAAGGGAACTGGACCCGATGGTGCGGGATGCTGCTGCTGGTTTTGGCGGCGGGAACCGTTTGTGCCGACTGGCCGCAGTACATGCACAACGCCGCCAGGACCGGCGAGACGGCCGAGGACATCGCCCCTGGTTCTTTGGGGCTGGTCGCTCGAGTCGCTTTGGGCGATGCGATTCTGTCCTCGCCGATTGTCGTCGACGGCCGATGCTTTGTGGTCGATCAGATGGGCACCGCGTACGCGGTGGACGTCCGGTGCGGCACGGTCCTGTGGAGCAGCTCGCCGGAAGGAGCGGATGCCTTAGGCGGCAACACGTCGTCGCCCTGCTACGCGGACGGGAACCTGGTGTACGGAACGACCAGCGGAAGACTGCACTGGCTGCGGGCCAGCGATGGACGCGTGGTGCGCAGCATCGATCTGGGCTGGCCGGTCGTTAGTCCCGTGGCGGTGGAGCATGGCCATTTCTACGTCGCCACCGTCGACAGTTCGGTCCACTCGTTCGACCGCGACGGGAACCTGCGTTGGAAATGGGACCATTACCAATTGGCCGAGCGGTGGCAGGATTCCCGCCTGCACCGCGAATCGGAGGCGGCGCATTTTGGCGGGGCGCCGGTGGCGGTTGTCGGAGATCGAGTACTCGCGCCTCTGGGCTACGATCTTGTCTGCCTCCGCGATCTGGGTGACCGGGCCGAGCAGCTCTGGCAGGTGAATCAGCCCATGTCCCGATTCGACGTCGCGATGGCCGTGTCCAGCGACGGCCAATACGTCTACGCGGCGTGGCCCAAGTCGGATGGTCAGGGAGCCATCGTTCGCCACCGGATCGCCGATGGCCAGTGGGACCGCAAACAAGATGTGATCCCGGGCCAATGGGCGGTCTACACGCCACCGGCGGTCAGCGGATCCAGCGTGTTCTTCAGCCGTCATGCGTTCGGGGTGTCGCGTTTCGATTTCTCCGCCGACCGTCCGCCCACCGAGGCTTGGAGCGCATTCGAGAACACAACAGCGGGAGTCCAGCCGACGATCGCCGCCGTCGCGTTGACGCCTCGGCTGGTGATCATGACAACCCTGGACGGCGATCTCCGCGTCGTGCTTCGCGATGGGCAATCGGCAAGCAAGGAGGCGTCGGTTGCCGATGTCTACCGGTTTGCGACTCCGTCGCGAGCCATGATCACCTCGGAGCCGGTCGTCGCGGCGCGGCGCATCGTCTTCGGATCGGATGACGGATGCCTGTATCTGATCGGAACGAACGACACGACGCCCGGCAGCGGCCCCACGTCGGCGAACGGGGTCAGCCAACGTTCCCAAGCGGCGGGCGAGTCGTCCGTGGAGCGGGACGAACCGGCCGTATCGGACCAGTGGCCATCAGCCTTTGGCGACGGAACCAATGCGGCGTATGTGGAAGACCCGGCCGTGAAGCCGCCGTTCCGGCTTCGTTGGGCTGCTCGAAGCTACGGAGACTTCAAACACCCGCTGGTCGCCGCCGACGGGCGAGTGTTCTCGGTGTCGCTGGCCGGGTTGGTCGTCTGCCGCGACCAGGCGACGGGCCGCGTTCTTTGGCGAGTGAAGCTGCCCGGCCAGGCCTGGTCGCGAGCCAGTGCGTTGGCAGCCGGCGGCAAGGTCTTCGTGCCTCGCGTCGGCAGCCCGCGTTATGCGTTTGTGACCGACCAACCGGATGTGATGATCTGTCTGGACGCCGCGTCGGGGCAGATCCTGTGGAGCCAGCCGATCGGTCGAAGCGACTGGCTGCGCGCCTCGCCGCTATACGCCGACGGCGTGCTGGCCTACGGTTCGAAGTACGAGACGCCGCGAGGCGCCGTGCCGGTCATCGGGCCGGCCGACCGGTGGCGGGCGGCTGGTGAGCCCGAGCAGCCGGGGTGGACCGGACGGGCGTTCGACGATGCGGCATGGCCCGAGCGGCTGTTTGGCAGCGGGGCACGGCGTTCCGACCCCGCCGTTCAGGCTGGCCAGTTGCAGTACCTGCGGCGAGTCTTCCCGCTGCCGCAGGCGACAATCGACCAGATCACCAGCGGCCAGAGGCAGTTGGGATTGGTGGTCGGGCCCCAGGACCAGATCGCCGCCTTTTTGAACGACGTCCTGGTGTACGGTACGCCGGGGGAAATGGGCGTCGAGTCGGCTTCATCCCGATATGCGGGCCACGCGGCCCATTTCGTGCCGCTCGAGATCGGAGACGTGGAACTCGATCCCCGCACGAACCTGCTGGCGGTCGCCATCCGCCGGGCCCGGGTCCGGAGCAACGTTTCCAGCAGCACGTCGGTCTTTCCACCGCGTCTGGTCCTGGTGACGCCCGGGGCGTTGAGCGGTCCGGTGATCGATGCGTGGGATGCCCAGACCGGTCAACCGCGCTGGCAGATCGCCATGGAAGCCGCCGGGCGCTACATCGAAGGCCCGGCCGGGGCGGCCCGCGACGGGATCTTGTACTTCACCGGCGGCGGCTCGGATCCCGGCGGCCGCGGCGAGACCGTGGCCGTCCGGGCGGCCTGCGGCCAGCGACTCTGGACGAATCGGGATGTCTACGCCAGCCGCACGGGCACCCCGTCGCTGGCGGGCGACCTGCTGATCCTACCCGGTTCGCATCGTCTGCCGCTGGCAGCACTGTCGATCCATGACGGCCGCGCGGTCTGGCAGCAGACCCGTTGGACGGGCCTGGAGTTCGTCCACGCCGCTTCGGTGGGCAAGGAAGGCTTTACGGTCAACACCAAGTACCGGGGTGGCGCCTTACTCCATGACACGACGACGGGCCAGCGGCGAACGCATGCCGGCCAGGAGATCGATCTGGCAGGGCAAGGCCATACGTGTGGAACGATTGTCCTGCTGGCCTCGGGCTACGCCGTGGCTGCCACCAACCGCGGTATCTTCTTCACCGACGTCGAAACGGGCGAAGTTGTGTATCAAACGCCCGGTTTCGCCTCGCAGACCTGCCCAAACCCCGCGTTCGCCGGAGGACGCATGTTTTACGCACCCCAGGACAACGGCATGGTCTACTGCTTCGAACCGGTGGCGCCGTGAGCCGTTTTGGAGTGCGGTGCCGCGCCACCGCACTCCAAAGAGAGACGGATAAGAATTTTGAACGTCGTCCGGCGGGCTGACCAGTTCCGCGGCCGGCTGACGTCACCGCGCAGGAACATCAGGGCCGCAGCCGGATACAGGGCCATGACCGCCGTGCCGCTCACAACCCGCATTTTTCGTTTGGACAAAGCAGTAGTTGTGGTTGCTGAAGATCGGCTGGTTCAGGCCCAGCGTCCGCATCTCGCCCTCGACGGCTTCCAGCACCGCGACAGGTCCATCGAGCAGCGGTTGACCGTCAAAGCGAATTGGGGGCAAGGGAAAGGGGTGCGGGGAGAATGGGGCAAGCGAATTTCGGGCAAGCGAATTTCGGGCAAGGGAGTTTGGTGGTAGACGATTTCTGTGGGGGAGGCGGTAGACGGACAGGCATGAATTCCGGCATCCCGGCCTGGATTTTCACGCCGTACATTCCCTTGCCCCAAATTCGCTTGCCTCCCAAAACCTGCCTGTTCATTCTTTTGCCCGAAATTCGCTTGCCTTGAAAAGCGCCGGTCGCGATTTCCCTGGCTGGCGCGGCGGCGGGCGGTGGGAAACGGTTCGGACACGTTGCGTCGCGCAGCGCCCGTTGCGAGATGGATTCCATCGGAACCCGGCTACAGGTTCCTTTCAGCGTCAGGTCAAGATCTAAGTCAAGACCTGCCCCCAACGTGACGCGCTCCGAACTCCACAAACGACCGCCTTGCCGCGCGCTTTCGCCGGCACGGTCGTTGTGTCCTAGCGACAAAGAGCCGTCCAGCGAGAAGCCTTCGAGCAGACCCTTGCACTGGGAGCCTTCACGGCGTCGATCTCTGATGGAGCATGGCATCCCCAGGCACCTCGCCCGCGGCGCCGCTGCCCGCAATATAGCCAGAGGCCGCCGTTTTCGAGTCTTCGAAACTGCCCCCGAGACCGCCGTATGTTCCACGTGCGGTGGCGGCGACACTTCCACTCGAACGTAGCCAGGCCTCATACCCCGGCAGGCGGTGTTGACCATGCCAGCCGCGCGGTGTACACTTTGTGTATACGACGGAGGAAGCCCCATGACCAAGACCCTGATTCGCCATGGCAACAGCCTGGCGCTGGTGATCGACAAGCCCATTCTGGAAATGTTGCGGATTACCGCTGACACACCGTTGGAACTTACGACGGACGGCGATTCGCTGTTGGTCTCGCCGATCCGTGACAAAGCCCGCCAGAAGAAGCTGAGCGCATCGCTGGAAAAGATCAATCGGAAGTTCGGCGACGACCTGAAACGGCTGGCGGAGTAAACTGTTGTGACGGATTTTCTCGGCGTCGATGATGTACTGACACTCCACGCCAACCAGGTCAATCTCTACGGAGGCCAACAGGGTGTCCGCGATCTGGGGCTGCTGGAATCCGCTCTTGCCCAACCGCTGGCAACCTTTGGCGGCCAGTCGCTGCACACGGATGTCTTCGAGATGGCGGCAGCGTACCTCTTCCACGTCGTCCAGAACCATCCGTTTCTCGATGGCAACAAGCGGACAGGCGCCGTGGCGGCGCTGGTCTTCCTTGATCTCAACGGCGTCGAGATCGACGCCCCCAAAGGCAGTCTCTACGAGCTGACCATGCGTGTGGCCACTGGTCACGCAAACAAAGATCAGATAGCGGACTACTTCCGCTCGCACACTCATTGACCGACCTCCTCGATCTCGAGCGACGCAGCCGCTGACTCACCACCCGCTTCTGCCGTACCGCCCGCGCGGCGCATGTGCGGACGATTGGCGAATTCAAGCCGAGATAGTAAGCGTCCAAGCCCGATCCGGTTCGCGTGGCGATCGTCGGATCGGAGAAAGATTCGTCGCCCGGCCTCAGGTCATCAAGGCGATGACGCAAAGTTGGTGGGACGTAGGACGGCACATCCAAGTTGCGCCCCGCTATCGCCGCCTTTAGTACTTCATCGCTGGACATGGTCATTACCCTCCCGGCACATTATACACCCACTCCCCGCAGTTCCACCAAGCCTGGACGGAACTCCCTGAAATCTCAAGAAAACGCATTTACTCCAGCAGATTCAGGGAGGTCAACAGATTGATGCTAGCGGCCCGGATAAGGATGACCGGGCGGTCGCTCTTGCCTGGGATAACAACTTGCGTAGCCGCAGGTACGTTTAGCGACGGAGGATTGAGGTAGGCAGCGTGTTTCATCGCACGCGTCAGAAGGTAGACAAGCTGTTCTGTGCGATGACGACGAAAGGAGACGGGGGATTTCTTGCAATAGGACTCCCGTCCCGTTTGCGTCTGTCACGCTATCGAGTCGCGCGGCGAACGGCGCAAGGGAATGTACGAAGAACTCGCACGCGGCTTTGGTGTGACCGACATTCGTCCGCTGCTGAAATCCGAGAAAGCCAACGGGGCGAGGATGCACACCGCATCCGGTTTTCCGGCGACGTTGCTGGCCCAGCTCGGCAACGCCGCCGGCATGGAAGAATGGCACGCAGATTACCGGAGCCTTCGTACGTCACGCGCCCGGATGTTGGCGGATTTGGCGGCAACCCGTATCGACGGGCCGACAGGACCTGTTCGCCCGTCGCCGCTACTGGTCTGCGCCGAGCAACCGGCAAACGCGCGCTCTTCAAGTGGAAGCGACGACGGCCGCGACGGCAGCGCGAGCGGTCGATGATCCGCGGATGACCGGCCATGCTCGAAAACAAACGAGCAAAGTTGCTGACCAAGCGCGCACCACACCAGAGGCGAAAGCTTCAACCGCTCCAGGACCGGCGGTGCATCCGGCGACGTCGAACCGCGTTTCCCCGTAAGCGTCCGGGATAAGCATGGTGTAGGGACAGGGGCAGGATATCGTGGCGGGATGCACATGGGGCTGGGTGGCGAGCCGAAACGTGAGGCGGGATGGATGCATGGCAGGGGGGAATGT
>SKKK01000026.1 GCA_007121535.1 Planctomycetaceae bacterium | reverse complement strand
GCGGTTTCGGCGGGTCGGAGACCCGCGCCGAGCGGGCGGCGGTTAGAACAGTTCCAACAGCCAAGAATCGGTTTGGCGGTGGACCCGGTCCAGTTCGTCGATCGGCAGTAACTTGTCCTGTCCCACCAAGCGGCCTGGAACGGGTTCTCTTCGTGGCTCTGTCGAAGTCCAATCGAAAAGGGGTTCACGGATCTCGCTGGAGCGGATGCCGGCCGACCTCGGTTCGGCTGGAACGCAAATCCGATCCGGACCGCGCGATGGATTGCCGCCCTCATGGACGGTCGGCTGTTGGGCAGTGAGGTCCGTCGATTCGTTCCACAATCCTGCGGTGATGGACAGACTGTGTTGTTCCACCGACGACATCGCTTCCTCTGGCTGGCTCTTCGCGGCCGGCAACGGTGCCTGCCATACACGCGAAGTTGGAAGTGCTGCAAGTCGCTCGGCTTGTCGGACGCTGGGCAAGGGCGTTCCTCCCGGCAAGGGCGTTCCTCCCGGCGAAGGCGCCGAAGACGGCCTTTGCGTTTGCAGGCCCATCGGACGAGCGATCTCGGACGGCGAATCATCGATCTGCTGGGGACGAGCGACGTTGACGGACAAAGCTGGTGGACCGTTATTTTGGACGGGTGAATCGACGCGTGAAGTGGAAGAGGCTGCCATGACCGCTGGATCGAATCCGGTGGGGCTCCCCGAGAATCGTACCACAGCGTTGGGCGCGTCGTGTCCCGGTTGCGGTGCTAGATCGGACCGGATCGGATCCTCGTTCAACCGCAGGGAACTCAATTCCAGCGCTGTCGTTGTATTCGGCTTGGCAGAATCCGACACACGGAAGACCACATCCAGCAGGCTGCCGCCACCGGCATCCAACGCTTCCGTGCGGAAGATCCATGCGTCGATCGTTCCCTGGGCATCGTCGACGTTGGCGATGACCATCGTACTGCCGGAGGGCCAAATCGAACCGGCATGAATGCTGCTTTTGTCGACCTCCAGAACCGTGGTGTCGTAGGACATGCGGATCTCGGCAGCTCGCAGACCTTGCCCGTCACTGATGTGGACCGGCGCCGTGAATTCGGCGCTTGATGCGGGGACATCCAGGTCGTCGATCTGGACCGAGACCATCGGTTCCTGCCCCGCAGCCAACCCGTGGCTTAGCATATCCCGGCTTTCCAACTGCTCGAAACCAACCCGCCGTCGCCAACGTGCCATCGTGTCACCCTTTTCGATTCGCAGATCATTGCCCGAACGGGACAAAGTGGAAAGGTCGCTAAGAGGCCGGAACAAAACCGCCTGACGGCTCAGAGAGCCATCCTACAAGGGCGGTTTTGTTACGGCCTTTTAAGTAATCCGGCGGCTTCGTTTTCACAAGGCCAGTTTTTTTCGCAACACAATGACAGCAGTTCCGCCATTTGACAGAACCAGCGTCTTGGAAAGAATGGCAGCATCAAGTGATGGGGAGGACTGGGCAAAATGCTGGGTCCGGCTTCTGTCTGGTACGATTCCTGGCAACGCCATCCTCTGGTATGATTCCATGCACGGGCCACTGGTATTCCCGATTCAGGAAATCCGAATATGTCCTTGAGAAACCTGACGACGCTGTTCTTGGCCTCGATTATTTCCCTGGCCTGTTATCTGCGAGCGGATAGAAACCGCTACAGTTGGACTTTGGGGCAGGCCATGAACATCGTGACCCGCACCTATTTGGAAGACGTCAGCTATCGGCAGCTTTACGAAAGCGCAATGCGCGGTATGGTCGAAGCGTTGGATCAGTACTCCGACTACATCGGCCCCGATCAGTACACGTATTTCGAGGAGGGGTTGAATCAGGAGTTTGGTGGAATCGGCATCATGGTCGAAATCAATCCGGAGACCAATCGTTTGACGGTGATGACTCCGCTGGTGGACACGCCGGCCTTTCGAGCTGGATTGAAGGCGGGCGATACGATTTTGGCGATCGACGGTCAAGACACCGAAGGCATGTCGTTGCAACGTGCGGTCAAGCTGATGCGGGGCCGTCCGGGCGACCAGGTCCGGTTAAGCATCTTGCACGTCGGCGCCCAGGAGCCGGAACAAGTGGTGATCGAACGGGCGATCATCCCCCTGGAATCGGTGCTGGGCGACCGTCGCGATCCAAACGGAGGTTGGTTGTTTCCTTTGGAAGACGATCCGCGGATTCTTTACATTCGGCTGGTGAACTTTGGCGAGCGGTCGGTCGACGAGTTGACGGAAACGATTCGCGATCACGATTTCGAGGCGTTGATCCTGGATTTACGGGACAACGCGGGGGGCTTATTGAGTTCGGCGGTGGGCACGTGCGATCTGTTCATCGACGAAGGAATCGTTGTCAGCACGCGAGGCCGCGAGGGTCAGACGTTCCGCGCCTACTCGGCGCGCATGCCGATGTTGGTATCCCGCGAGATCCCGATGGTCGTGTTGGTCAACGGTTATTCGGCAAGTGCCAGCGAGATTGTGGCGGCCTGTTTGCAGGATTATGGTCGAGCCACCGTGATCGGCGAGCGTACTTGGGGCAAGGGCACCGTGCAGAACGTGATCCCGTTGGAAGCCGGTCGCGCGGCCTTGAAACTGACCACCGCCAGCTACTGGCGTCCCAACGGCAAGAACATCCATCGCTTGTCCGACGCCACGGAAGACGACGATTGGGGCGTGCGACCGGACGAAGGCTTTCATGTGGCTTTGTCTGAGGAAGAGGCCGACCGCGTTCGCCGCCATCGGCGCCACCGCGACGGCTTCCGACCGGAACAATCGAAGCCGGATGATCGAGAAGATGATGACGAATCCAACGGCTTCTTCGACCCACCGTTGCGTCGAGCCGTCGAGCACCTGCAGCTTCGCTTGAAGGTTCCTACGGCGTGAAGACGACGATGTTTGGAGTCCCGATCCGCGGCCGGTAAGCACGGGGTCGGGCGAAGTGGCAGGCTCACAAGTCTTCGTCGCGGAGCAGATCTTCCCCGTATCCGGGAGGAAAGGGGTTGCGCACGTCTGACTCCGTCGGGGGTTGCTGCGGGGGATCGAGCGTTTCCTCGGAATCGTCCGGGGCTGTGGATTCGCCTCCGAATTCGCGCAGCCAGCGTTGCAATTCCCGCTGATCGATTTCCACGTCGACGTCGGCCGGCGTGTCGGCAGGCAACCGGACGGAATCCGGGGGAAACGGTGGTCGTCGAGCGAACTGGGGGAACCAACGTTCGCTGTCGATCGGTACGGCACGGCGTCGTCGGGCGGCTCGGTGAAGACGATGATCGCTGGAAACGACGGTCAGACGCTTGGGGGACGTATGGTTCCGGATCAATTCTTCGATCACGTCGTCCGCCTCCTGATTCGATCGCGCGAAACGCACCGTGATCTCGCGGTGGACGAAGACCCGTTCCAGCCCTGGCGGTGACTGGCGTCCGTCGAACACCACGACGGTGGTGCGACGATCTGGCTTGGTCAACCGATCTGCCAAGAAGTCCAACAGAGCCAAGCGTGCACGCGCTAGAGAACTGCCCGGTCCGCCGCGGCCGACGATATCCGTTACGTTCAGCAGATTATATCCATCGATGATCAAGGCCATGGGAAAGGTCCTTTCATTTTGCACCGTGTGGTTTCGTCGTGGGGAAGCAAATCGAGTGGACGAATGGAAATCGATGACTGGCAGGCTTTTCAGCTCGATTTTAGACCGCTAAAGTTTTCGATAAAGGCATGGTGTCGTCGTTTCCCGTCGCCTCGGATGCTCCGAGCGAACACCTCGGGAGAGATACAAACGGCTGGAGGGATTCTAGAAATGGTACAAACCGAGCCGGAAGCGCGGCCTGAAGGAACGCGCGATTGGGATTCGCCTTTTCACGTCGTCGGCGTTGGCGCATCAGCCGGCGGTCTGGAAGCACTGGAAAAATTCTTCGACAACATGCGCCCCGACAGCGGTCTGGCTTTCGTTGTCATCCAGCACCTGTCGCCTGATTTCAAAAGCTTGATGGACGAGCTGCTGCGGCGACATACGGATATCGCCATCCATCGGGTGGAAGATGGGATGAAGGTAGAGCCGAATTCGATCTATCTGATCCCCCCCAAAAAAGAGATGATCATCTCTGGCGGCAAGCTGTTGTTGACCGACAAGGATCCGACGCAGGGGCTGTCGCTGCCGATCGACACGTTCTTCCGTTCGCTGGCTCAAGATGCCGGCGACATGGCGATCGGCGTGGTGTTATCGGGCACGGGTAGCGATGGTTCTCGGGGTATTCGGGAGATTCACGAGTCGGGCGGTTTGGTGATCGTCCAGAGCATCGAAACGGCAAAGTTCGATGGGATGCCTCGCAGCTCGATCGACACGGGCATCGTCGACGCGATCCTGTCACCGGAACAAATACCTTCGGCGCTGCTGAACTATGCCAGCCAACCCAAGGGTGCGGTTTGGTCGCCGAAGGACGGGCGTGAACCACCCAGCCAAGATGCGATGGAGCGGGTGATCCATTTGCTGCGCGAGCAGTACGGGATCGATTTTTCGCAATACAAGCCGAACACGGTGACGCGAAGGATCGAGCGGCGATTGATGTTGAACGATACGTTGGATCTGGACGCGTACGCCGAGCGATTGAGTCATGATCCGGACGAGTTGAACGCCTTATATAAAGATCTCTTGATCGGCGTCACAAAGTTCTTCCGCGACCGCGAGGCCTTCGAGCGGCTTGAAAAGGAAGTTTTCGCGACGCTGTTGAACCGCAAGCGCCCCGAAGAAGAAATCCGGGTTTGGGTGGCCGGTTGTGCGACGGGCGAAGAAGCCTATTCCGTCGCCATGCTGCTGCACTCGCATTTCGAGGCGACGGGCAGGCAGCAGAATATCAAGATCTTTGCGACGGACGTGCATCGAACTTCGCTGGACTTTGCCAGCGCCGGCATCTACGACCAGGCGGCGTTGACCGAGGTCTCGCCGGTCCGGCTGGAACGGTATTTCCAGCGGCACGGCAACGCCTTTCAGGTGGTGCCGGAATTGCGGCGGATGATCGTCTTCGCACCTCACAATGTGACCAAGGACGCGCCGTTTACGAAGATGGATTTGATCACCTGCCGCAACCTGTTGATCTACTTGAGCGCGCCCGCCCAGAAGAAAGCTCTCTCGCTGTTCTTATTCGGTTTGAAGACGCGAGGCATTTTGTTCCTCGGTCCCAGTGAAAGCCCGGGGGATTTGGCTTCGGAATTCGACACGCTGGACAGCCAGTGGAAACTGTACCGCAAGCGGCGTGACATCGGGCTGCCGGCCGACATGCGTTTTCCGCTGTCCTCGGGCTTCGTCTCGACGGGGGCCCCGGCGCCTGCTGTTGCTGCCGAGCTGCCGCGGACCAAAGAGGGCACGATGAACCGCGTGTTCGATTTGCTGCTCAAGCGTCACATGCCGCCCAGCCTGCTGGTGAACGAACGGCAGGAATTGATCCACAGCTTTGGCCACGCGGGACGCTATCTGGCGATCCGAGACGGACGCCACAGCGTTGACGTCTTGGACCTGCTGCACGAAGACCTGCGAACGCCGCTGGCCGGATTGCTGCAACGCGCCGCGTCTCGAAAGCAGGCGGTGGTTTACAAAGGGCTTGACCTGCGCCGAGGGGAGCAGCAGGAGCATTTGAACGTTTCAGTCGAGCCCATCGTGGACGACACGACGGGACTCCAGTTCAGCCTGGTGACCTTCGAGTCGATGGACGTCCGTGACGAATCGAGCGCGAAGATCGACGAGTTGGATATTAGCGAGGCCTCGCGCGAGCATCTGGAATCGCTCGAATCGGAGCTGCGATCCACCAAAGAAAACCTGCAGGCCACCATCGAAGAACTCGAAACCAGCAACGAGGAGATGCAGGCGACCAACGAAGAATTGGTGGCTTCGAACGAGGAACTGCAGAGCACCAACGAGGAACTGCACTCGGTCAACGAGGAACTGTATACGGTCAACGCCGAGTACCAGCGGAAGATCGCCGAACTCGAGCAGATGAGCAACGACATGGACAGTCTGTTGGCCAGCACCGAGATCGGCGTCATGTTCCTGGACCAAGACCTGTGCATTCGCAAGTTCACCACGCGGATCGGCCAATTCTTCGACCTGTTGCCTCAGGATGTGGGACGCCGGATCTCCACGTTCGCTCACAACATCGTGCACGAGGGGTTGATGGCCGATATCCAGACCGTGCTGGACACCAAAGAGGTCTGCCAACGCGAGGTGCGGGATACCCGGGGTTGCTGGTACCTGCTGCGGGTCTTGCCCTATCTTGGCAAGAGTATTATCAGTGGCGTCGTCGTGACGATCGTCGACGTGTCCCCGCTAAAGGAAACCGAAAGCCAGTTGCATCGCATGTCCAAGGTCTTTATGGATGGCGCCGATCCCATCATCATCGAGGATATGGAGAGTCGCATCCTGGACGTGAATCTCGAAGCCGAACGAATTTACGGCTGGAAACGTGAGGAACTGATCGGCAAGAGTGTCGAACTGTTGGTGCCAACGTCGGGCCGCGAAGCTTCCCGACGCCTGCGTGCCAGGTGCCGCAAGCAAGAGCACGTGCGAAACGTCGAAGCGATTCGACAGGCAAAGGACGGCACGAAGATGCCCGTGCTGCTGACACTGTCGCTGCTGACCGAAGAGGACGGGCATCCTGTCGCCCTGGCGTCGATCGCCAAGGACATCAAACGTTTGAAGGATGCCGAACGTCAGGCTCGCGAGGCCGTGCGGCGTCGCGACCACTTTTTGGCCCTGCTGTCGCACGAACTACGCAATCCGCTGGCTGCCATCATCAACGCCAGCCGCTTGCTCGACCGCGTATCGGACACGAATCCCGAAACCGTTCGTCAAGCTTGCGAGGTGATCCTTCGTCAAGGCGGCCAAATGTCGCGGCTGTTGGACGATTTGTTGGACGTTTCCCGTGTCACGCAAGGCAAGATCCAGCTTCGCCAGACCGTCTGTGACGTGACCAGGATGATCGATGATGCCGTCGAATGTCTCCAACCGCGCATCGAACAGCGGCAGCAAGAGTTGACGGTCGACGTCCAGGATCGTCCTTTGTTCGTCCGAGGCGATCGCTCCCGGCTATTGCAGATCCAGATGAACCTGCTGTCCAATGCGGTCAAGTACACTCCGCTGGGAGGAAAGATCCAAGTGTCGCTCTATCGCGACGGTTCGCACTCGGTGTTGCGAGTGCGGGACAATGGCCGAGGGATTGCGGCTTCGATGCTGGACAGCATCTTCGATCTGTTCGTCCAGACCGACAATCCGCATCACCAGGATGAAGGGGGGATGGGAGTCGGGTTGACGCTGGTCCAGCAGTTGGTGGAATTGCACGGCGGTACGGTCAAGGCGGCCAGTGCGGGGCCCGGTCAGGGCAGCGAATTCGTGGTCCGGCTGCCGTTGACAAAGCAACGTCCCTCGATCGACGACGACAGCGATCCTCGGCAGCGCCACAGGCAAATGCGCGTGCTGATCGTCGAGGATGATCGGGACAATCGCGAGATGCTGCGGCAACTGATGGAACTGGACGGGCATCAGGTGCTGACCGCCGGGGACGGAGCGGAAGGTCTGAAGGCCATCGTCGAACATCGGCCGGAAGTCGCGTTGGTCGACTTGCATCTACCGGTGTTCAGCGGCTACGAGGTGGCTCGGCGCGCCCGAGCCCACCTGGAATGCCAAGGGGTCCGCCTGATCGCGTTGACGGGATACGGAGGCGCGAAGAACCAACAGGCCGTGATCCAAGCGGGTTTCGACCTGCACTTGGTAAAACCCGTTTCTCCGGAAAAACTCTTTCAAGCCTTGATGGGCTGATTCAATTGACGGAAGCCTTGGCGGGCACCAGCATGCGATTCATTTCTCGCACGATCTTTTCAGGATCGACCGGTTTCAGGAACCATTGATCGACTCGCGAGCATGCCTGATTCTCCATGAAGCTGTCCCGCTCGCTGCCCGTCACCGCAAAGACGGTCAGGTGATCAAAGCGGGTGTCACCGCGCAGACTGCCCAACATCGAAGGACCGTCGCAGCGTGGCATGGCCATGTCCAGCAGCAAAACGTCCGGATGTTGGGACGAGTCCAGCTTCCTCATGGCGTCGCACCCGTCTTGAGCCGTTTCCACGTGGTAGCCGCAGGCACGTAGATACGCCGCCAACAACTCGCTCTCGTTGGCGTTGTCATCCACCACCAACGCCCGCCGACCGTGCTTTCTATCCGGAGGAAAATGCTCGTCCAATCCGGCTTCCACCGCTGCGAATTCGTCCAAAGCTCGCTGCAGCGTATCCTGAGCCTCGTCCTGCCGTCCGAGACTCATCAGCCGCTGGGACAGCCGGAGGGCCAGTTGAGCCGTGTGCAACCGGTTTCGCAGCGCGTGGGACAGTTTCCGCTGAGCCGCGCCGAAAGCTTCCGGCGCGGCTTCCGGATGATCGGAAGTCGCCAGCTCGTCACGAAGCACCGAAACCTGTTTGGGCGCCTTGACGCCGATACGCACCTTGCTTTTGCCGATCTGGAGCACCTCGACGGTGATGTCCAGTCGAGGAAACACGATCTTTTCGTTTTGACTGCGCGAAAGTACAAGCATGACGGATCTCCTTTTCCTAGACGCGATACGACCGCTCGGGGACTTGACCCGTTCGACGATCGCGTCTCCTCTGCCTTGAGCTCGAAAAACCTTCTACCTGCGGCAACCTCTTCAACCGAACTCCGGTCGACCATCTTGGCCTAGTGCCGCCCGTTCCGAGTCGCAAGCTTCTGTCATCCTTGACTCGCTCCACCTTGTCGCGGTCGTAGCCGGCCGCACCGACTGAAAAACCGCCCCGGGAGCGTTCGGAGTTCCTCTCCTAACGCTTGAAAACCCCTGATGGAATTTATCGGGAGTAGTTTGTAGTGTGTGGAGCACTCTGCCGTCAAGATCGTTTTCTCGACAGAAAATGTCGTTTTTCTCAAAACGAACGAAATCTACCATTAAGTGACCCCGTTCCGCTAGATCCGCTAGCACCTCGATTGCCGCTGTGCTTTCATCATAGGCCGTCACCAGACCGCCCCCCGCGGATCGATTTGCGAGACCCACGCAATTCTTTCGCCTGAATCGGCGGTCGGAGATCGCGGATAGAGACCGAACATCCAGACGGTCCCAGCAACCTACCCATCACGATTCCCAACGCAATGTATTGCGAAAACACGAGCAAAAATCAGCTCAGAATCATCAAGGTTGCATTCTGCCGCAAAGTTCAGCAACGCTGACGATACACCTTTTCCGCAACGGACAGCTTTTCCGCAACTCACGATTCGTTTTGGAACTTGGCGATCAATTTCTTCAGCATCTGCTCGCGATGTAGTAGTTGCTGCTTGAAGTCAGCCACCTGTGCGTGGTGGATCTCCCCCCGCAGTTCCGTTAGTCGCCCTTCCAAGACATTTCGGAGCAAATCCCTCTCCTCATCGGTAATTTGCACGTTCATGGCAGACCTTTCCAAATGCCAGTCCCACCCCTGGTGATTTCCGCACGACACTGGAATTCTTTGTCCTCATCCCCTCGTCAGGCAATGCCTCAAAAGCACCGCTTAACAGTCGCCAAAGGGATTAAGTTTGTTTTCACCGGTAGACCGAACCTCTTCGAGCACAATTCCGGGGATGCTAAGCTCGCTCACAAAAGGGGAGCAGACCCTTTGGGCGGCACGCTGAAAACTGGAAAATACGTCGTGCTCGGAGTGGGTCAGACCTGGGGTGTTCAATTTGTCGCATTCTGGCTTGATTTCGCGTTTTCTCGCATACACGTCTCCGTTCCGTGACTGGTTGCCCTGAATACTTCTGGCTCCCCACCGGTCCTGCACCGGTGGGAGCCCGGTTTGGTAACTATCTGGCTCCCCACCGGTCCTGCACCGGTGGGAGCCCGGTTTGGTAACTACGCACCTCGTTCCCCACCCTTTCCTTCTTCCCTTTGACCCAACAGCCGCTGGGGGCCGGAAGGCGGTGGCGGGGGGCGGCACGTGGTTGCCAAACCTAGCCTCCACCGGTGCGGGACCGGTGGGGGCCGGAAGGCGGTGGCGGGGGGCGGCACGTGGTTGCCAAACCTAGCCTCCACCGGTCCTGCACCGGTGGGGGCCGGAAATGCGGCGGCGGAATGGGAACAAAAACGAGAGCAAGCCAATTGGCCTTGACAAGCGTAAATTGAACACGCCAGGTCAGACCCATTTTCCGACCGAGCCTGAAAACGTCCCAAAAAATTTTGCTTGCCTCCAGCCGCTACGAAGACAACAATTCCATAGCGGATCGCACAAACGCAGTGCGATGGACACTCCAGACCGTGATGGGGCTGCATTCTCGGCTAGAGCGGTCGAAGCGGTGAACTCGAATGAAAGGAGGGGATCCAGTGACAAATTGCTGTACTAGCCAACGAGGTGGCCGCACCTAGCGGCGGTCGGCGGGCTGCCGACAGTGCAGCCACCCCCTCGTGACACGCGGTCAGCAACCGATCCGTGTTGACGAGCAAATCGGCCCGCATTCCATCCGGGATGCGGGCCTTCTTTTTGCACTCGATGACCTATCGAACTCCCATTTTTTCGGATTTCTCAGACATCGCACAACCGGACGGCCTGCGTCAAACCTTCCAGTGGATCTCGCGTCGGAATGAATTCCTGGCCGACGTAACCCTTGTATCCGATATCCAGCAAGGCCTTCATGCACGGCGGGTAGTTGATCTCTTGATTCTCATCCAGCTCGCCACGACCGGGATTGCCCGCCGTATGGACATGATTGATCGCTTCGCCGCATTGATGGATGCGACGAATGATATCACCATCCATGATCTGCACGTGGTAGATGTCAAACAGCAACCCGAAGCGTGGCGATCCAACTTGGCGGATTAGCTCCATGCAGTAATCCACGTGATCGCCCTGGTACCCCGGATGTCCCTTCATCGGATGATCGTCGACTCGGGTGTTCAGAATCTCCAGGGACAGATTCACTTTTTTCTGCTCGGCGTACCCCACGATCTTCTTGAAACCGGCAACGCAGTTCTTCAGGCCCTCCTCGGGATCGATCACTCGGCGGTTGCCCGGCAACTGATCCAAGTCCGGATTATCGCCTCCCGCCCAGTCGCCGCTTTCCTCCGCATAGCCAGTAAAGGTGATCACCGTCGGGACCCCCGCATCGGCTGCTTGATCGATCCGCTTCCGCAGCAGTTCCAGGCAGCCATCATGATAACGCGGGTTGTTCATCCCCTGCATGAACAAATGGCTGGGCGAAATGGCGCAGGTCAGCCCGTGCTTCTCGAGCGTCGGCCAATCCTCGGGCGGAACCAATTCGATACTCTTGCAACCCAGCCGTTTGGCCACCTGGCACATTTCGTCCAGATCCCAATAAGGCGCGTAGCACCATTGGACCAGGGATTGTTGAATCCGCTGCTTTGTGGCGACCGGTTCGTCGGCGGCAGCGGATGAACCAAGCGCCAAGGCTCCGGCGGTCGCGGTCAGTCCGCCGATCCATTGTCGCCGGTTGATGGAAGAAATCGCAGAGCGTGATTGGGAGTTCATGTCGGTTCCTCGTCGGTTGTGGGATACAGGCAGCGCTGCGAAGGCGCCATATACATCATCGCTGCTTGCTACGTTACACTGACAGCAGACGAGTTGCAAGTCACGCATGGCAAAGCGGCCGGACAGGAGAACGCGTTTTATGGCGAAGCGAAAGCTGGGACCTTACCTGATCGATCGGCGGTTGGGGCATGGCGGGATGGGGACGGTCTATGCCGGCGTCCACGATCAGACGGGCCATTGGGCAGCGATCAAAGTGCTGGCCGAAAACCTTAGTGCCGATCCCCGGTTTCGAGAACGTTTCCAAGGCGAAGTCGATACGTTGAAGAGGTTGAACCATACCAACATCGTCAAATTGATCGGCTACGGAGAAGAGGACGGTCAGTTGTTCTTCGTCATGGAGTTGGTCGAGGGAATGTCGCTGGAGGCCAGCTTACTGGCTGGCCAGCGATTCCCCTGGCAGCAGGTGGTCGACATCGCGGTCCAAGTTTGTTCCGCGTTGAAACACGCGCACGATCACGGCGTGATCCATCGCGACTTGAAGCCCGCGAACTTGTTGATAACCGCCGACGGGACCATCAAACTGACGGACTTCGGGATCGCCAAGCTTTTCGGAGTCTCGGGCCTGACGATGGCGGGCAGCATGATCGGAACACCGGATTACATGGCGCCCGAACAGACCCAGGGGCAACCGGCGACGGCGCGCAGCGATCTGTACAGTCTGGGATGCGTCATGTTTGCGCTGATCACCGGCAAGCCGCCGTTTACCAGCCCTTCCATCACCCAGATCATCGATCGCGTCCGCACGGACGATCCGCCTCCCCTGCGAAATCTGGTCGCCGACGTGCCCGAGCCGATGGAGCGGGTCGTTGCGCAGTTGTTGAGCAAGGACCCATCCCAGCGGATCGCGACCCCCAAGGCGTTGGCCAATCTTTTGCGCGCGATGCAACACGCGTTGACCAGCAAGTCGCTGCCCATCGAACGACCGACCGCCGACCCGTCGCAGGCGTCGCCATCGTCCGATGGAGCTCAGGCTGCTGGCCGATCCCGTGAGGAACCATCGCCATCCAACGCGACGGGCCAACAGCCCACGGTCGACTTCAACACCGATGAAGCTCGGGATTTCCGGGGAGAATCGCCCGGTTCGGAACATGTCGATCATGCTTCGGACCACCCGGAAGATCCGGAGCAGACGACGGTCTTCGACCCTCAGATGGCTGCGCCCGATACGACGAGTTCGACGCGGCAGACGCGGTTCACCGTCGTCCCCGCGTCGGAACTGTATCGCGAAACGCTTGTCGCCGACCCGAGCGTTTCGGCGGCGCGCGAACGCTGGATCACCGCCGCGATTGCCGTGGCTTTGCTGGCCATCATCGGTGCGTTCGTCTGGGCCCTGCTGCCGCCTTCGGCCGATCG
>SKKK01000578.1 GCA_007121535.1 Planctomycetaceae bacterium | reverse complement strand
CCACGTGCGGGGAAATCAGGTTCATGCCAGCGAGCAACTCGGAATGTCACGGACGACCTTGCGAAGTAAGCTGCAATCGCTTGGAATGCTGGACCAAAACTTCGCCGAAGGACCGTCAAAGGAGTAACACGAGAAAAGGTTCAGAAGTCGGCCCACATGCCCCAGCCGAAGCGTTCTTCGGTGTGGTCGAAGTATTCGTATTGCTCGCTCTTGCCTTGAAAGTATTGCAGGCCCACGCGGAACAACGAGCCTCGGGGCAGTCGACGCCAGGCCCAGCCGGCCTGGACCACCAGATTGCCGCCGAAACTGACTTCCTCGCGCAGGTGACCGTTGACGGCGAAAAACGGCGCGCCGCGGATGCCCGTGTCGCGGGCAGGGGCCCAATCGGCTCCGAACTGAAACTCCCACGGCTCGGCGCCGTCATCGACGCCCACGGCATAGGCGGTCTCGGCGTACAGCCGCAAGCGTTCGGTCACGAAACAGCCCACTCCCAATATGATCGCGTCCCGCACGTAGTTCAACCGTCGCGCGTCCGGATTCATCAAGAGGAACTCGTCACCCAAATGGGCGCTGATGTGGTAATACCCCGTTTTGAATTGCCATCGGCCGCGTGCAAACGTGATGGGCACACCCACTCGAAAATCGACCGATAACAGCGGAGTGCTATAGCCGCGTGGATCGAGTCGAGTCTGCGAGCCTCCTTCGAGATCGATCTGCCATCCCTCGGGAAAAACGGTATCCAGCGTGCCGTAGCGCAACAGTCCCAAACGCCCACCCAAGGCAGGGTCCCAAATATGGCCCAGTTCGCGATCGTGCGACCAGACGGATGCGAAGCGAGGCTCCTTGACGCCTGCCAAATACGATCGATACATCAACCCCGTGGGCATTACTTGGAGCGTCCAAGGATGGTGGGTGTCTCGATAGTCGCGGAAGAAGCTGACGGGAAACAGATCGACGTGCCCGGCCGCAGGCGCCTCGGCCCATGCCGCTCGCACCGCGTAGGCTTCACCAGCATAAAAATCCACTGCGATGGGCAGTACGAACGAATCATGGGGATCGGAGTTCAGGATGGTAAGGCAGTCGTTTGAACCGACACACGGTAGCGGGCGAAACGCAGCCTGCGACAACGAGATCGAAGAATCGTTGCCCGGCGATTGCGGGGAACTGGCCCAGCCGGCTGCCGAGAAATCGACGCCAGCAGATGACGACGGTTCCCACGCTCCTGCTTGGCTGCAAACGAGCATGGCAAAAACGGCGCACGTCATCCACGGTGCCCGAATCCGGGGAAAGCCGTCGGATGAAGTAACGGCAACCGCACTAAACGGTCGCCAAGCACGATGGATGATTTGGCGACGATTCGTCCAACTCGACATCGCTATCCCTCAGCCACAAAATCGCGGGAACGCTCCATACGCTCCTCACTTCCCTACGATCCGTAACACGAATACGATGCAGAGTTTCGGCACTGCCAGCACGAGTCGGCCACCCGGAACAATCGGTCATTTGCGATCAGCAGACAAAGCGGTCGATCGAAAACTACAACCGTCACACTTTACCAGTTCACTTCAGGCCGTCGGGCCAAAATGGGGACCCCACTCCCGAGCAAGCTCTTTCCCCAGCGTTCGTAGCCGCTGCTGCTCCTGTTCGGTCAGCTTTTCGTAGCGTTTGACCATCGCCACATCTTCGCGAAGCTGCTGACGGTTGTGGACGCCCAAATTCAGCGTCGCCACGCCGGGTGTCCCCAGCGCGAAGCGAATCGCTGTTTCCAAATGGACCACATCCATGTGAGGCGGCTGGTTCGGATCTTCGTACCGCATATCCTTTGCGCCACCGAAGACCTTCATCGCCACGATCGGTACGTTTTGAGCCCGCGCAAGGGGGAAGACCTTGTGTTCGAAGCCATACGTGTAACGATCGACAAAGTTCACGATCGCCAGCAATACATCCACCTCGCCGGTCTCCATCAGCGGTACGAACTTGGCCGGGCGATTGTGTCCCGAGATGCCCAGGAAACGGAACTTGCCCGCCTGTTTCTGTTTGATCAACCACGAAAAGACGCCATCCGGCTTCATCCCGGCCTGGACGTCCCGGTCTCCGACGCTGTGGTAGTAGACCAAGTCGAACCAATCGGTCTTGTTCAGTTCAAAAGACTTGGCCAACGACCGCTCAGCATCCGGGATGGTGTCCGCCATCACCTTGGTGGCCAAGAACACATCCTTTCGACGATTGCCCAATGCCAGACCGATGCCCTCCTCGGCCTGAATGTAGGCGGGCGCCGTATCGATCGAGTTGATACCCAGATCGATCGCTTCGTTGACGATATCCGCGATTTCGCGTGGAGGAATCTTCGGTGACAGGCCACAAGGAGCCGTGCCCAAGGTCATCGTCGTGACCGATACGCCCGTTTTGCCCAGCACGCGAGTCGGCCAGGGCTGGCCGTCCGTTTCCGCCGAGGACGGGGGCAAGCCAGCAGCGTAAGCATCGGGAGCCGCGACGTGATGGGCCACCAACGCGCCGCCCGCCAGCATGCTGCCCTTGCGAACAAAAGAACGTCGAGACAAATGGGGTGGTTTATGGTGCGTCATATTACGGGTTCCTTGGTTCGTCGAGTCGATTTGTCCAGCAATTCATTTAGTCTACTGGGTGCGGCACAACAAGCAAGCTGCAAGGTCGGCGAAAATGTCGCGGTCTGCTCGACCCGGCGACGCGCGTCGATTATCATTTGCCATGCCCAGCGGCTTGAGCCCAGTGGTTTCGCCCGCACAAAGGTGGGCTGTCGCGAAGTTGATTTCGATCTTTCCACCCAAAGAGGACAAGAAAATGAGCGTTTTCCGTTTTGTCATTCCGTTCTGTTTCATCGCGGCTGTTTCGTCGGCCGCAGCGCAAGACAATCTGAAAGCGTTTCCGTCTGCCGAAGCAGGCATGGCGCGCTACGTATTGGAGCTGCCAAAGCAAGAGGACGAATCGCTATTCCAAGTCGAATTGATCGTGGGGAAAGAAGTTGAAATCGACCCGGTCAATACCTACTTTTTCGGTGGGCAAATCCAATCGAAGAACGTCGAGGGCTGGGGATTCACTCGCTATGTGGTGGAGCGATTGGGGCCCATGGCGGGAACGCTGATCGCGGTCGACCCCGACCAGCCGAACGTGGCGCGCTTCGTCCGCCTGGGCGGCGAGCCGTTTCTTATCAGGTACAACAGCCGTTTACCTGTCGTCGTGTATGTGCCCGAAGATGCCGAGGTGCGTTTCCGGATTTGGAATACGACAGCCGAATCCAGCCCAATGGACAAGGGCTGAAAAGGACTCGCTGGCCCCATGTCGTCCCTCCAGCCCGGTCCCGGGAATACGATGCCAGAAAACAAGGCTCCGCTGCTTGAACCCACGGCGATGGCCATGCAACGGATGGTCGACGAATTGGGCATCCGGCACATCCGGCGGCATGTGCTGCTGTGTTGCGACCAGACGAAGCCCAAGTGTTGCGATAAGCAACGGTCGCTGGTCGCTTGGGAATATCTGAAGAGTCGTTTGGAACAACTGGGACTGACGGGGCAAGGCGGAGTGTACCGGACCAAAGCCAATTGTCTGCGAGTGTGCTTGGGCGGACCCATCGCGGTTGTCTATCCGGAAGGAGCCTGGTACGGCGGCTGTGATCCACCCGTGCTCGAGCGGATCATCCAGGAGCATCTGATCGGTGGAAACATCGTACACGAGCACCTGATCTGCTTGCATTCACTTCCCGGCCAGGCGGTGGAATAGCAACTCATGGCCGAAAAACCTATCTGGAACTCTTCAAATTCCGATCCTCAATCGGTTCAGGAGTTCGACCTTCGACGGCCGTTTCGCGAGCACTGTCGATCATCCGGTCCATCAACGGTATGGCGATCCGGCGATAGACGCGTTCCAGCAGCGGGTTCTGCTTGATCCGCTGCATCATTTCGTACAGTCGCCGGCCATCCTCGACGTTCATCTCGACCTCGAACAAGCAGCCCTGCGCATCGATCAAAATGCAGATGTAACGCCAGGAAGCCGTATCGGTCGCTTCGCGCCGAACGTCATGGAACTGAGCGGTATCCACATCGAACGTCTGTGACGACGCAAAACCCTTGGGCCGATCAACGCGTGGCCGGGTTCCCAGAACGCGTTGCAGCGCGCCTGCCATTCGATCGATCGACGACTCACCGGACACTTCGTTCAAGCGATCGGACAATTCTTCCAGCCGCTCCAGGTTCTCTTCGTCGGATCGGCCACTGGCGGAATCCGTGTGCTCTTGGATGCGGTCTCGGATCGCGGGACCAGTCAACATGGTGTTATCTTCCATCGCTACCAATGGTAGTTCGCGTGGATCGTCTGCGTCCGCCAATTCAGTGACCACGTAAAGAGCACGCGTTCGATGCGATCTGTAGTCCTCGTCGTGCCGGGGACGAACCGAGGCCGCCAGCAGGCCGAAAATCGCCGCCAAGTGCAATAGCGTTGAAATCAGCACTCCATGCTTGCGATACACGGGAAGTCGACGGGGCTCAGGCACAGCAAGCGGGCTCTCGCCTCGGTCGGTCGTCTTCGGCGGAAATGGCATGGGACGGATCTTCGACGGATTTTGGGGCCAACCGCAGGGCAACGTGCGCGGATCGCTTGTCTATCCCTCAATTATAGGGTTCCGACTTGAAACCGAAACAGCCGCCTGGATAAAATCGTGGTTTTCGTTGGCGAACCATCAGGAACAGCTTACACGTTTTCCGAGCGATCTGACAATTATGGCGATTAGGGACTGGCTGAGTGGTCGTGTTTTCAACATGGTCCACGGCAACAATCTGGTTTACAACACCTGTTGGGAAGACCCTCGACTGGACCGCGTCGCATTGCAGATGGGCGCGCAGGACGAAGTGGTCGTAATCACCTCGGCGGGCTGTAACGCACTGGACTACGTGTTGACGGGCCCGCGATGCGTGCACGCGGTGGACATGAATCCGCGGCAGAATGCGCTGCTGGAACTGAAGATCGCGGGCATCCGGCATCTGGAATTCGACGATTTTTTTGCGATGTTCGGGCAGGGCAGGTTGCCCAACGCTCGTTCGATTTATGAATCACGGCTACGAGATGCGTTGTCCGATTGGTCGCGCGCCTACTGGGATCGATGGATCTCGTTTTTCGATCATCGGCGCCGCTCCTTCTATTACCGGGGCACCTCGGGTGCGTTCGCTCGGTTCATCAAGGTCTATTCCGACCGCATCATCCGAGTGCGCCCGCTACTGGACGCGATGCTGAACGCTTCCACGTTCGGCGAGCAACAGGAGATCTACTACCAACAACTGCGGGACCGATTCTGGACGAAGATGATCCGCTTCGCCATGAATCGGGATACGACTTTGTCGATGGTCGGCGTCCCCAAGGTCCAGCGGCGACAGATCGAGTTGCAGTATCCGGGCGGGATCATCCAGTTTCTGCAAGATTGTTTGGACAGCGTTTTTGGGGAACTGCCTCTGGCGGACAACTATTTTTGGCGAGTCTACATCACGGGTTCTTACACACCGGAGTGTTGTCCTGAGTACTTGAAGCCGGACAACTTTGTGCTGCTCCGCGACGGTTGGGTCAACCGGATCAAGATCCACACCGATTCCGTCCAAGGGTTTTTGGACAAGCATCCCGGACAGATCACTCGGTTCGTCTTGTTGGACCACATGGATTGGTTGTCCGATCGCTTCTTCCCATTGCTGGAAGCCGAGTGGCAAGCGATCGTCAACCGCGCGGCGCCCGCCGCACGGGTGATCTGGCGCAGCGGTGGACTGGCGACCGACTTTTTGAACCAGGTCCAGGTGCAACTCGACGGTTGTCTCAGGGAATTGCCTTCGTTATTGACATACGACCGGCAGTTGGCCGCCCAATTGCATGCCAAGGATCGCGTCCACACCTACGGCAGCTTTTACATCGCCGATCTGGCGATTCCATCGTGATACAGGGCCATCGTTCATCGCGATGGCCCGGGAGAAATCGAACCAGATGTCTTTTCTCTCCGATTTGAAAGTCTTGTACCATCTGACGATGAAGCCGGTTCGCGGACACAGTCATGCGGCACGGCTGGAGAGCTTCTACTCGGGGCAAGCGGCGGCCTACGATAGCTTCCGTCGCCGTCTGCTGAAGGGCCGCGAGCAATTGTGGCAGTCGATCGACGAACCTGCGGCAGCCGTGTGGGTGGACATGGGTGGCGGGACGGGGGGGAACCTTGAGTTTTTCGGCGATCGGCTGGCCAAGCTCAGCAAGGTGTATGTGGTCGACCTGTCGCCATCGCTGCTGGAGATCGCTCACCAGCGAGTGCAGGAGCACGGCTGGCAGAACGTCCTGCCGATCGAGGCGGATGCGACCGTCTTCCAGCCCGGCGAGGGGCAGGCGGACGTGGTGACCTTTTCCTACTCGCTGACGATGATCCCCGATTGGTTCGCGGCGATCGAGAACGCTTACGCCATGCTCAAACCAGGCGGATTGATCGGGGTCGTGGACTTTTACGTGTCGCGCAAGTATCCGCAAGACGGCCTGACGCGCCATGGCTGGCTGACGCGATCTTTCTGGCCGATTTGGTTCAACAGCGATAACGTCTTCCCGTCACCCGATCATGTTCCCCTGTTGTTCCGGCGTTTCGACCCGGTGCATTTCGATGAACTCCGCGGCAAAGTGCCTTATCTTCCGCTGGTGCGCGCTCCGTACTATGTGTTCGTTGGCCGCAAACCGGTACTCGATTCGCCATTCCGACCAACGTTTCCCGCTTGAGGAACATTTTCCCCATGTCGATTCTTCGGCGTTTCCGATTATTGGCCGTCATCCTCAGCACGCTCGCCCCGTTGATCGTGGTCGTGCTGCCAACGCACGGAGAGGATCACGCGATGCGCGGCACAACCGCCCGCGATTTGCCGGCGACGGGCATCCCGAGCCGCATGGGAGGCGGCAACATCATGCTTGCCCGCGATCTGCAACAGGCCGAGCGGCAGTTCCGCGCGCTGCAGGCAGCCGGAGTCGGTATGTGCCGATTTCCCATCGGCAAGAACGACTACTGGACTCCGCCACGGGGCCGACCAAGCCCCGAACGCCACGACGCGTTGGTCCTGGCCGCTCACCGCCACGGCGTCCAGCCGATCATGCTGTTCGAGTACTACACTCGCTGGCACGGCGAGATCGGCGACCGTAAACAGTGGCGAGAAATCGGTCGGGCCTACGCCCGGCGATTCCGTCCGAACAGTTCCTTTTTCAAGGAACACGGCATCGAAGATTGGGGGATCGATTTCTTCACCGCCGTGAACGAACCGATGTGGCGCGACAATAATCCGACGCCCATCGACCCCGAAGCCTACGCCGCCGCACTCGAAGGACTGGCCGACGGCGTTCACGAAGTCGATCCGCAGTTGCGGGTCAGTCCCGGCGGATACATGGAGACTCCTTTGTTCCAAAACAGAAACCCGTACATCAAGGCCGTTGCGCCCCTGTTCAATTCGGGCAAGTTGTACGCGGTGGGTATCCATCGTTACTGGGACGTGCAGTGGGTGCCGATGGAGGGCACGTACCGCTTCTCACTGCAAAGCCAGTTCGACCAGGTGAAACGCGACGCCGGCATCACCGCCGACGTAGGTTTCTATACCGACGAAATGAATTTCAAGAAGCGCAAGGTCACCGAGCAGCAGGCGGCCGTCGGATTCCTTACGGCGATTTGGGACGCGCTGGGCATCGTGGGGGATCAAGGCCAATCGGTCACCGAGTTCGTGTTCCCTTGGAACATTTTCCATACGACCGAGCGGGACGAGTATTACGGGCTTTGCACGCAGCTCGATCCCTGGACGCCGACCGCGCGGGGCGAAGTCCTGCAATTGGTAACCCGGCTGACCCAAGGAATGGAGTTCGTCGCATTGGCCCCGCGCGATCGGGGCGAGTTCATTCTGGAGGGCGACGGGCGTAAACTTTGGGTCTGGCAGAATCGCCCGTACTGGACCGACCGTCCGGGAAGCAGCTACACCATCACCGACCTGCCTGCCGATGCGCGGCGGCTGGAGATCTACGGTTGGGACGGGCTCCGCCGATCGATCGACTTGGCGGGGCAGAAGTCGTTGACGCTGGACGATCTGGCCGAAAACGAGACATGGATGTTCCTGGCCTCGCCATGACGGTCGCAGGCTGGTATTTCGACTTGGACCTCACGATCGGTCCCAACTTTTTTCCATTGATAACACGTGGAGGAGCTTTCACAATGAATCAAGAACGAGGAACCATTCAAGAGCAAAGCGGATGGCTGGAGACCCCATGGCGGCGCACGCTGCCATTGCTGGCCTGGATCGCCGTGCTGGTCGGGGCGACCGTCCCGGCACCCGGCCAAACCGGGAAACAGCCGGGTGAACGGCCGCGAGTCTTTCTGCTGAACGCCGATTCGCTTGTACGAACGAGGGATCGAGTCGCCGAGGGCGATGAACGTTTGGCCGCCGCCATGACGAAGCTCCGCCAAGAAGCGGACGAAGCCCTGGAAGCCGGGCCGTTCTCGGTGACGGACAAGGAGTTTGTACCACCCAGCGGCGACAAGCACGATTACATGAGCCTGGGTCCCTTCTGGTGGCCCGATCCGAGCAAACCGGACGGTCTGCCGTACATCCGCCGCGACGGCGAGGTCAATCCGGAAACGCATGCCTACGATCGCAGGCCGCTCAGCCAGATGACCTCGGCGGTCGAAACCCTTTCGCTGGCCTACTTCTTGACCGGGCATGAGCCGTACGCCCGGCACGCGGCCCGACTGCTGCGAGTCTGGTTTCTGGACGAGCAGACGCGGATGAACCCGCATCTGGAGTATGGGCAAGCGATCCCAGGTCGGACGGAAGGAAGGGGCATTGGAATCATCGACACGGCGCAACTGTCGCGACTGGTCGATGCCGTGGGTATGCTCGGCGCGTCACCGGCCTGGCGCCGAGCGGATCAGAAGGGTCTGGAAGCGTGGTTTCAGCAATACCGTGCGTGGCTGCGAGAAAGCAGCCACGGCCGCGACGAAGACCGCACCAGGAACAACCACGCCACGTGGTACGACGTGCAAGTCGCGAGCTTCGCCCTGTTCTGCGGCGACGACAAGACCGCTGGTGAAGTTCTCCGGAACGTACCCGTTCGGCGGATCGCGACGCAAATCGAAGCCGACGGTCGTCAACCGTTGGAGTTGGCGCGCACCCGATCTTGGGACTACAGCACGATGAATCTTCGCGGCATGTTCGCGTTGGCGACCCTGGGCGAACACGTGGGAGTGGATCTGTGGAACTTCCGGACAGACGATGGCCGCAGCATCCGCCAGGCTCTCGAGTGGCTGATTCCCTACGCCTTGGGCGAAAAGGAATGGACGCACCGTCAAATCCGCACGTTCGATCCGACGAATCTTGTCCCCTTGCTGCGCCGCGCCGCCATTGCCTACGACGAGCCGCGCTACGAGCATCTAGCTCAGCAGATTGGCGACGATCCGACCGATATCGTCCCATAGATCTGTGAAGGGGGCTTCGTCTGCTACGTCCGCGAACAGTCGATCGGTGGCCTGGGGCTTGGCCATGGGGTGTCCGAGGTCCAAACGTCATGTCCCAGCCCCGCGGCGACCGCCGCTTCGCTTTCGGCCGCGATGACGGTGCCCGAGTTGCGGGCGTTGATGTGGTTGATCACCCACAAGACGTCTTGCGGGGTGACGGTGCCGCTGCCATCAACGTCGCCCGGCAGCTCGGGGTTGTGCCAGGGGCGGTGCACGGCCAAGACCTGGAAGAAGGCCCGGTATTCGCCGCCCGGTACTCCGTTTCCGGAGACCGCGGGCCAGAGCAGCATCCCCTGCGTCTGGCCGTCCAGCGGCGTGCCGAGCGGGTTTCGGATGCCGTCAGGACCGCTGCGGAACGTCACGGTGTAATCGTCGATCGGCAACGGGGCATCGGCCTGCCGGACCAGCGTGCTGTACAACGGATCGAAGGACGCGGTGCCTGCGAGCGGTCCCGAACTGGCGCCGCGGATCTGGATATTTGTTGCGGTGAGCGCGGCTGGATCGAGCTGGCTGTCGAACCAGAAGATCAGTTGCCGGGTCGATCCGATTTCGGCGCCACCGTCGGGCCAGGAAGCATCGACCTGCGGGGCTTCATCCCCGGCGATGCACACGAGTGAAGGTTTACCGTGCTGGGAAGCCGGAGGTCGTCTTTCGTCCAGCATTTCGCATGATATCGCAAGGGATTTCTGTAGCTGTCACGGACGCAGAGTACGGCGGAGGTCGGGCAGGTCGTACCGCCGCAGAGCACCGTGGACAGCGTTCTCCAGGTTCCACCCATCGAAGGCAGGGCCTCGGCAAAGTTCGCTCCAACTCTCCGGTCCGCCGGAGAAATCGACTCGGTCGAAAAGATCTCGCTCGACCGCGGCCGCGTGCAGCGCCGGGACGGTGGCATGTCCGCGTCCGACCAGACGAATGGGAGCTTGGTCGGGCAATCGGGCTCGCCAGGCCAAGGCCGTCTGCAGCAGGTCGGTGGCGCGAAGTCCCACGAGAGATCGGCCCAGCATGTAGGCGATGAACGTCTCGGCACTGTTGGGGCCCATCGCTTCGGTCACGTCGCGGTAGCGCCAGGGCTTCGTGGCGGTCTCGCCGTATCCTCGCAAATCGACGGCGCAGACCGCCAGCCCTTCACGCAGCCAGCCGTCCATCTGCCCGGTGGCACCGAGGACCGTGTCTTTGCCCCGGCCATCGACCCACAGCACCACGCCGCGCACGTCGTCGGGCGGCTGAGCCACGAGGGCGGGCAACACGATCCCAGGTTCGGGACGAAATACCCATTTCTCCCAGAGTACGCCGCCGACGGTTGATTCACCCAGGCGGATCGACTCGGCCGCAGCCAAGCGAGAGAGTCCGGGAATACCGGCCAACTCGCGAACCTCAACCAGCAATTTCTCCTGCTCGCCCGGGTCGCTCCACCGACGCTGACGTTCTGCGGCCAAGGCGGCTTCTTTGGCCGCTGTCAGATCAAAGAACGAGCGGGCGCCTTCGAGATTCAGCACGCTCCCGCCCGGCGCGGCGTGCAGGGCTTCGCTGGGCAAAAGTTCCAGTGCCGGCTCGTCCAAAGGTTCGTCGCGTTCCAGCAGCCAGCGTGCCATCCAACGGACGGCGGCCACCCGCAGCCCGTGCGAAAAACCGTGCGGTTCGTTCACTTCGACCAAATCGACGCCCTCAGGCAATCCGAGCCGAGTATACAGTCGTTTGGCCTGTCGAAACGCTTCCCAGGCACCGTCGATGGGCACATAGTCTCGCGTCGCCGCGAGAATCAGCGTCGGTCGGGGCGCGCGCATGAGGAGGAAGTCGGCGTGGTCCAGGCCGCGGGCGGTCTGCGCGTGAAGGTTCTGCTCGGCGTCGCCCGGACCGGGATGGACATTCTTCCGCCGGGTGTCAGTGATGAAACAGGCCGGCGCGGCCGCTCGGACGCGGTCGTCCAGCGCCATCAGGTAGCTGGTCATCATACCACCACCCGAATTGCCCACACAGCCCAACCGCCCGGCATCGATCTCCGGTCGTTGGGCCAAGTAATCCAGGCCGCGGATACCGTCCCAAATCATATAGGTAGCCAGGTTTTCTCCCAGCAGAATCGGGGCGATGCCCATCAGCATGTGTTCGCTGGTAGGCCTGGTAACTCCGTGGGATTCAAGCTGTTTGCGCTCGCCCTGCCCGAGCGGATCGACGCACAGCACCGCTAATCCATGCATGGCCATCAGCGCGCTGGCCCGTTGATAGAGTTCGGCTGCCTTCCCCTCGTTGCTGTGGCCGCAACTGTGAAGGACGCCGGGGTGCGGGCCGGGTCCCTCGGGCAGGTAGAGCGTCGCGGTCACGGGGAAGCCCGGCTGGCTGTAGTAAAGGATCTTCTCGATGCGATACCCGTCGCGCTGCAACACTCCGGTGACCCGGGCATCGAGAGGCGTGCGTTCGGGAAAGCCACCCAACGCCTCGAGAAAGACCTCCTGCATCTCGCGTTGGTAGCTCACCACGTCCGCCTTCCGAAAAAGCGGTTCCAACCGCGCGAGACGGCGGTCCAGTGCCTCGTCCACCCGTTCGCCCAGCCAAACGTTCAGCATCTGCGAAGGCTCGGCTTCCAGCCACTTGGCGTAGCCATCCCCTTCCAGCACCCGTAGCGTTTCCGCCCCCGCTGAGACGCGGCTGATGAGGGTAAGGAACAGTGCCACCATGCCGATGACATACAGACGAGAAAAGGGGATAAGTCCCATTTTTGGTTCCCTGGGATGCTCATTGTTTCTTTCGCGGTCGCCCTCGGGGGCGCAGCGTGAACTCCAAGCCGATTTGCTTGGCGGTGCTCTGTTGCCAGACCTCGTCTCCAAACGGACAACCGCGTCGAACAGACCTGCGCAAGGCGTCCAACTCGCCTTCCGTCTGCACTGCATTCACCAGACGAACCCAATCCCTGGGACGCGGTATCGGCCATTCGCACAAGCGCACGGTCTGGTCCAGACGCTGCCGCCCTAACCGCTGCGCCAGGCTGCACCACCGCCACTCTTCGGCTCGCTCAACCAGGTTTGCACGCAGCGCATTCCGCTCTGCATAGCGGCAGACGACGTAAAGATGCAGGTCGTCCTGAACCGGGAACGACTTGTACGTTCCCTGATACAGGTGGCCGCGGCCCACGCTCTGCCGGTGCAGATGCCAGCGGCGAACGTGAGTCGTCGTCAGCCGCTGCATGAAGGCCGCCAGTTGCCCATCCTTCTCGGGCCATAGTACGAGGTGCCAATGGTTGGGCATCAGACAATAGGCCAACACCCGCATCGGCGCGGACTCCTGGGTTTGGCCGAACAACCGAAGGAAGGCGGCGTAATCGTGTTCGTTCCCGAAAATGGTGCGCTGGTCGTTCCCACGGTTCAAAACGTGGAAGATCATCCCTCCCGGCGCGAATCGTGCTGCTCT
>SKKK01000689.1 GCA_007121535.1 Planctomycetaceae bacterium | reverse complement strand
GGTTGGGTCTGGTTGCTGGTTTCGTCGCCGATCGATCGGACGTCGGGCTGGGGCGGGCCGGTGCCGACCGCCACAGCCCACGAGACGCTGCCATTGGTGTTGCTGTTCGCCTGTGCCGTCACGGCGGCCACGACCTCGGGTCCGGCGATCTATTTCAACCGGGCCGAAGTGGACTTTCTGTTCGCGGGCCCGTTCAGCCGCCGTTCGCTGCTGCTGGTCAACCTGGCCGCCCGCCGGTTCCGTCGTTTGAACGTCTAGCGATGGACGCCCGTCCCTAATTTCGAAATGACCGCCAAGATTGTCCATTTTTTGATTGCAAGTCGGTTGGTTTGCAAGCAACATGGAAAGAACGTGCCAAGCAATCATCGCGGAGGTTCCTTTGATGCAATTTGACGTTACCAGCTTTGTCCTTGGCGTCCTTCTGGGCGGACTAGCTTTAGCGATGCTTATTTTCCCTCGCGTGCTCCGCATCCTGACGCGAATCGCCGCCGTTGTATTGCTGGGCAGTGGTGTGGGGTTGTTGAGCTGGTCGCTGGACGCCTTGCTTCGCGTCGGCGAATTGCGGCCTATGGGCTGGGAGCGTCTGAACATCAGCACGCCCAGCGAAGCGATCGGTTGGGGAGCCGGATTTCTGGTCGCCGGAACGCTGGCCCTGATATTATCCTTTTTCACCACCCACGAACCCCGATAACCGCTCCGCCCCCCTCGGAAATCCTCGCCGCTTGGCCTGGAAGCCTACGAACTCTCACACGACAAGCTGGGAGGATCAGGGAAAAGTGCAAAGTGCAAAGTGATTCCCGATTCTCGACGCACCGACCCACCGACACACCGACACACCGACGCACCGTCCCACCGCCTCACCGACCCACCGACCCACCGACCTCCCTGGCAACCGCGGAGAAACTTTCCTGGCTTATTGGCCGAAGGATTGCAGTATGGGGAAGAGGTTTCTCGTGATCTGGATCGCGGCGGGGCCCAGGACGACGACGAAGATGGCGGGAAAGATGCACAGCAGCGTCGGGAAGATCATCTTGACCACCGCCTTGTGCCCCCGCTCCTCGGCCTGCTGGGCGCGCTTCAACCGCATCGAGTCGGCATAGACGGATAGCGCGGTGCTGACGCTCGAGCCGAAGCGCTCGGCCTGGGTGATCACCATCGCCATGCTGCGCAATTCCTCCAGATCGAATCGCTTGGCAAAGTTGCGCATGGCTTCGCCCGTCGGGCGGCCCATCTGGATCTCGCGGTCGACGATCTTCATCTCCAGTGCCAACAACGGATGCACGCTGGCCAGTTCGGCCGACACGCGCGCCAGCGAGGCGGCCAGGCCCAGCCCGCCGTCCAAGCACACCACGATCGTGTCCAGCGCGTCGGGCAGCGCGCGGCGCAGCTTCATCTGCCGCTGTGTCTTCAGATAATCCAGCAGCAAGCTGGGGGTGATCGTGCCGATCAACGAGAACACCACGCCCAACCCGATGGCGTGCATGGCCGGGGCCAGTTCCAGACGGGCGGCGGTGATCCCGATCCCGATCGGGGCCAGGAACCCGATCACGCGCAGGATCAGGAAGGTGTGCTTGCCCAACGCTCGGTAGATGCCCGCCTGGAGCAACCGTTCCTGCAGCGTGGGTTTGGCGCCTGCGTCGTTGCCGCGCAGCGGGCGCAATTCGTCGCCCCCCTTCGCGCACCGACGGCAGCACCACGTGCGGGCCCCGGCGATGCGCGGGCCGCGTTCTGTGGTGATGTGCGTCCTCGCCCAGATCGTCCAAGCGGTCCTCCATTTTGTTCTGCGGCTTGGTGAACATCAAGGCCAGCACCAACACCAGACTCGAACCGGCAAGTACCCAGGGTAGCAGTTCCATTTCGAGATCCCCCCTTCGATCCAGATCCTCAATATCCGAAATTGATGATCTTCCTCATCCACAAGGCGCCGAACAACATGAACCCGGCCGTGGTGATCAGCAGTGCCGGAACCTCCAGCAGCAGTTGGGCATACTCGCGATTCAGCACGTACATCACCATGAACAGAAGGACCGGCAACGCCAGCAGCACGTACGCTTGCGCTCGTCCTTCGGCCGTCAACGCGCTGATCACGTCTTGCTGCGTTGCTGTTCCTCCTGCCGCCGCTGTTGATACTCGGCGGCGACCGGTGCCATCGCCAAAACGTCATCTGCCAGATCGACGACGTGCGTCTCGCGCTGCGCAGCGGCACGGTGACGGTCCGGCGACGGTGCGGGCGCGGTGTTCTGAAAGGCCGTGGCGGACACCGCCCGCGGCGGGTCATGATTTCCTAGCGGTTCGTTCTGCGATGCTGTGCTGACCTGTTGCGGCAGAGACCGCTGGACGGTAATAACGACCAGCCAAATCGTTGCGAAACTCAGGACAAACGAGATGCCGACGGACAGGGCCACGATTTCCAAGGTCGAGAAACCGTTGCCCGGCACTGCGGGGTGCGGAGCCAGGGCGGTCGGGCGGTCAGGACGATGGTGATCCTCGAAAGCCTGTTGGACGGCGGGCGGCCAGACAATGAACGTGGCGGGCGATACTGTCTGGTGAGGCTGGTGAGTCTGGGGGTGTTGGAGGTGCAGAGGAGGCTGAACTGCCGGGTCGGACGGCCTGTTGTCAGTTTTCACCGGTTCGCATGGCCTGTTGTCAGTTTTCGCCGGTTCGCATGGCCTGTTGTCAGCTTTCACCGGTTCGCATTCTGCCGGTTCCGCCACAGGTTCCTCGGCGGTCGCTTTCGATTTGAGCTCAGGAACTGGATCGGTGCGGTGCACGGTGGCGCCGGTGGTCAAACCGATATCGGCAGCCTGTTCGCTGACTCGAAGCACATTCGGGCCGATCCAGCTTTGGTCCGACGTTCGCTTGCCGTGGGTCAGTAGCTGGCGCTGGGGCAGATCATCAAAAACAGGAGCCAAAACGGGTGGAATGCTACTCGGTCGCTGTTGCACGACCAGTGGCAATGGCAAGGGGGCCGGGGCGGTTTTCGGGGCGAAGTCGACTTTCTGGGTTTGGCTGCCGTGATACACGATGATCGTCCCGCCGACGATGTCCCGTTCGACAGCCTGGATGCTGCCACAGAGCCCGAAACATGCCAGCAGCAGGGCGTGCAAGCCGACAACCTTCCGTTGCCGTCCGGGGTGGAGGCCTGGTTGTCGGACTTTCCGCATTGGAGTTACCCTTAGAATCCAAAAGATGCTAGCAGGATCTGCGCGCTCCACCCGCAGTTGGTCATCATCTCAGGTATCGGTTGTAACAAATGTAAGACTTGAACTGCTTATGACGGTTTCGCGAGAAACCGTTTCGGCTGGATAAGAGTCCCCAAGAAAACCGGTTTGGGAGACCTACGGTCGGCGGTTTCGGCGGGGTCCGAGACCCGCGCCGAACCGTTTTGTTACCTCCTCTAGTGCGTTGTCCATGCGAAATCTTGGGGTCGCTCACAATCCGCATTATTGACCTGGACAACGCTCAAAGCGTTCAATTCGATCGACACGCGTGGCATAGCAATGGATTCGATCGGCGCACGTCGCGTCGCGACGATGTGACTATAGCCGTGGGTTTCAACCCACGGTTGGTAGTTGCGTAGCAACACAAGTCGCGTAGCGACGACCGAATTCGTACC
>SKKK01000299.1 GCA_007121535.1 Planctomycetaceae bacterium | reverse complement strand
GGCTATCTCAAGATTTATGGCTTGCTCAACAATACGTTCCTGAGCGGTACGGCGCTAGCCGCCGGTTCTAAGGCTACCGGTGGCTTTGACAGCTTGGCTACCGGTGGCTAGCGCCATTCCGCTCAGTCATCTCTCTGGCAGCTTGGCTACCGGTGGCTAGCGCCATTCCGCTCAGTCATCTCTCTGGCAGCTTGGTCGCCGGTGGCTAGCGCCATTCCGCTCAGTCATCTCTTCGGCAGCTTGGCTACCGGTGGCTAGCGCCATTCCGCTCAGTCATCTCTCTGGCAGCTTGGCCGCCGGTGGCTAGCGCCATTCCGCTGATTCATTTCCCGAACGATGCTTCGTATTGCCAGGGCATCAAGCCACGAACCGCCCGATGCCCAAGTTTCAGTTCTAACCGAGCCAGCCGGAAAACGGAAGCCAGACGGTCACCATCACGGCCCTTTTTATCGACCCAAATCCGCAAATAACAGATCGCGTGGGGCAAGTGTATTGAGCGGCGACTTTACGGACGCTGATTCGGCCAATAGCGACAGGATGTCTTCCAGTGGATCGCCGCGTTCCAGTTCAGAACGGTCGCGGCGGTTGTCGGCAAGGCGATGGCGAGGGTACTCAGCCGTGGTTCCGTCGGCCAACGACTCGCGTCCAGCGTCCGCGAGCCACAACGGCGTGTCGAACATGCCCCGTTCTTGCCGCTGCCATAGCGCTCCGGAAGTGGTCTGCAGTCCGAAGGTCACATCCGCCGTCGCTGACGACAAGCGATTCTGTTCTTCGAACCCTGCCAGCATCCAAGCACCGTCAACCGCTTCTCCCTCGCCGTCACCGTTCGCTGGGGCACGCCAGGCTTCCGGGAAGTTGGACGGAAAGACCAGCGTCTGCTCGCCGGATTGCACTGCTTCCCGCGTCTTGCCGAAATTCGGTGCAAAGAACGCCAGATCGCCGAAATCGACCCGGCCTGATTTGTCGAAGTCCGCCCACCAGACGTATGGCGGTTCGCCGGTAAAGGCTGCTACCGTCTTGCCGAACGCGGCGGCGAAGAAGGAGAAGTCGCCGAAGTCGATCTGGTTATTGTCGTCGATGTCGTACATCACCGCCCATAACTCGGTGCCCGCCGGTTCGTCCAGCGCGGTCAAGACACCAAGACCACCCGCCAAGTGGCTCTGGCCATCGGCCAATGCCATTTGTACACCGTACGGGCCGATGCCACGTTTCATTGCGTCCACGGGAACTCCCGCGTCGTTCGCGGTGAATCGGACTCGGGCCAATAACACGTGCCCTTCCTGGGCCAAATCGGTCGCAAGGGTCGCGCCGCCGATCGAGCGGATCAAATCCGAGTTCGGGTCGATCACCGCACCGGGCTGTTCTGTAAAGGCCGGGCCATGTTCGATCTCCCCAACCGTCAGGTACTCGCTGGAATACTGCAGATCCACTACCGCTTCGCTGATCGACAGCACCGGGCTGGCGGTGCTGACAAAGATCTCAGCCCAAAACGATTGCCACTCGTGGACCCAAGCGGCATTGGTTGGCAACTCTGTCACGCCGCCGTTGTCGTCCGTCGCCGTGCGCTGCTTCACGATCCTCATTTCGATCTGGGATCCGGGTTGGTCGCTGATCGTCAATACGCCAGCGGCCTGCTCTTCCCCGACTCGCATCAGGACGTCGGTTGCGTGGACGTGGACATCATACGTTCCTTCGTCCAGCGGCGGATCGATCATATCCGCCGGCAGCGACCATGTGCCGTCTCCCAGGTTCTGTGCCATGTAGGTATTCCCATCTACCGTGACGGTCACCGTGGCCGACGCATCACCGACCTTGCCGGTCAGCGCGGGCGAGCGCTCGCCGGTCCACGCCGGCCAGACTGTGACTCCTGGTGCGTTGGGGCCGGCCACGTATCCTGATTGGACTGTGGCAGCGATAGCTCCCTCGTCCACAGCGGCACTGTCCAGGAGAACCGGCGCGGGCGTTGTCAAGCTGCCCGTGGTTTGGAACGAAAACACCAGCAGATCACCGTCGTCAGGCAACGGATTCGAGCCGGCCATCCCGACCCGGATCATGCCCAGTTCGTCCGTATTGGCGACGAACATCATCCCGTTGGCCACGCTTCCGACTTCGATGCTTTCCAGCGTCAATTGGCTGGCATCGTAACTCAGCTTCAGGTCCAAGGCATGCACTTGGGCGTCATTACGAGTCAATTGCAGAGGTACGGTGACCGACTGGCCGACTTCCGTGATCACGTTGGGCACCGTCAACTCGACCGGTGAACTCTCCGCTCCGCCCATAAGCGACCCACCTTGCAGCGACGCTCCGCCGCCACCGGCCGGGGCTTCCCAGTTGCCGGACACGTCGCCGATCAGGATCGCCGTGAAGTCCTGGTTGGACAGATCGCCGTTCAACAGAGGATACGAGCGTTCGTCGGGCAGGAACAGCCAACTGCGGCCCGCACCGGGGAAATGCCCGGGCAGCAGACCGACCGATTTCTGCAGCACGTAGGACGCATCCAGGGCGGTAACCGTGCCGCTGTTGTTCACGTCGGCCGCCAGCCGCTGGTTGGCAGACAGGTTCAGCAGGCCGGCCGAAGCGCGAAGGATCAACGAGGCGTCGTAGGCCGTGATATGGGTCACCTGATCCTCCTTGCCGGGAGTCAGCGTATAGGTGCCCGTCTGTACTTCCGGGAACGAGAACGCTCCGAGTGCATCGCTAGACGCCGTCTGGAACCCGACCCCAACCAGATCGAGCGATGCGTCTGGCACGGGACGATTTCCTTGATAGTACCTGACGTTCCCGCCAAGTGTGAAGAAGCCATGCACGGCCAGCGATCCGTGGCTCAAGTTGGCCTGGATCGCGCCGTCATTCATCAGGACGTCGCTCAGATTCAGGGCCGTCTGCGATGCGATGGCGCCGATCACCTCGACATTCAACCTAGCGATGGTCCCGCTACCGCTGACCTCCGGAAAACCGGCCATCGACAGCGTGACGCGCCCCGGTGTGGCGGTGTTGGCTTCCAGGAACCAACCGCTGGTCAACGTTCCGGTGCCGACCGTCAGGACGCGGATGACCTGCGAGTCGAAAGTGACGGTGAACTGAGCCCCTCGAAGACCTTCGACCTGAGCCAGCGAGATCGGAATCTCGATGATCGCTCCATGATCCGCCGTCATCGTCGGCAACGAAAGGACCGCCTGATCATCGACATACTGATACCCGTTCAGCAACACCGCTTGAGTGTCATCCGGGTTGATCACTCGGACATCGACCAACGCCGGGAAATGCGGCGGCGTGGTGACCAGGATCTGGCCGCCGGTCTGGACCACGACGTCCGTCCCCCATTCGCTACCAAACTTGACTGTCGCTCCGGTTTGGAACATCGCTCCGGAGACGGTGACCCGAGTGCCACCGGCGAAACTGCCCTGGTTCGGCGAGACCGACGTGATGTTAGGCGTTGCGGTGACGATCACGCTGTGCGGTACGGCCGGAGTCCCATGATACACCGTGTTCAGCCCATCGGTGGCTGTCAGATAGTACTCGACCCCCGGCGGCTGAACCGCCAAACCGGGAATGGTCACCGACCAACTGTCGCCCGTGGTGTTGGTCATCGGCAACCCGACGTAAGCCTGCGTACTGCCCAGCGGCCGGTAATGCACGTTTGCGCCCAGGACCGCCACGTTATCGGTGATCGTGGCGGTCAGCCGCAGTCCCGCGCCGGGTGGTGCAGTGGGCTTGGGCGTGTGCGTGATGGTGGGTGGGATCGTGTCCAAGGCGGCAGCCGAAGCCACATTCGACGCGTCCGATTCGCTCATGTCCGTCTGCACCACGGTGAACTTGTAGTACATCGTCACAGCCGGCTGCACATCCGTATCGACGAACCATTCCTGACCGACGGGGATGATCGTATTGTTCAGCCGCGTGTAGGTTCCGCCAGCGCTGGTGGCCCGGTACAGGTGGTAGCCCGCCAATAGATCGAAATCGTCCTGAGCCCAAGTGAGCCGGATCGAACCTTCCTGGCCGGTCGCTTGCAGCGTCATCGCGGCGACGCCCATCGTCTTGACTTGGAACCGGAACCGGCCCACGTCATGGCCCGAGACCAGCCACGGATCGTCCGCCGCCACCGCGCCGCTGATCCGCATCAGGTGATAGCTCTCGCCCGTCATCGGCGTGACCCAATAGGCGCCGCGCCACGTGCGGTCGTTGATCCAGCCATAAGAGCCCTCGACGGCTGTCGAGTCGGCGATCGAGATCAACGCCGTATCGTCATCGATGATCGTCCCGATGGCTTCCGGACGAAGCAAGGGAACTCCAGGATCGCCCGACAACATCACCCGGAATTGCTCGTCCGGCTCGTCGATCAGATCGCCCAGGACCGGGACCGCGATAACCTTCTCCGTTTCGCCCACTTCGAATTGCATCGTACCGCTGGTCGCCAGGTAATCCAGGCCAGCCCGGGCCGTGATGTCCTCAGTCGCAAAGTTGATCGAGATGACTTGGCTGGCCGGTTCGGTCAATCGGACGGTGAACAGCATGTCGGATTGCCCCGAGTCGCCCTCGACCAACGAGGCATCTTCGATTACCAGCTTCGGCCCGTCGTCGTCCAAGATGGTACCTACGCCTTGCGATTTCACGAACGGATCGGCTGCCGTTCCGGTCGCGTTGCTCAATTGGACCGTAAAACTCCGGTCGGGTTCGTTCAACGTATTGCCAATCACGTAGACGGAGATCGGTTGCTCCGTCGGCCCGTTGGGCTCGAATGTCAAGGTGCCGCCGGCCTGCAAGTAATCCACGCCCGCAATGGCTGTACTGTCCTGAGTGGCGTAGTCCACCGTGACCGGCGCATACAGCGGTTGGGAGACGGATACCGTAAAGACCATCTCTCGTGTTCCGCTGTCGCCTTCTTCGATGGCCACGTCGTCGATCGACAACATCGGATCGTCGTCCAGGATCGTACCCACGCCTCGCATCTTCATGACCGGGACCACCGTGGCGTCGAATAGATCGACATAGAAGGTCTCATCTCCCTCTGAGATCAAATCGCCGATAATGGGTACCAGAATAGTTTGCTGCAAGTCTCCGCCGACGGGAAAGACCAAGGTACCGCTGACCGGATAGTAATCCTCGCCCGCCGTTGCTGTCCCGTAGGCCGTGGCATAGTCAACGCGGACTTCCTGGTCGATGGGATCCGACAACGTAACCAGGAATTCGGCGTAGGTGATCCCTTGGTCGCCCTCGACTACTTCCACGTCGTTGATGGCAAGGAACGGACCGTCATCGCCGATGATCGTGCCTTGGCCTACGGCTTTGATGAACTCGGCATGGGACGCACCGGTCAGATGGACGAAGAACGTTTCGTTCGGCTCCCAATCCGTATCTCCGTACACCGTGATCGAGATCGTCTGTTCGGTCGGTCCACCGGGCTCGAACGTCAAGGTTCCCGACTGGGCCTGGTAGTCTTCACTTGCCGTCGCGGTCCCGTCAGTCGTATGGTAGTCGATGACCAGGGGGCGAGCCGGCGCTGCGGACAAACTGACGGTGAACACCGCCGGCGTCGTCCCGCTGTCGCCTTCCAGCACGGCCACGTCATCGATCCGGATCTTCGGATCGTCGTCCAGGATCGTGCCCACGCCGATGGCCCGCTGGAGCGTTGCGTAGGTCGGATCGAACAGTTCCAGGAGGAACGTTTCATCCAGTTCATCGAGGGTGTCGCCCACGACGGGCACGTGAACCGTTTGTTCCAGCGGATGACCGGGCTCAAACACCAGACGCCCGGTAACCGGCAAGTAGTCTTCACCGGCGGTGGCCGTATCATCGACGGTTCGATAACGGACCGTCACCGTCTGACGCGGCTGCGACGAGAGGCTGACGGTGAACACCGCGTCGGTGGTCCCATCGTCGCCTTCCACAACCGTCACGTCGTCCACCGATAATGTCGGGTCGTCGTCCAGGATCGTGCCCACTCCCGTGCCGTTCAAAATCTCCGCATCGACCACGCTGGACAGCACGACCAGGAAAGTCTCATCGTCCTCGTCCAGCAGATCGCCGTAGACGGGAACGGTGATGGTCTTTTCGGTTTCGCCGGGGGCGAAGACCAGCGTCCCGCTGACCGCCTGATAATCCAATCCGGCCGTCGCCGTCTGGTCCTGCGTCGCGTAATCCACCTGGATGGTCCGAGCGGCAGCGACCGACAACGACACGGTGAACACGGCGTCCACGGTCCCCGAATCGCCTTCGATCACCGCTACGTCATCGATGGAAATCAGCGGGTCGTCGTTCAGGATCGTGCCTGTGCCGCGGGGGAACGAGATGAACCCGTCGGAAGACGATATCAAATCCAGGTAGAATTGCTCGTCCTGCTCGGCCCGCAAATCACCCAGGATGCGGACGAACACCGGTTGCTGCAGCGGACCCTCGGGCAAGAACGTCAAGACGCCGCTGGTGGCTTCGTACTCCTCGTCGGCAACCGCCGTGCCGTCGCTGGTCGTATACTGGACGGTCACGGCGTCGTCGGGCGCTTCGGAAAGGCTGATCGTGAACTCGGCGATCGTGATCCCGTCATCGTACACCCGGCCCACAAACGCGTCGCGGGGTCCGTGCCGCCGCGTGGCGAAGCCCCCGGATGTCCAGTGGTCCGACGTGGTTTCCCCGACCAGCCAGATCCGACCTTCCGAGTCGGCAGCCAGACCGTGTACCAGTTCGTTGGCACTGCCGCCCAGATAGCTGGACCACAGCATCCGGCTGCCGTCGCCGGCGATGCGCATCACGAAACCATCGTCGCCGCCGTTGTAAACACTATCAAAGCCCCCCGAGGTCCAGCCGCTGCTGCGTGTCCGCCCGGCCACCCAGGCGTCGCCCGCCGCGTCCAATGCAATGCCATGCGCCACATCGTCGGCCGGGCCTCCCGGCAGATACCCGGACCAAAGCACTTGGCCCGCGTCATCCAGACGAGTCAAGAAGCCGTCCGCACCGCCGGCCAGTGCCGGGGCGAGCGAGTCTTCACGGGGGAAGTTCGTCGAGTGCGTTTGGCCGACAATCCAGGCGCCTCCTGCCGGATCGGCGGCGACGCCCAACGCGTAATCGTGTCCCGAACCGCCCAGATACGTCGACCAACGTAGTTCGCCCTCGGGCGTGATGCTGGCCACGAACCCATCCCAGCCTCCTCGATAAGTGGTCTGGAATCCGCCCGCGGTCCAGCCGGACGAATGGGTCTGACCCACCACCCAGCCGTTTCCATTACCGTCGATTGCGATGGCTCGCCCGTAATCCTCGTTCGCGCCGCCCAGATAGGTGGACCAGAGGTGCTGCCCATCGGCCGAGACTTTGGCGACGAACCCGTCGTGTCCGCCTTGGTAAGCCGTATTGAAACCCCCGGAAACCCAACCATCGGAGCCCGTACGGCCAGTGATCCAGGCGTCGCCGTCCGCATCGACGGCGATCCCCAAGCCACGGTCGTCGCCACTGCCGCCCAGATACGTTGACCACAGAATCTGCCCCTGCGGATCAAGCTTGACCACAAAGGCATCCTCGCCGCCGTTGTAGGTGCTGTTAAAGCCTCCAGAGATCCAGCCGGGCGAGGTCGTCGCGCCGGTGATCCAGATGTTCGCCTCATCATCAATCGCGATGCCCCGTCCCTGATCCGAGCCACTACCGCCGAGGTAGGTCGACCACAGCAGTTGTCCCTCCGAGCTGATCTTCGCCAAGAACATATCGTCGGGACCGCCGTTGTACGTCGTGTCGAAGCCGCCGGACGTCCAGCCGGCGGAACTGGTCGCTCCGGTGACCCAAGCGTTTCCGTCGCCGTCGATCGCGATGGCATAGCCCATGTCCTCGGAACTGCCGCCCAGGAACGTCGACCAATCCAGTCGTCCCCCGTCGCCTTCGACCACCGTCACATCGTCCACCGCGACCAGCAGTCCGTCGTCGGTGATGATCGTCCCGATTCCCTCGGATTTGGACAGCACCGCGCCTTGCACATTGGACAGGTTGACGACAAACGTTTCATTCGGTTCTTCTTTGGTATCGCCCAACACGGACACAACGATCGTCTGCTCTTGCGACTCGCCGGCCAGGAACGTCAACGTCCCGCTCTGCGCCAGGTAATCCTCGCCGGCCATCGCGGTACGGTTGGCAGTCGCATAATCGACCGTGATCGTTTTCAAGGGCGGCGACGAGAGGCGAACCGTGAACACGGCGTCGGTCGTCCCGCTATCGCCCTCGACCACGGCAACATCATCAATGGACATCAACGGATCATCATCGATGATGATCCCCTCGCCGCGATTCTCGGCGATGCTTACGCGCGTAGGATGAGTCAGCTCGACGAAGAAATTGCGGTCGGGTTGATGCAGCGTATTGCCGAATACGGGGACCGTGACGGTCTTTTCGAGCATTCCCGGCTCGAACGTCAGCATCCCGGACACCGGTTGATAGTCGACACCGGCCCGCGCGGAACCATTGACCGTGGCGTAATGGACGGTGATCGGATCATCACAGCTCTTGGACAGACGGACGGTGAACACCGCGTCCGTGGTCCCGGAATCGCCCTCGATCACCTCGACGGAATCGATCGCCAGAGACGGATCGTCGTCCAGGATCGTTCCCACAGCCTGGGCATCGCCCAGCACCGCCACAGTCGGGTCCGATAGGTCGACAAAGAAGGTGTGGTCCGGCTCTTCCCAGATATTGCCAATCAGCGGAATCGAGATCGTCTTTTCGATTTCCCCCGGTGCGAAGACAAGCGTCCCTCGAGTATCCTGGTAATCGACGCCGGCGACCGCCGTGTGGTCACGGGTCGCGTAGTCCACCGTGACGGCCCGGCTGGCAGGCAACGACAGAGTCACCGTGAAGTCGATCGTATTGCGATTATAGCCGGCGTCGTTGCCGCCGAGCGGATGCACGCGAAAGTCGGTGTGAGGCGGCGAGGGGCCGAACGTCACGAACGGCTGGAAATTCGGGTCCATCGGCCGGTTGAAAGTCACTTCGAACGTAGCCGGTCCCGCGCCGATCTCGGGAACGACATGGGCCGGCATGCCATTGATCGAAACGCTCTGGACGAAGGGATAGGTCGATTCATAGCCATGACTGGGCGGAACGCCGTACTCCACGCGTGCAAGCGTGAACGTATCGTAATAGTCATGTATCTTGTAGTCTATCAATTGCGTGTTGTCGGTCCCCCAGTAATTGTCATACATGATTGCATGGCCATCGACGGGTCCCGTCGTCCGGATTTGCATCCAGCGATTAATACTCGGGTCCCAAAACTTGCTCAAGAATGCATTGTGACGGACATCCCCCGGAAAATTCTCCTTCACGTATGAGTGTAGTCTGCCATCGTAGACGGGTGCCGCGAGTTCCTCCGCGGTCCATTCTCCCGGCAACCGCAAAATGAATGATTGCCAATGTTGCCGGGTCCCATTTCCGAAACGCGAGGAAGAGCGTTCGTTGACGGCGAACCAGCGATAGTCTCTATGTCGCCCATTATCGGTGACGTATAACGCCTGGACAACGTGTTTTGTCCAACTGGACAACTCGGCAGGCTGCCCAGGTGCCCAGTTCGCGAATCCGGTGGGTGATCCGTCGAGCCATTCCCAGTGATTAGGCTGTTCGCGGTCGCTGAGGCCGATGTAGTACCGGTCGATTTGCGCTGACCCGCCCCCCCTAAAGCCGGGCGCCGATTCCAGGTACGAATAAAGGATGGACCAGTCTTCGGGGGTAGCGGCCGAAGCGACATGCCCACCATAGTAGTTGGCAATCGTCTCGGCCAGATCGAGTGAAGAGTATTCGACAGGCAATGTCACGTAGGTATCGCCATTGGCCATCAGCCGTTCGCCGTAAAACATGCCCAAATCACCACGCTCGTTGGTTAGCCGGTCATGATAGGACACGGGAACCGTGAGCACGGTGCGATGATTGCTTTCGTTGTCCTGCAAGAACACGCTATTCGTGGTCCGGGCGTTCCCAGGTGGATTGAGACGTCCCGCGGAAAAGACAGAAGTGTCCATGCGGGAGTAAGAGATGCTGCCGGTACCCCGCAATCGGTGGAAAACCGAGTTGGTGATTTCCCGCACGTCAATCTGCACGGAGTGGGCATCCCAATCGAAAAACACATGATCAGCGGTTCGGATCGCCGTCAGATTCGGGTTGCGGATCTTGACATACTCTAACGTTCCCCGGCCTTCGGATTCGACGGTGATATTCGTCCTTTGGCCAGATACCAGGTACGACGGAAAGAAACTCACCGGTCGCTGCGCACTTCCTTGCACAACAAGCGCACCACGGATGATCAAGTTGCCTGTCTGAGGCCCTGGATTGTAAGGATCGCTGCTGATGGCTCCCCATTGAACCATCGTCCCCTCTTCGATCCGCAAAGTAGCGCCTTGTTCTACAAGCACAGGTCCGCCTACGATCCAAAAATTGTCCGCGGTCAGGGTCATATCCTGGCTGATCACTGTCGGAAGGTTCTGCCCACGCTGGACAATGTACTCAAAGCGGTCGATACGGGTCATGGCCGGCCGGTCCTTGTGCCAACCGTCCTGGAACGTTGTCGTCAGGACGAACGAGATGACATGGTCGTTCGGCGTGCCGGGGTCCACGTGGACGACAAAGGGCGCTTCGACACCGATGATCACTCCTTGATGATTCCAGATCAAGCCGTTGTCGCCGATGGCAAAGGGCCCGATGTTGCCGAACGAAACGGTGTCCGTCAGAATCGTGACGTAAGGATCGTCCATCACCGCACTGGGGGCGCGGGCGCGGAGCGTCGCCGTGACGTTTTCGGCCATACCTGATCGGTTGATCAACTCGACGGCCAGATGCACCGTCTCGCCCGAGTCGATCCGGCCGTCGCCGTCATTCGCCGGATCGATCGACGGGTCGTCGAACAGCCAGGTGTCATACAATCGAACTCCGGGTTGCGGAGGCTCGGTCAACGCCTTGTAGGCATCGACAACGTTCCCCGAGGCCGCGATGCTGCCCATGATGAAACGCGAGGAATACACGTCCCGCTGCCAGTAGTACGAGCGCATCAAGGCCGCGATGCCGGACACGACGGGCGTGGCCATCGAGGTGCCGCTCCAGGCGGCATACTGGTCCCCCGGCAACGTGCTGTAGATCGAGGCCCCGGGCGCACCGATTTCGTACCCTGAGTTGGAGAAATCGGCCCGTCCGTTGCTGGGCGTGGTCGCTTCGACGCCCAACACGTACGGCAATGCAGCCGGGTACATGGGAGCCAGGGCACGCGGCAGGCCATCATTCCCGGCCGCGGCTACCAATACCGCCTGATTCAAAGCCATCTCCAAAGCGTTCTCGATGATCTGCGAACGCGAATAGCCGCCAAAGCTCATATTGATCACGTCGGCGCCGTTGTCCACCGCATACAAAATGCCTTCGGCAACGTCGTCCACGGTCAATACGCCGCTGTACTGGGCCGCCCGGATGGCCATGATCCGCGTGTTGAAAGCCACCCCCACGCCACCCTTTTCGTTGAAACCCTGCGCCGCAATGATCCCCGCCACGTGCGTTCCGTGCCCGTGCTGGTCCATCGGGTCGCCCGAATGCATGTTCGGATTCCCTACCACGCTGACCCCATGGATGTCGTCGACGAACCCATTGCCGTCGTCGTCGATCCCGTTGCCGGGAATCTCACCCGGATTGACCCACATGCTGGCCGCCAAGTCCTCGTGGTGATAATCCACGCCCGAATCGATCACGGCCACGACAACATCCTGCGAGCCGCCCGGATACACGCCGTTGTGATTCAGGTGATTCCAAGCCTGCCAGATCTTGGCGTTGTTGTGGAACCACTGCTGGTCATAAGCCGGATCGGTGGTCGCGTCCGGCAAACCCTCGATCACCGGCGGGATTTCATAAGCCAAGCGCCACTCGTACACGGGTTCGGCCAGTTCCACCTCCGGCATTTCGCCCAGCACCGCGAGCGTCTCTGCCAGATCCGAACCCGCGGGCAATTCCAAGCGGAACCAGCGACCCAGATCTTCGCGAGCCGCCGCTTGTCTGTCTTCCGGCGTTTGCTCCAAAGAGTCGCCCGCTTCCGCTTCGCTGCCAGCCGATGGTCCAGAAGCCTTGGCCATCACCAGATTCTCGCGGGCCAGTTGCGAAAACACGGCCCCGGCCGACATCGCCCCGGCCGACGTGATCACCCGGGACAGCGGATAGAAACCAACGTCGGCGGGCAAGGTCGTCGCAGGTCCACCCAACCCCATCGGTGCCATCCGAGGCGTGACGTCGCTGCGGACCTTGACCAGAACCCGATCCGCTACGTGAGGCTCCAACAGAACCTCGGCCGGCGGAGCCTCCCACGGTGCACCATCCCAAGCCGAACCGTCGCCCCAAATACTGGGCTCACTGCTGCCACTCCAAAGAGCTGGATCCGCGTCCAACCAGACGCTGGCGTCCAACGGCAGACGGGATTCCAACGTCTCCAGCAGCAACTTCCGTCGTCTTCTCAGGTCGCGATCCGCCCGTCTACGTTGACATCCAGCGCAAAGTCCGCGTTCTGCCATGGGCTGTGCCGGATCACGACTGCATAATCTTCGACCTCGCCATCGTCTGCCGGTCCTTGCGGGTCCAAGCCTCCAGCACTGCTCAACCGGAACCGGGCGTACGTTTTTCCGGGCGCAGCGTCGGCGGGAACTGGAACGGTGACGAAATACGTCCCGTCCCCATCGACCAGGAACGAATCGATCACCTGTTCGCCTGGATCCTCCCAGACTCCGTTTGCATTGAAGTCGATCCAGCCGTCCAGGAAGGCTTGGCCGCCGACCAATGCCACGCCTAGGACGGTGAACTCGAACGTGGCCGAGTACGCTCGCGTGAGCGTCCACGTGGGCTCGTCGAACTCGAAGATGCGCACTCCGTCTTCGTCCGTGCGGGCCGGCCCCTCATCCCGTTCCAGCAACTCGGCATCCAACTGGCGTTCGATCTCGCTGCCGAGCATGAATCCGTCAACGACGGTATGCCGCGCCCCATCGTGCTCGATCAGGGTGGGATACGGCAACGGCGCCGATCCGAAGTTCAATGTCACCAGTGATGGGTCCGTTACGATCACCGTAAACGTGGTCCAATCCGAGAGGCTGGGTGTCCCGTTGTCGCTGACTCCGATCCGGATCTCGTGTACACCTGCCTGATCCGCCGTCGGTGTCCAATGGAACTGGCCACTGAGGGGATCCAGATCCGCGTTCCCGGGCGACTCTTGATCGAGTTGGAACGTCAACTCATCCCCGTCGGGATCGCGAGCGGTCACCACGAACTCGAGTACCTCGTCGACGAAAACCGTCTGATCGTCGATCGGGTCGATGACCGGCATCCGGTTGGCAGCCATCATGGCGACGGTCACATGAATGGCAAACGAAGTCTGGGCCAGCAGTTGAGGCTGGCCGTCATCCGTGACTTCGACCGTGATCTGGTAGACCCCCGCCGCATGTTCCATGCCCGGTGTCCATCCGAACAGCCCGGTGGCGGCGTCGATCGTTGCGTTCGCGGGAGCGCCCGGGGCGAGTGAAAACGTCAGGTGGTCGCCGTCCGGGTCGCTGGCGAGCACCTGCACTTCGAGCCGTTCGCCGCGAACGACCACCTGATCCTCGATCGGCTGGACCGCCGGCGTCCTGTTCGTGTGCAACAAGGTGATCTGGAAAGTTCGGCTGTCGCTTAGCGGCGGCTGGCCGTCGTCCCTGACCTCCACCGTGGCCTCGTACGTGCCCGGCTCGTGCTCGTGTGTCGGAGCCCAGTGGAACAGGCCGCTCTGGGGATCGATCCATGCGTCCTCCGGGCCGCTGATCAGCGTGAACGTCAACAGATCGTCTTCGTCCGGATCGGTCGCCGACACGGCCACGACCAGGTCTTCCGTCTGGTGCACCACGTGGTCCGCGATCGGATCCAGCACCGGCGGCCGGTTCGTGTGGTGCAGCGTGATCGCAAACGAGCCGCTGTCGCTCAGCCGCGGGAAGCCGTCGTCGGTAACTTGGACCAAGACCGTGTACTGCCCCGGCTGGTGGTCGAACGTCGGCTGCCAGTGGAACTGGCCCGTGTCCGCGTCGACTGCCGCTCCGACCGGACCTTCGAGCAGTTCGAACGTCAGCAGGTCGTCCGCGTCCGGGTCGGTGGCCTCGATCGTGAACGACAATAGGTCATCCTGGCTCACCTCGCGGTCCGGCAGCGAGCCGAGCACCGGAGGACGGTTGCGCTGGAACACCTCGATTTCGAACGTCAGCGAGTCCCACTTTTCCGGCGAGCCGTCATCGGTCACCCGGACTTCGACCTGGTAGACGCCCGGCGGGTGGGCGTCGTGTTCCGGCGTCCAGCGGAACAGCCCGTTCGGCTCCATCGCCGCGCCGCTGGGCCCTTCGGGCATCGCGAACGTGAGCGCGTCGCCGTCCGGGTCGCTGGCCGTGACCAGCACGCTGAGCTCCAGCCCATGCGCGGCCGATTGGCGGGGGACCGGGTCGAGCACCGGCGGATGGTTGGACGGAACTACGGTGACGACGAACGAGCGGGTGTGGCTGAGCGGCTCCAGCGGATCGCCGACCTCGCGCACCTCGGTCACCTGCACCGTCACCTGGTGCTGGCCCACTTGATTTTCGCCGGGCGTCCACGAGAAGACGCCCGTCTGGTCGTCGATCTGGGCGCCCTCGGGAGCCGCCGGCAGGCTGAACTGGAGCGTATCGCCGTCCGGGTCACTGGCCTCGACCGTCAGCTCGATCGGCTGGCCCTGCACGGCCACCAGGTCCTCCAGCGGCTCGATCCGCGGCGGCCGGTTGAGCTGCTGGTTGAGGAAGTCCACGCCCAGAACCACCTGGTTCGCCTGGAGGAACACGGTCGTGGACCTGGCGGCGTTGAGCAGGACCACGTCGTCCACGTACCAGCCCTCGCGCCGAACGCGTTCGTTCGCGTGAAACTCGAGTTGAAGCTGAAAAACATCTTGCCCCGCAATGGCACTGGACAGGTCATAGCTGACGGCCTCAAAGCGGGAAGTGTTATCCGGAAGCGCGTTGTCAGCCGAGGAGTCGTTGTCGGCTACCGCGACGACATTGCCGTCAACAATGACGCTCACACTTGCCGTGTCCTTGGCATGTGCAAGTGCGTCGACGTCTATGTTGAGCCTGTTGAGGTACCAGCCTCCCGGGCTGCGAACCAGAATCCAATCCGACCGCGATTCCCATTCGTAATAGAATGCGAGTTCGATTTGTTGTCCCGCCAGGCTCGTAAGGTCCACTTGATATGTGACCAGCGAATTGCTCGTGTTCGTGAATTGCTCGAAGCGGTGACTTTCGACCAGGCTGCCGGAGGCGTCGAACACGCGGAATTCAGCGGTGTCGTGGACATTATCACTCGGGCCAAATAACCCATCCCTCCACTGGCGGCCGGCTTCCACCCAATGCTCGAATTCGAGCATGATCGATGCGTCGAAGAAGTCGCCATCCTGGCCGAATTCTCGCAGGTCGACGTCGAAGCTCAGGCTACCGCTAAGGCCATGGGGTGCATGCATCTGGCAACTGATGCCGGAGTTGTCGAACTCGCGCCGAACTTGGCGCCAATTCTCTACTTGCGCCATGGCGGGAGAGCATGATGGCCCATCAAGAGTCTCTCGTTCTATGCCAAACCCTTGGCTCAGGGGCGTCCTCGTGACCTCGACGAGCTCATCGATTGCCTGAAGAAAGTGATTGAACTCCAAGAAGACCGGTCCACTGACTCCCGTGAGATCAATCGGTGCTGACGTAAGTGTCCCACTTGCTCCCAGAGAGTAATGCCCGTCGCCGCCGGTCGTGCCGAAGTACATGCTGTGAGTCGGCGAATGGCCCGGGTCGTCTCCCCGTCGCTCGGACCGGTGCCACTGGCCGGTCGTGGTGAAGTCGGTCTGTTCGTCTTCAAAGTCCTCGCGGAGCCATTCCACCGGAGCCGCCTGCGCCCAGCCGGCCGGCAAATGTTCCGCCACCTGGCAAACACCCTCCGTCAGGCCGCCGAACGCGTAGTCCCCGTTGCCGTCCGTCACAGTAAACCGCTTGCCGGCGGCCAGTTGGCCGGAACCGTCCTGGTCGAGGAAGAACACCCAGCCCCCCAGGCCCGCTACGGCCTGTCCGTTTGCATCCTCCAGCTTGGTGCCGTGAATGGCCCCCAGATCCACATGCAACGGGAAGCTGCGCCGGTCCGTACGGCCGCGCTGGTCCTCGACGCTCACCGTGACCGTCGCCGTGCCCTCGAACGGCTCGGCGCCCGGGTGGATGTCCAGCCGCAGCGTGCTGCCGTTTACGATCCGGGCGTCGACAATTTCCGGATGGCTGGTCGTCACGTCGAATTGGTCAATCCCGCTGGCCGTTTCCGCGCTCAGCAGGATGTCAATCGACGGGCACAGATGGCAGGTGACTTGGGGCGGGATGTCCCCCAACACCGGCGCCGGATTGCCGTCGTGGATTACGTGGTCCGCCCACATGCTGATCAGGGATAAGGCCAGATCGTGGGTGTCCTCATTGAGCGGGTTGCCGGTCAAGCGCAGGTAGTTCAGCTGGTCCAGCGGCGATTCGACGGCGCGGATCCAGACGGCGTCGGCGGCGGCCGAGCGGATCTCGGACGGATCGAGGGCCGCCGCGGCCGGCGCGTGCAGCTCGACCACCAGCGTCCGGGTCGAGGTGGAGAACGTCGTCTGTCCGTCCAGCGCGTGGAGCCGCTTCCAGGGCCGGCCGCCGATTGTCTCGCCTGCCGGCGCGTCCCGCTGGTCCACCTCGACCGCCTCGCTCCGCTCGGAGGGATCCCCCAGCCCGTCGACCACGTAATGAACCGATGCAAAACGCGTGTCGTGTTCCGGCCAAGTGACCAGCACCTCGTAGCGGCCCGACTCGATGTCCGTGAACTCCCAGCGGGCGACCGGCACTGTTTCGTCGCCGGAACCGGCCGGGCCCTCGCCGAACGGCTGGCTGACGCCCGGCACGTAGAACCGGTAGTCGCCGCGGAACGCGCCGTCAAACCGGCGGAGGTTGCCCAGCCAGTCGTCGCCCAGTTCCTCGTGACCGGCGTCGTGCACGTTGACAAGCTGCATGCCGGCCAGGACGTCGACGTTCGACACGGCGTTGGCGTGCAGGTCGAGATACGCCAGACCGCTGTGGAGTGCCAACGGGCTGACGTCGGCTATCCGCTCGCCGGGAGCGGACGCTTCCAGGCCGCTCGAGACGATCTGCAGCGCCGCCAGCAGGTCCGGACTGTCCCACCAGAGCGGCTGGGCGGCGGCCGTCAGATATTCCAGTTGCCGCAGGGCCTCGAGCGGCGCCAGCGTATCGAGCTGGTGGTAGTTCAAATGCAGCTTGCGCAGGTTCGTGGCGAACTCGATTCCGTCCAGCTGCCGGACGCCGTAGCCGCTGGCGTCCAACTGTGTGATGCCAAACATCTGGCTGGCGTAGATCGGCTGCCGGACGACGGGCCGGCCGTCCCAGCCAGCGGTGACGGGGATCTCCAGCTGCCGGGCGACGGCGGCCTCGAGCCCCGGATCGGCAAAACGGACCTGCGGGTCGGCCGGTGCGGGCTGGTTGAGGGCCGCCCACTGGGTGAACTCCGGCAGGAAGACCACGTCCGCATCGCCCCGCTGGCGCACTTCGACCTCCTCGGCCACGAAGACGTTCGTGCCGCCGCCGCCGAACAGCCGGTCGAAGTCGTTGTGGCCGACCAGGATATCGTCGCCCGGACCGCCATGGATTTCGTTGCGCGCGGCGACGCCGTGCCGGTGGCCGGGCGTGGGCGGGCGGACATCGATCGTGAATCGCATCTGGGCCTCGGCGGCGTTCGAACCGTCGTCGTCGAAATGCGGATCGACCACTCGCAGGTAATAGGTGCCCCCCGGCAGTCCGCGGAGATCGAGGAACGTCGACGGACCGATTCGCTGCCCGCCGTCCGCGTCGAACAGCTCGGCCCGCACTCCTGGTTGGTCGTCCAACGTCGTGACGGTCAGCCCCGTGCGGGACGGAGACACCGGTCCGGCACGGAGGATTTGCATGGCCGACTCGGACTCGGAGCCGCTGTCCGTCAGCTCCAAGTGAACGATCAGACGCGTTCCGTGATTCTCGAGCGCCGCGTGCAGCGACGGGGTCAGGTCCAGGACGATCAGGTCCTCGCCCGGCCGTGCGTTCAGCGGTTCGTCGATTACGGCCAGCAGTTGTCCATGCTCGTCGTATACCGAGACCTGAGGGACCGCCTGGGAACCGAACTGGCCGTCGACATAATCGAGCGCCAGCACGGCGCCGGTCACCTCTCCCGGAGCCAACGGGACGAGAAACCGCGAGATATCGAACTCGAGAACCGCGCGCTGTCCGGCGTCGCTTTCCAGCGGCAAATGCGCCCTGGGCGGCGACTCGTCCTCGTCCAGTTGAAAACCGTCCCCGCTGGGCACCAGCAGGCCGTCGTGAGGCAGCAGCCGGGTGTCGGTGTGCAAGGGGAATGTCCGCTGATTATCGTCGGCCAGTTCCAGGCGGATGGCCGCCCCGGGCTCGCCGTCGCCCAGCGTGCGGAACACGTACCATTGTTCCTGCTGGCCGGCCGCCAGCACGCCGTCGAACTTGTTTGGTCTGTCCAGCACGCTGCCGACTCCGGTCAGCGTATGGGTCACCAGCGTTTGGACCGATTCCGGCGGCTCGGGCCACTGGACGCCCCGCTGGCCGTAGATCACGTAGACGGCGCCCGCGTCGCGCTGAAAGCTGTCGGTGAACTGACCTGCTGCCGGCGCGCCGACCAGCAGGTCGTCGATCCGGCTGGAGTTGATATCGACACGCGGGACCGCCGGCAGGACGCCGAGTTGGTCGGCCGGCCGCTGGCCGAGGACCAGCACGTCGGCATCGGTCGGCGCCAGGGCGTAGTCCAGTTCGGCCGCCGACCAGAAGACCTCCACGCGCCCCCGCTGGTCCTGGTCCAGCAGCACGCCGTTGACCGCCTGGATCGGGGTGCCCTGAAAGAGCATCGCATGGGGATGGCCAATGGCCAGGTCCATCTTCCCGTCGCCGTCGAAATCTCCGGCGGTGACGTACAGCGGCCCTTCCAGGTAGAGGCCGCCGGCCAGTTCGCCGGCTCGAGCGCGGCTGTACACCTGCTCGGCGCGCTCCGTGAGCCTCAGCGCTGTGGTCGGCTCGTCCTGGTCTTCTTGCTCGTCTTGCCGCCAATCCAGGCCACCGTGGTAAATAAAGACGCTGCCCCGGGACAGTTCCTGGTCTTCCCGCGAGCGGATCAGGGCAAAGTCGTCGTAGCCGTCGCCGTTCAGGTCGCCCAGGGCGGCGGCGCCGGCCAGCATCAGATCCTGGAAAATGGCATCCGCGTCGGTCAGCTCGACTGTCGACTCGCCGTTGTCCGTTCGGCCAAGGAACAGGTAGGCGCGCCCCACGTCGGGTTCGGCATTGAAGCCGCGGTCGACGAACACCACGTCGTCCAGCCCGTCGCCGTTGACGTCGCCCAGCACGAATGCCCGCACGTCGGGTTGCCGATTATCCGGGAAGCCGGGCATGCGGAGCAGGTCTTTGAGAACTCCCTCGCGCTCCTCATCATCCGGCATGAAGGCAAGCACTGCTTCCTGTTGGCCCAGCGGCGACGTTGCGTCGACGATTGCGGCGCCGGAAAACAGATAAGCCTGGGCGGCGTCCACTTCTCCGCGCACCGTGACCAGCAGATCGTGATGCGGGTCTCCGTCCCAGTTCAGCACGTGGGCATCGAACGGATCCAACCTGAACTCCCCGCTGAAATCGTCGCTCAGCACGTCGCTCAGCACGTCGCTCAGCACCACCGACCGGTCGACTTCGTCCGGGCCGGGATGCCGAGGCCACTGCTGCTCGGCGGATCTGCCGAACAGGACATTGACTGTCACGTCGAACCGGTGCAGCCCCACTTCTTGCGTGTGGACCAGGACCAAGTCGTTGATGATTCGCCCGTCCGAGGTCTGCTGACCGATGATCGATCCCATGCGCCCCGCGGGCCGGCCGAGCTGTTCGTGGTCGATGACGATATCGGCAAAGGCGGCGACGTCGTGGACGGCATCCAGCTCGACCGGGCCGAACAGGATATAGCTGTGCTTGTCGCCCCGGATCAGCAGATCGTCGTAGCCGTCGCCATTGATGTCGCCGATCGGCTGAGCCAGCGCCAGCCGCTGGTCCGCAAGCCGGCCTTCCAGGGCAAAGGCATCACCGGCGGTCAACGGATCGTTTCCCGCGTTGGCCAGGTGCAGTCCTGGATCGATACCTGGCGGTGTCCAGCTCGGGATACGCGTACTGAAGTCGAACCTGTAGATTTCCCGCTCCAGCCGCTCGTCGGCCGGCGGCTCGGCCGCATCCAGCGGCCGCCCCAGGAAGACGTGGGCGCCGCCCCGCGGCGCGTCGGCCACCACCAGCTCGCGGCGGCCGTCGCCGTCCAGGTCGGCGATCGAGCCGAACAATAAGGGCCGCTCCGCGGGCGGCACGTTCCCAGGCAGCGCGGATCCGTAGTGAGCCCGGTCGGCTTCCAGGACCAGGTCGGGCAGCCACCGCTCGGCGTGGCCGAACACCTCGGAGCCGTCAGTCCACCGGTCTCCCTCGTGGCTGAACAGGACCTGGGCCACCTGGCGGTAGACCGGCTGGGCCGGGTCGTCCAGTCGCGGAGTGGCCATCTGGTCCACCACGCCCAGGTCGTCGAAGCCGTCGCCGTTGACGTCGCCCAGCGCGAGAACTCGAGCCGGTCCGTCCAGCCGCCAGACGTCGTCCAGCGACTCGTCGAGCACCGCGGATTGGGATCCGTTGCCCGGATCGCTACGGCCCAGTACCAGCCATGTTTCGTCCGCGGTGCGGACCAGCAGGCCGTCCAGCCGCTGGCCGGCCGAGTTGAAGGCCACCGAGCCGGCGGGAGCCACTTCGAGCACCGGCGAAGCGGTGGTCAGAACCCAGTCGGCCGCGTCCTCCAGCGATTCGCCGACCAGTGTGCCGTCGCGACCGAACAGCAGGTACACGCGTCCCTGGTCGTCCAGGTTGGCGGCGACGGCCAGGTCGTCCAGCCCATTGCCGTTGAAGTCGCCGATGCCGGCAGCCCCGACCAGCCGCGCGCCGTCGCTGCTCGCCAGCCGGACGATCTCCTCGTCCGTGGCCGACATCCGCGAGCCGGTCACGACGACCTGGTCGATATACCAGCCCTCGAAAACCTCGATGTCCTCGAACGGCGGGTCTTCATCGTTGCTCAAACCGTCGCTAACGAACTCGAACCGGAGAAGAATCGTCCGTTCCTGGCCTTCGCCCACGTAGTCGTTCAGGCTGAACGTCGACTCCTCCCAGCGGCCTCGTCCGTCGAACAGCAGCCCGTGCCCCGGGTCGCCCTGGAAGTTGTTCGTGGCCCCGGCGGATTGTCCGTCGGCAACGCTGAGTTCCTCGAATGTATCGCCGCCGTCGCGCGACACCAGCACGTTCACCGTGAGCGCGATTTCCGCATCGGGATCGGATGCTGTCTTGGATGCCGTCTCGAGGAAGTAGCGCAAGCTGAGCCGCACGTCCCGCAGGTCCGGGCTGAGCACGATCGGCGGCGACATGACCGTACCCTGGACGGAATCGGTGCCGTAATCTCCCGCCGGCGTGCCGAAATACAAGCTATGGTCGCCGCGGCGGTCCGGATCCGACTGGCGGCGGTCGCTGACGTGCCAGAGGTTCGACTCGCCCTCGTCGATGGTGAACCCGCCCAGTTCGCCGCCCGAAAAATCGCTGGCCAGCAGCGTGGCCCGAGCCACGTCGCTCCAATCCTCACGGCCGGCGATCAGGTACACGGCGCCGTCAACGTCGTGTTCGACGACCACGATGCTGTCCACGCCGCTGCCGTCGAAATTGCCGGCGCTGTTGGCCGCGAATTGGCCTTCAAAGCCGGTGATCAGCACGTCCGCGTCGTGGATCACGTCGATGACGCCGTCCCAGCCATCGGGCCGGCCCAACAACAGGTAAACGCCGCCCTTGAGGAACGGATCGTCGGCTCGATCGGCCGCCACGCTGATCAACAGGTCGCTCAGGCCGCTGCCGTCGTAGTCGCCGGGCAGGCCGAACCGGGCCTGCGACGTGGCGGTACCCGCGGTCGATGGCAGCCGCACCGAGGCGGGCAGGCGAAGCGTCGCCTGGTCGTCAGCGAGCGTATGGTCGGCCAGGTCCGGATGTCCGAAGTAAATGCGCGCGTAACTGGATTGCACAAAGTCCGCATCGTGGGCCGGGAACGATGAGTCCGGCACGCCATCCCGCCTGTCTCCCAGATGGTCGCGCAGCGCCGCGATGATGTCGGGCAAGCCGCTGCCGTTGATGTCGCCCAGCCGGATCACGGCCGGCTGGTCGGCCGGATGGGCCGAATCGATCCGCAGGTCGGCCTGTGCCGGGTCCACGTGGATCGTCGCCCCAAACGGCTGCTCCACCAGCGACAACGTGTAAGTTCCCGTCGCGGGAGGCACGGCCGAAAACAGCAGGACGCGGCGAAGGCCATCCTGGTCCGCCGAGCCATCGGACGGCTTCTGAAGGTTGATCAGGAATTGGGGGTCGGCCAGGACATACTCGAAATCCTCCCGAGTCGCCGGGCGATCTCCGACGACCCAACCCGATTGATCGTCCAGACCTACGGTGTGTACGTCAAGGTTTGGGTCCGCGGGCCCGTATTCCAGCCACAGGTCGTCTCGGCGCAGCGCCACGAAGACCAGCGTCGTCAGTTCGTAGCGCTGGAGTTCCGGATGGAAGCGAATCGCCACGTGGTCCGGGATCGGGTTGCCGTGGCGGTCGAGGTCGCCGCCCAGAAACAGCACCCGATTGCGGCCGCCGCCGCCGTCCAGCCGGTCGCTCTGGGTCAGCAGCGTCGTGGCGTCTTCGGCGTCCAGTTCGTCGGCGTCCAGCCGCCGGGGCAGCGCGTCGACCACGACCAGGAACGTATCGTTGCCGTCGCCGCCGAAGATCAGGTCGCTGGCCTGGCGGTCCAGTCCGCCGCTGAGCACGTTGTTCCCGCCGCGGCCGAAGATCCAGTCCTCGCCGGGGCCGCCGATCAGCACATCGTTTCCGGGTCCACCTAACAGCACGTCGCGGCGCAGGATCGGGGTTTGGTCGGCGAAGTCGATCACATGCATCGCAGTGGAATCGGCGGTCGCAAACTCGATGCTGTAAACAGTGGGGATCAGATTCGAACGGACGCGCAGTGCGTAGGTCCGATCGAGGCGCAGTGGCAAGAGATCCACGTTGACCGTTCCGTGGCCGTTCTGGCTGGAAGCGGCCACAGGCCGCCATTCGTCGGCGCGGCCGCGCAACTCGTCAGGGGGCATCGTCCGGTCACCGGCCTCGAACAATTCCAGTTCCAGCTCATCTCCCGGCGAGAGGCTGCGGGCGATCAGTTCCGTCCACGGCCAGTGGTTGCCGGGGGCTTGTGCGTCTAGCGTGAAAAGGAAGTAATCGACGTCCTCGGGATGGTCGATCGTCAGGCCACGGAATCGGGTGGGTTGGTTGAACGGCCGGTTGGCACCGTCGTTCAGGTCGAAAGCGTGTTCGGGCACGTCGTTGCGCACCAGCCGGCCGTCGACCTCGTGCTGCTCGGCCAGGTCCGGCAGGATCGGATTACCCGACTGAATCAGAGCGAAATTGTCGCCCGTTCCGACGTCGATCCAGACGCTTTTCGTCACGGTCGGCCCGACCATGATCCGGTCGTCGCCGTCCAGGGCGTCGATCACGATCGCCAGGAAGTCGCCTTCGGGCGGCAGCAGGTTTTGCAGCCGCTGTTCAAGGTCTTCATCGTCGTCGCCGGGAGCCCAGATCAAGTTGCCGGCCTCGTCGCGGGCGTCGAAATCCAGATGCAATTGGGCGGCGAACGTGAAGAAGCCGTTGTTCTCCGTCAAACGGGTCACCAGGTGCCGGCCCTGGAGCGGCCCCGGCTCGGTGACGCGGTCGACCGTGATGACGTCGTTGGCGTTCGATCCGCTGACGTACCACACCTTGCCGGTCGAACGGGCGTACTCTTTCCACTGGTCGCCCCCTAGGCCGCCGTCCAGGTCCTCCAGCGGCGAACCGTCGCTCTTGTAGAGCGTGTTTTCCAGTCCGTCGGCGTACAGGAAGTCCAGTCCGGTGCCGCCGAATAGGTGGTTGATGTGCGGCCCGCCCAGCATGCGGTTCAGACCGGTGTCTTCGAGATCGAAGGTGCCGGCGACGTCCAGCGTGCGATCGTCATGCAAGTTGCCATCGTCATCGACGAAGATGCCGAATTCGGCGCCTTCTCGCGGATCGCGGCTCCAAGCGAACAGGAAGTTGGTGGTGTCTTCGACCCGGCTGCCGATCAAGTCGTCGTTGCCCTGTCCGCCGAACAGGAAGTTGACGTCGCCCGGGCTGCCTTGTTCGGCGCTGTCGGCCCACAGCCGGTCGTCGCCGCCGCGGCCGTACAGGAAGTTGCTGCCGCCCCCGCCGTCGATCCGGTCGCGCCCCTCGGTCCCGATCAGGACGTCGTTGCCGGGCCCGCCGTTGATGACGGCCACCCAGTCGGGACCTCGGCTGGACAGTTGCGATACGTCCACCTCGTGCGGCCCGGAGACGAACTCGATCCAGTTGTTGCCGGCCAGCCCGTTGATCTGGAACTGCTCGACGCGCGGCACGCCCTCGGCGTCGCGCCACACCACCGGGATCCAGCGGACGTTGTCATCGTCCTTGTACTCGACTTCCAGCAGGCGCTGGCCCCGCTGGCCGGCGCGCAACTGGAGCTGATCCCGAGCGGCGTCGTTGGCCTGCGTGACGGTCAACACGGCGTCCGGACCCGCGCCGAGCGTGACCAGCACGACGCGGTCGGCCATCCGCCGGGCCTTGACCTGGCCCTCGAGCGGCGTGCCTTCCAGGTCCCGCTCGAGCGCCTCGTTGATCGCCGCCACCAGGCCTTCCGGATCGCCGTAGTCGCCGGCGCCGATCGTCACCTCGGCAGACTCGGCCGGCTGGCCGCCCGTGGCCAGGCTGAGCGTCAGCGCCGCATCGGCGGTCAGCCGTCCATCGGCCGGCACTGCGTCGTCGGCCACCAGGGCCACGTCGCGTTCGTACAGTCGGATTTCGTTGTTACGGGTAGTGCCTTGGATCAGCAGGATGTCCGTGGCATCGTCGTCGGACAGTGTGGCCCAAACGTCGTTTGAGAACGGCCAGCCGCTGGGCGCGTTGGCGAAGTACCCGTCGATCAGGCTCATCGCCTCCGGCGGGTAGTCGGGATCGACGCCCAGCACGATCGTATCGACGCCGGTGCCGCCGAAGATCTTGTTATGGCCGCCCTGGCCGTCCAGCCGGTTGGAGTCGGGGCCGCCGTAGAGGACGTCGTCGCCGCCGCCGCCCAGCAATGTGTTGAAACCGGGACCGCCGACGAGCCAATCGGCGGCGCCGACCAGGTGCTCCTGGGGGTTCTCGTCGTAGTGGGGCCCGGCCAGCGCGTCGCCGCGCAGCAGGTCGTCGCCCGGACCGCCGAACAGGAAGTCGCGGCGGAGATTGCCCAGCAAGCGATCGTCGCCGGGTCCGCCGTCGAGCAGGTCGTTGCCGGGCCCGCCGATTAGCATGTCGTCGCCCGGCCCGCCCTGCAAGACGTTCTCGCCGCCCGTGCCGGCAATGAGGATGTCGTTGCCGAGCCCGCCGATCAGCAGGTCATTGCCGGGTCCGCCGACGAGCACGTCGTCGGCCGGGCCGCCTTGCAGCACGTTCGTCCGCTCGGCGGGCGGCGTGCACCGCTGGTCGTCGTGGTCCACCAGCGGGCCTTCCGCCTGGAGGATCGCCGGACCGCTGCCCGCGACCAGCACGTCGCTGCCGCAGCCTCCGTAGAGTTCCACGGGCAGCGCCACGTCGCCGGCGAAGATCCCGCCGCCGACCCCGGCCGACGCCACGGCCACATTCAGCTCGGCAAACGCCTCGAGCCCCGCGCGCAGCGTCACTTCCGGCTTGGGATCGCCCGTGACCGGGTGGACGTCGAGCACGAACAGTCCGTCCAACAGGTCGGTCAGCTTCCGCTCGTCCCGCCGCTCGGGAGCTATGTAGTTGCGGATTCCCAGCGTGTCGTAGCCGAAGGCGAAGTCGGCCGAAACGCCCACGGTTCCGACGATGGCGGCGAACAGCGGCACCGGAGGCAGGATCGGCCCGAACAACTGGCGGTAGGAAAACTGCGCCTGGAGCTTGGGCAGGTCGAACGTGAACAGGGTGACGTCCTGGCCGATCAGCAGGTTGAACAGCAGGCCGGGGTTGTGCCACAAGGGGAAGTGGAAACCGCCGCCCGGCACCGTGTCGAAATCGGCAATCAGCTTGCCCAGCTCCGCGTCGGCCTGCTGGAGTTCTCTCAGCGGCTCGGTCGGCGAGGCGAACAGGTGATCGTTGGACCACTCGCTGACGCTGTCGGCATCGATCAACTGGAAGCTGCCGAGCGGTATCCGGAGTTGTTGGTCGATTCCCTCGACCAGCTCGCCCAGGCGTCCGGCCAACTGGACGGTCTCGGCGACGGCCGTCAGGAACTCGAGATCGGCGTCCGGCGTCAGTTGGTCGATCAGTCCGGCCAGCGTCACGTCGCGGCCTTCCAGGTCCGACAGCACCGGCAGCGGCGCGGTCAGCACGTCCAGGACCGGCTGGAGCGGTCGGAGCACCTGCTGGACGTTCGCCAGGATTGGGCCGGCGAAGTCGGAAAAGAACTGGCCGGCGTTCAGTTGCACGTCGCTGAACTCCACGCGCGGCGAACCCGGACAGTTCTCGTCGATGCTGCTGCCCAGACACCAATCGAACAGAAAGCGCGCGTCGAGCGACGGCAGGACGGGGACCGAGCCGATGTCGTCGTCGTCGCCGACGTCGAAGCCGGCCGTCAAATCGAGCCGCACGCGAGCGTCGGCGCCCCAGTCGAACTGGACCAGGTCGCTGAAACTGGCCGCGGCCGCCAGGTCGGACAGCGTCAAGCGTTGGCCGCCCGGGTGCAGGTCGGCCGTCAGGCTGGCGGCGACGCGCGTGCCCGGCAGCCCCTGTTCGTCCGGTACGTCGGCGGCCGTGATTTCCAGCAGGCCAATGCGCCCAGCGAGGCTGGCGTCGGCCAGCCGCGCCTCCAGGTGCACCTGGAGCTCGGGAACCGGTTGGCCGGCGGCATCGGTCATGCCGACGTCGAAAAACAGCCCATCTTCTTTGTCGAAGCCGAAGCCCACCAGCAGCTCGAACGACAGGCGCAGTTCGACGGCCCCCTGCCCTTCGATTTCGACCAGCCGTGTGGGCAGTCCCAGGTCGAACGGGACAGCCAGCGTTTCTTCCCGGAATAGCCGGAGGTGGAACAGGATCTGGTCGGACGATTGCTTGAGCCGGACGTCGTCGATCGTGGGGGCGTTGCCCAGATCCGGCGAGTAGTCTTCTTCGTAAATGTAGTGTCCCAGCAGGTCCGCGCCGTCGGGGCCCAGCAGCTTGAATAGTTCCCCACGCAGCCACTCGGCGGCTGTCTGCCCTTCCAGGGCCTCGTCCACCCGATCGCGCAGCGGCTGGAGCACCTGCTGGCGAACCTGTTGGATCCGTTCGGCTCCCTGGTTCAGGTGCTGGCCGACCAGCGGCAGCGGGCGGCCGCCGACCTGAACGTCCAGCAGCGTCTGGAGCCCGCGGAGCAACTGGTCAATTCCGCCCAGGATCAACTGGGGGTTGTTGAGCAAATCGAGCGCGCTGGGCAGCGACCCGCTGATGTCGGGCGTCACCAGGCAGATGGCGTCGCCGGCGGCCGTTTCGGAATCGAACAGGCCGGGCAGGTCGACGCGGGCGAACAAGTGGTGGCTTTCCACGCCGCCCGGGGCGCAGCCGGTGGGATCGTGGACGGTGCCGTCGCCGAGGGGCTGGCTGCGGGTGGGGAAGTAGATCGGCAGCTGCGCCTGGGCGACCGCGGCGAACTCGTGCTGGAGGTCATCCAGTGAGAACGGTCCGGGGATCGGGTAACGATTGTCGTCGTCGGGACGCGGTTTCAGCGACAGGCCGAACCGGGCCGGCGGTGGGTCTTCGCCGCAGGTGCCGTCTTCACTCAGCACCAGGCAGTGCTCTTCCTCTTGTCGGACGAACAGCGTGAAAGGGTCGATGGCCACGCTGAACTCGACGCCGCGGGCCCGCACGAGCAGTTCCGCGACGATGCTCGTGGTGTCCTTGACGTACAGTTGGGGCGAGGTGGGCTGGGTGAGGTCGATTTCCAGGCCGAGCTGGACGTCCAGAGCGACGGACAGGTCGAGCGAGCCTTGGGACTCGACGTCGACCATGCTGGCCTCGTCGGCCAGAAAATCGTGGGCCGGGTGGTTGTCGCCAAGCTGCTCGACGAGGGCCGCCAGGTCGAAATCCAGCGGCACGGTGGTCTGCCAGGAGGGGCCGAACCGGAGGTTCAATCCGAGCGTCTGATCGCCGAAGTCCTAAAGGGGCAGGTCTTCCATCGCCTGAAACAGTTCCTCGATCGTCGTCCTCACCTCCTGAATCGTGCGAGGGCCGCTCTCCTCAAACAGGTCAACCAGCCGGCCGAACTCCTCGGAAACTGAGACGATATCGTTGACGCTCTTGTCGACCAGCGGCAGCTCGTGGTTCAAGAACCAGCCGGCCTCATCCGGCCGCTCGACGCGGTCGTGCAGGAACTCCTGGACGTCGCGCAGCCGGGCGATGATCACCTGGAACGTCATGTGCTCCCAGTCGAGCAGCAACTGCATGTCGTCATTGGGGATGAACTGGAGTGATCCAAGGTCCTTCAGGTCGGGCCACAGGACCTCGAAGCGGGGGTCCTCCGGATGCGCTGAGCCCAGGAAATCCTCCAGCACCCGCACGGGGACGTCGAGCGTGGCCGAACCGAACGTCTTCCCGGAAACCAGATTCTGGCCCGACGGCCAGTCGAATAGTTCGTGCAACGTCACGCGGTTTCCTTCGTCCAATTCGATGTGCAGCCCGACCTCGGCCTCGATCGAGGCGTCGGGGGTGTTCGGGGCGCCGCCGATCTGGATGCCCAGCGGACCTATACGAGCTTCGGCGCGAACGTCGGCGGCGCTGAGCGTCAGGGTGGATTCCAGCCGCGTATCACGGAAGTACATTCGATCGAGGGCGGTCAGTTCACTGGATGTCACCGACAGGTCGAACCCGATCGTCATTTGCGCTGAGATGGCGCCCGTACCCGTGAGCTGGGTCGGCTCGATGTTTAAATCCGCCAGGCGGCCGAATTGCCGGGCGAGCGACAGAGGTAGCGAAAAGACCTCGTGATCTTCGTTAAACTCCAGCAAGAATTCGAGTTCCTTGGTTTCAAGGTCGTACTGCACGTCAACGACAAACGGCAGCAGCACGGCCAATTCCTCGATCGTGTGGAACCCCGGAGCCGCGCTGTCGTGCAGCATTTCCAGGGTGGAGTGGAACAGCTCGACTAGTCCGTCGACCGGTTTGTCGCACAAGACACCCTCGGTGATTGCAGTCTCAATAACGCCGATTCCAGTCGGGTCGCACTGGTCGTGCCACCATGCGAATCCCTGCTCCACCCATTGCAGTCCCATTTGCAGCGCGGACAGCAGGCTGCGCGGGCTCAGTTGCGACAAATCGAACAGGAATTCCGCCGCTATGGCCGTGGTCAGCGTTTGCGAGGGATCGAAGACGTTCGTGCTTTCAATGGACAGCTGCGGGCCGTCGACGTTCAGCAGAGCCGACTCCAGGGGAAGCAGGACATCAAGCGTCGCCTCGCGCGGGGGTTGGACGCTGACTTGCACGTCGATGGGCAGCGGGTCGGTCAGTTGCGCGACGTCCAGCCGGCCCGGCGGGGGCGTGACGAAGGCGTCCACGTCGAGCTTCAGCGAGCCGCCGCGCACGTCGACCACAGTCAACCTGGTCTCCGCCAACTCGACCTGGAGACCCCTCACCGGGACCCGGAAATTGAGGTCCGAGTCGTCGATCCGCAGCTCGAAGTCCAGCGGCGAGGCGATGCGGACGAAGAACGGCTCGTCGGGGACGGTTGCCGAAGCCGCATCCAGTCCGAACTCGAAGTGCAGATGGGTTCGCGTGACCGTTTCGGCCGCTGCGCCACGGAAATCCAACCGCACGCCGTTGACCGTTTCTCTCCAGTCCTCCAGTTGGCCGCGCCGGGCGTGGGCCGCGTCGACCGTCAACTCGAACGACAGTTGAGCATCGTCGGACGTAACGCCCAGCAAGGCCACCTCGACCACATGCCGCTCGGTCGGCCCGACGGTCTCGAAACTCAACTGGCTTAGCTGCTGGGCCAGATCCTCGACGTGGATGGGACGCTCGGCGCCGAAAAACTCCTTCAGCGGCTCGACGACGCTCGTGGTGAACTGCCCCGAGAGGTCGATGAGTTCGCCGAGCGGGGCATTCAGGACGGGAAGATCGGCCCACAGCGTTTCGAATCCCGGCGGCGGCGAATCGCCGGACTGGACTCGAGCCAGCCAGGCGGCCATGGCTTCCAGCCCCTCGGCCAGCTTTTCCTGCTGGGCGACGGTCACCATGCCGGCCACGCTGGCCAGGACGTACAGGCGGTCCTCGTGGTCCGGGCGGAACTCGACCCGATCGAACGCCTGAGCCAACGGCGCGTTACTGGCAAAGATCCGCTCGACCCGGACCGGCAGGGCGGCGCTATGCGTCACGTCCAGCAGCGAACGAACCTGCTGCTGGACCGTCGTGGCATTCAAAGTGGAAACGTCCAGCACCAGCTCCATGCCCGCCTGGCCCAGCAGCGGATCGGAAGCCGGGCCTCCGCCGACGGGGCTGGCCTGGACGACGTGCAGCAGCGGCTCGTCATCCCCGCGCCGCTCGAGCCACAGCTGCCCGGTCGCGTGCAGCAATCCGGCCAGCCAGCTGCCGGCCCAGCGCTCCTCGGGCAACTCGCCCAGATCGTCCCGGAGGATGTAGCCGTCGCCGTCGGCCAGTTCCATCCAGCGGGGCGCGTCGAGGGCGTTCAGCCAGTTGACCGCGTCCACGTCGGCCAGGCGCTCCGACTCCTGAAGCTGCCGGCTCTGGCCCTGCCCATCCACGACGACGGCGTTGAACAATCCCACCGCATGGCGGCTGGCGTCGTTCCATTGGCCCGTGACCACCAGCGGCTGGCCGTCCGGACCGGGATAGCCGAGATGCTTCAGCCGCTGCTGGATCCGCAGCCGGTCCAGCAGGGACGCGCCGTCGCCGGAAACCGGGTGCGGCTGGAGCGCCGCCATGGGCTCGTCGTCGCCCACCACGACCGTGAATGTCTTCACCTGGCCGTTGACCTGGTAGCGGCCCGTAAACGTTCCCTGGAACCCGGGCAGATCGGGGTTGACGTCGCCCGGCACGTCGTCATCCAGCGAAGGCGCGAAGTACAGCCGCCCCGACTGGGCGAAATCGTCGGCCGGGAAGACTTGTCCCTTGGGCTGCTCGCCCGGGTCCGGGTCGAGCAGTTCGAACTGGAAGCCGGGCCAGAGGGCATCCGGTAGAGCCACTTCGATGACGTCGCGGGCCGCCCCCTTGTAGCTGGTGACGTCCAACCGCAGCAGGTAGTCGCCGGCCTGAATCGGGTCGGCCGCGTCCGGATTGGCCTGTACGGTGACCGTAAAGCGACCGGACTGCTCGACCACCATCACCAGCGTTTCCGGATCGGTACTGATCAGCTCGCCCGTCTCCGACCGGGTATCCTGGCTGTAGAACAGCGGGCCGGCCGTGCCGGCGTCGACCAGCCGCGGCGCCTGCTCCCCACCGAACAAGGCGATCGCCGGGTCGAAGCCTTCCGCGGAAAGTTGAAGGTTGACCACGTCGCCGGCTTGGGCGTCGAATGTGTACTCATGGTAGAAGGGGAAGGCGTCCGGCTGGAAGCTGCCCGGCACGCGGCCTTCGAACAGGTCGAGCGCCGCATGGGCATACAACTGGCGCATGACGGCTTCGAAACCGAACTCGTTGGGATGAGCGGTCCCCTTGGTTTCGACCCGCTCGTAGACCTCGGGAATCTGTCCAAGGAGCCAGTTCAGAACGCCTCTTGCGAGATGTCCGTGAATTAACGATTCCCGGGGCAGAGGAGTCAGCGCGGCGAACGACGGACCTTGCATGGCGACCGATTCGTCCGGCGTGCGGATGTAGGTGATGCCGTCGCGAACGTCCTGCAGGTCGTCCCTGAGCCGCCAGGTGCCGTCCGGGTCCTGGACGAAGGCGCTGGGCGAGCACAACCCGTGCGCGGTGAAGGCGTGGGAGATGCCGGAGACGAACGTCCACTCCAAGTCTTCGGCCACCGCCTGGACCGTTGCATTCAACGGATGGATGATGGCGCCGCGTACGAAATCCAACTCGGACTGGTCGATCACGAATTGCGGGTCGCCCAAGTGGTCGCTGAGCCTTTGCAGCAGCCAGCGGATCGGCCGAGACGCCGGCTCCGCCAGTTCGCTCAGCGGCGGAATGACCTCCCCCAGCGCTTCCTGGCAGGTCTCGAACAGGAAATGGCCGGTCTCGTCGCGCAGCGGATTGCCGTCCGCGTCGCGGAGGACCTGCCGGGTGGGATCCGGATACTCGCTGATGTAGATGTTCCGAGGCCGCTGGTCGTGGTCCTTCGTCAGCCGTTCGTTGATCTGGGTGTACCCGTCCCGCAGTCCGGAAAGGCCGGCAATTGACTTCGTGGGGATGGCCACGCTCAACGGGAACGGCAGCGTGTCGGCGAAGGCTTCCCAATCGGCGGAGTCGCCGGAGTTGAAGGCGGCCTGGAGCCGCTGCTGTTGGGTGGCCACCGTCTGCGGGTCGCCGCCGGCAAAGTCGGTCATCAGGGGCGCCATGATCGCGCGGACGAAGCCGGCGTCGTTGCCGCCCAGCGACATGACCAGGGCATCGATCGTCCGGCCGCTAACCAGCTCCGCGATCTGGTCCAACTGCGGCTTCATCGGGTTGTCCTTATCGTGTCCGGGCTCGTTGTCGATGCCGGCGTACGGTTCCAGTGCCCCGGGGAAAATCTCCGCGCCCGAGGCGGCCACGAAGACGAACGTGACCGAAGTGTGGGGATCGGCCTGTTCCAGCCGCAGGGCCATTTGGGCGGCGGCGGCCAGCGACGAACGGTGGGAGATGCGGTGCTCTCGATCCCGCTCGGCCGTGGCCGGATCGTCCGGCCAGAACCCGTCGGCCCACAGCGCGGGCTCGTCGCCGCGGCGATGCACTTCCGGGGCGCCTTCGCCCGCACCGTAGGAGTCGCCGATGCCGACGATCAACAAGTCGCGGACCCGGATCACGTCCTGGAACGTTTCGCTGACACTATCGTCGGCCGAATCGCTGACGGTCAGCGCGACGGTGCAGAAGCCCTGGCCCAACTGGGCCACGAATTCCGGCGACGCTTGTTCGCCGCTTTGCACCGGGCTGTCCGTGCATGGCCCGTCGATTTCGAACTCGTAGCGATACCGGTCGGGCGGAATGACGCCGTCGGGGCCGTCCAGTTGCGAGCGGCCCGCGTCGAATCGCACCTCAAACGCGTCCGGATGGATGTACTCGCGCGTGTTCGGGATGTCGATTCGCCCGTCGTTGTTGCGATCCAGCCCGAATCGCGGGGCCATCTCCCAGTCGAAAACCGCGGCCAGCAGGTGCCGGTCCTCGAGCGACTCGAGATGCAGTCGCCGAAGACCACGGGTGCGGGGAAGGGCCCTTCGACCGCGCGAACGCTTTCCCCTCTGGCGGGAAACGCGCAAAGAAGATCTGGACATCAAAAACTCCTCGGCAGGGCGAGGTCACTAGAGGGATGTTCGCGGATCGAACTAGCCGCGACAGTTCATCTCGGACGGCTACCGACCGGACGCATGGAAGTGTCCTTTCGGAACACCCTTCTTCCGAGACGAGAGATGGGATCACGGGCTGCACTGTGTAGAAACTGCACAACCGCACAGAAAAAGGGTAGGTAGTAGCAAGGGACTTGAGAAGTCGGTTTTCGGAAAAAAAATAGAATCCGCACGCATGCGTCTCAAGGGAGAGAAACCTGTATGTCTTTATTATTCAAATTCGGTTCTCATCAGCGGACGTCAAGTCGTTCGAGCCGATCAAGGTCGGAAAGTCTTCAATGGGCGATGACGAACAAGTTTGTCAGCAGGGATGCTTACTCCGGCGCGGGGGGGCGCCTGTCCAACTCGGCCATTAACCGAGCCACTTCGGCTTCTGCTGCTTTCCGAGCAACGGCTTCCCGTGCAGCCCGTTCGGTGTCGCGTTTCCGGGCTTCGGTTTCTTCCCGCAGACGCTCGTCATGTGTCAGCAGACGTTCGCCGGTATCCGTGCGTATGAAATCCAGGTGGCCTTCTTCCAATCGCAAGCGCAGTTGCAGTTCGCGGCTGTCCAAACCACCGTTTTCGTCCGGTTCGATGGTCTGATAATGGTTTCCGTCCAAACGATAGCCCTGCAGCGGCGGGTCAAGGTACTCGCCCAACGGGTCGAATAAAAAGTACTCCTTGACGCCCAACTGGGCATAAATTTCCGGTTTGATTTGCCTGTCTTTGCGACGCGTCTGCCGCGAGGTGGTTTCGATCACCACATCGGGCGCTTTGCCCTCGACCCAGATCTTATACGTTCGGCGATCCTGGGGCACGATGCCTTTGACCACAAAAACATCCGGCACGATGAACTTTCGAGGATCGCCCTGGACGTAGTACACCAGCAAAGCTCCCGATACGTAGACCTTCCGTCCGCGGTAGTAGTCCTCCAGCAATTCGATGTGCCGGATGATTTCCTTGCGATGATAGTCTGTTTCACCCATCGGTTTGC
>SKKK01000373.1 GCA_007121535.1 Planctomycetaceae bacterium | reverse complement strand
GATCAAAGCCGGGGCGTTGACGTCGTTCGTGGACGCATCTTCGGGGACACTTAACCCCGGTCCATCGCACAATCCATCACACTTGTATTCACGACTGGAGGTCGAGGACAGCGGCACGATTGAACTGGGGACTCAATCATTTCTTCAGGGCGTCTACGTGCCAATCAATGCTACGGGCATGATCCTCGGTGGGACGCTCGACATCGGAGCGAGTTCCTGGTTGACCGGGCGCGGTGTGTTAAATGCAAATCTGATCAATCGGGGTACCGTAACCGTCGGCAAACTACCGGAAGGGTTGACGGTCCAAGGAGACTACACTCAAACACCCACAGGCACATTGATCGTCAACGTCGACGGCCCGAAACAAGAAGGTGACTACTCGGTTCTTTTCGTTGATCGTGAAGCCACGCTTCACGGAACGCTGGAAATCCGACGAGCGGATGGCTACCAACCCGTGCTGGGATCGCGATACGAGATCATCAATGCTGATGCCAATCTCGCAGGACGTTTTTCTAACATCGTTGGTGGTTCTATCGGTAATGGAACCAAGTTGGAAGTGCAGTATTCCGAAGAGGATGCGTCTCTCTTGGCCATCGTCGATGCAGGACCAAAGATTATCTTCACGACAGCCTCCGGAACGTTCAACGGATCCATCAGCACAATCGACGTGACATTCGACGAACCCATCGAATCTTCGTCGTTCACGGCAGAGGATATCGTGCTAACTGGACCGAATGGCGTCATCAATACAGGCCACCCGGCACTTCTGTCCGGAAACATGTACCGTTTTGCGGTCGACACGCTGGTTGCCCCAGGAACATATACTCTGCAAATCGGCCCCGATATCACCGATACAGCGGGTAACCCGATGGACCAGAACGGGAACGGGATCAATGGAGAAGCTGACGACGTCTTCACCTCACATTTTGTAATCACCGATCTTGAAAACGCGGTGCTGTTCGTTAATGTGCCGGGCAGCTATAACGCGGACGCGGGGAATTTCTATCAGAATTTGCTGTCTGCCGGGGCGCGGGCCAAGCGGGTCGATCTGGCGTCCGAAGGCGTAGTCGCGGCGGCGCTGGCGGCGGATGACTACGATCAGGTGTGGGTGTTCGATCTGTCCACGGGCGCCGACAACTATCCGGCCGACTGGACGGCGATCGCCGATTGGTACGCTGACGATCCCTCGATGGAGATCATCTGCGATGCGCGGATCATCGCGTCGTTGTGGAGCGGCCGGTGGCAGCACGAGGGATTGCGGCTGACGGAAAACTACTATCAGAACCTGCGGGCGGCTGGCGGCGGGTTGTTTCTGGGCACCGACGACGCTGCTTTTCATACGGGGATCAATACCCTGAACGACCTGCTGGGCTTGGATGGTTTTTCGGGCATCTTTCAGACAACGTACATCCCCGTCGATAGAGCCAATCCGCTGATGACGACGCCCAATGACTTGGGCAGCCAATTGCATAACAACTCGACTCCCGGCCGTGCGCCTTACGGCGTCCAGCCGAACGGCCGCGTCTTGTATCCGGTGGCCTGGCACCACGGCGATTTCAACACGCCCGGCATCACGGCGACGATCCCCGGCACGTTGGGCTTCCAAGTGGTGATCGCCGCGCCGCCGGACGGGGCGACGTTCTCCGAGACGCACGTCACCACGTTCACCGCCACGCAGGACGGCGGTGTGCCCGATCTGGAGTTCATCTGGTCGTCCGATCGCGACGGCGTCTTGGGAACGGGTCAAACGTTGGCGGTGTCGTTGTTGTCGCCCGGCACCCATACCATCAGCTTGCTGGGGCGGGATGCGTTGGACAACGAAGCCACCGATTCCATCGTGGTGCACGTGACCCCGGTGCCCGCCAGTGTTCTGCTGGATCTGCAACCGGACAGCGACAGCGGATTCTCCAACTCGGACAACCTGACGAACGTCACCGAGCCCGTGGTCGACGTGATCGTGAACAAGGCGGGGCGGATTGACATCGATTTCCATGGCGATGGGCAGATCGAAGATTCGCTGACGGTGACGGCTGCCGGACGGTACAGCTTCACTTCCCCGCCGTTGAGCGATGGGACGTGGCCGATGCAAGCCTGGTTTCATCCGTTGTACGGCGAGCCCGTCACTCATATTCTGCCGGTGACGATCGACACGCTCGGTCCGCAGTTGCTGCCGGGCGCAGCGACCGAGCAAGCGCCGCTGGAGTCGCGTCAGCTCGTGTTCAACGAGCCGATCGATTACCAGGCATCGATCGACGGCGGCTTGGTGGTCGTGTTCCTGGGACCGGGGGGGACGGTCATCCCTCTCACCGGCATCTCCGGTTCGGGCACGACCTTTACGGTGACCTTCCCGCCGTTGACTGTGCCCGGCGAGTACACGCTGACCGGCAACACGTCGATCTTCGATCTGGCGGGCAATGCGATCGATCAGAACGGCGACGGGATCAACGGGGTTCCGGGCGAGGACGAACCGGTGGATACGTTCACGCTGCTGCCCGACATGACGCCGCCCGTAGTGCAATGGTTCGCACCGGTCGGGCAGGTCAACCAGGACGTCACCCAGTTGACCGTGGGTTTCAACGAGCCCATGGATGCGGCCAGCGTGGTGCCGCAGGCGGTAGAAGTGAGCGGACCGGCCGGGGCGGTCGATCCCCAGTCGCTGGCGGTGGTGCCGCTGAACGACCGGGAGTTTGCCATCCAGTTTCCGGCCCAAACGACCGAAGGCGATTACCAGGTGAGCTTGACGGCGGGCCCCGCAGGCGATTGGCTGAAAGATCTGTCGGGCAACCCGCTGGCCGCTGATTATCATGCCGGTTTCACGCTGGATAAGACGCCACCGACCGTCGTGAACGTGGCGCCGGCGGGCAGCGTTGCCGCCGTGGTGGATGGCGTGGACGTGACGTTCAGCGAACCGATCCGCACGTCAACGCTGCAAGCGACTGACATGGTGGTCACGGGTCCGGGAGGTCCCATTCCGGTGACGTCCGCCGGGCTGGTGTCCGGAAACACGTATCGCTTTTCGTTTGCGCCACAGCGGGCCAATGGCCCGTACGCGGTGCAGATCGGACCGGCGATCGAAGATCGGGCGGGCAATACGATGGCCGCCGCTCACGAGGCCAGCTTTACCATCGACTTGCCCGATCTGGTCGTGACCGAGGTGACGCTGGGCAGCGAGTCGGCCGTGCTGGGCGGAGTGTTGCAGGTGACGTGGACGGTCGACTCGCTGGGCGCTGTGCCGGACGTCTGCTGGCTGGATGGCGTGTATCTCTCGCTGGATGATACCCTGGACGCCGACGACCGCCGCTTGGCTCTGATCGGGGCGTCCGGGGAGATCCCCGATCAGAATTCTACTTGGCTGGCCCTGCCCTTGGACGGGACGTTGCTGCCGGGGGATTACTATGTGATTGTGGTGGCGGATGATGGCCAGGCAGTGGTCGAGGCGGATGAAGAGAACAACTGGCGGGCCAGCAGCGTGCCGGTCAGCCTGTCGTGGCCCGACTTGCCCGATCTGGCGCCGGCCGAGGTGACGGGTCCGGAAACCGGGCTGCCGGGCGAAGAAGTGACGGTGTCCTGGTCGGTCGTCAACCTGGGCGCTGCGGTGGCCGAAGGTCCGTGGACCGAAG
>SKKK01000101.1 GCA_007121535.1 Planctomycetaceae bacterium | reverse complement strand
GACGGTCGCTTGCTGGTGACCGTCTTGGCCAGCGACCGGGCCGATCGACGGTCTCGGACGTTGGCGGTGCTGGATCCGGACGATAATCGTTTGGTGAAGGTTTACGCATCGGACGACACGCCGATCCATTCGCCCGTTTTCGTGGGCGCTCGCCCGCGCCCACCGATCCTACCGGATACCGTGCCGGATTCACAGGTGGGTCTGCCCAGTGCGACGGGCACTCTGTACGCACAGGATGTCCACATTACGCGAAAGACCGATGCCGACTGGGGGCGGATCCGCGCCATCCGCGTGCTTCGTTCTCGCGGGGTCAGCATGCGAGCTTCCCACTGGGATTTCGTCCACCAGGGCAAGGAGGTTATCGAGCTGGGGACGGTGCCGATCGGGCCGGACGGATCGTTTTCCGTCGAGGTGCCGGCGGATGTGCCGCTGGCCGTCCAGGCGGTCGATGCCGAAGGGCGATCCGAACTGAACGAGATGTCCTGGGTCTACGTTCGACCGGGAGAAGCCCGGTCCTGCGTGGGCTGTCATGACCATCGTCGCCAAACACCGCCGGTGGCCAGCCGATTGGCCGAGACACAACGGGTTTCACCGCTGAAAATGCTGGGCAAAGGAAAACCGCATCGGTTTCGAGGCAACAACTCCGGGACCTCGGGCATGATGGACTTGCAGTTCGAACGGTTTCGTGAGACCGCATCGTTGAATCGATTCCGGGATCTCAAGGGTCCGTTGCCCGACGGGCGGGACGAAATCGCTGCGTGGGTCGATCAATTGCAGAATCCCGACCAGCACATGCGATTGTCGGCCGCCAATCGACTGGCCATGTTCCGAGACCGTTCGGCAGCGCCCGCACTGGTTGAAACGCTTCGCGATCCCGTCCGCGAAGTCCGCGTGGCGGCGGCGATGGCGCTGGCCGCGTGTGGTACTCGTGACAGCGTGCCGGCCCTGCTGAGACGACTTCAGGACAGCGATCCCAACGTGGCTCAGGCTGCGGCCGTGGCGTTGGAGAACCTGACGGCTTACCACCCGCCCATCGATTCGCCCGTCACGGCCGAAGCGAGACGACGACAAGCTGAAGCGTGGCAAGTCTGGCTGGACGAGCACCCCTGGGACGTGCTCGAAGCACTGTTGGTAGACCAGATCCAAAGCGAGGATCGCGTGCAGCAACGGCAAGCCATCGTGACGCTTGGCCACGTCGGCGGCGACGCGGCTCGTTCCGCGCTGCGAGCCTACGTGGCTGCCGAAAAAGACAACAATCCCTACTCGCCGTTCATCAACAACAACCGGACCGATCGGTTCACCTTCGATGCCGCCTCGCCACTGAACCCTCGCACGCTGCAAGCGGCCACCCGCGCTTTGGGCTATCTGACCGATGTCCAATCCATCCCGTTGCTGGCGGAAATCTCGGTCGAGCATATCGAACCGGAAACCGGAAACCTGTTCCTGGCCGAAGCCGCAGTAGAAGCTTTGGGGTGGATCGGGACACCCGAAGCAGAGGCGGTGTTGATCGACACGTTCGCTCGATTGGGCGACTATGTGGATTATGTGGGCTGGTACAGCGATCACCCGGCATTGTACGCTTGCCACTCGTCCCCCATCCATGCTCGAGTGATCGAAGCGCTGGACCGCATCGGCTCGAAGAACGCCGCTCCGATCGTACCGCACATCATCTGCTCGATTCCCACCGATCCCGATCGGGCGCTGTACTTGGAGACCGACACCTACGAGCTGCTGGCCGGGCGAGTCATCCGCCGTAGCGGTCGGGGCGACCAATTGATCGAAACCTGTTTGGCAATCCTGGGCGATCCCGACGCCAACGCCGACCCCGAACTGCAGCAGGCGCTCGATTCGGCGTTCAATGCCTGGGCGGGAAAGCCCAACGTCGAAAACCGAGCGGCTCAAGTCCTTTCGGCAGTGTGCCGCGATCCGCGCTTCGAACAGGCCATCCGCGCTGCGTACACCAGATACCGAGCCAAGCCCGAAGAACTTTTCGCCCGAGAACTGGATAACCCCAAAGTCTTCGAGGTCGAATTACCGCATCGCCGTTGGGTGCTGCTATTCTTGGGCCGGACCCTCGGTAACCTTGGCGACGCCGCATCGGTCGATACGCTGCTGGAATCGCTGACGCACGATTTGAACGAGGCCCGGCATGGCCGGCCCGATCCGGCGGAACCCAATATCCACTTACTGCAGATGGAAGCAACCCCCGCATGGCGGGCCGCCGCGGCCTGGGCGCTGGGACATATCGGAGACCCTCGCGCCGTCGATCCCTTGTTGGAAGTGGTCGCGAACATGGACAACGCCGTCGATACACGGTACGCCGCCGCCGAAGCGCTGGTGATGATCGCCGATCCCGACAGCATCCCCGCCATCCAGAAGCTGGCAACCAACTACCCCGAAGTATCAGTTCGGCGAAAACTGCTGGAGGCCTGCGAATAACCCCAACGCGGGTCGAAAAGAAAAAGCGGGGCCTTCGACGCGCCAGACACACGTTGGCAAGCTGAACGGTCAGGGGCAAGGCAAACCATTCCGCAAACAGGCGTCGCAGACCCCGCCAGCCAGATCGATCTCAAATCATCGATCTCGACCTTAACGAGTAGCATGCGGCGCGCCAAACAGGCATTCTTTGCGATAAGGGACCGCGATCCCTGTGAATTCCAGGTGATAAATTGACACAAACCGTTTTGCGACAACAACTTGCAACGCTCTTCACCCGTCGTTCGGTCGAGCGGGTTGTCCCAAAATCACGCGGTCGTGTATGCAGTGTGATTGGTTTTGCCGTATCGTTTCGGCACGACCGACTATGCGATCTGTATCGTTTTTGCTCACCATCCATTTTTGCTAGGAGAATCCCCGCGGCAAACCAAGCTGTGCTGAACTCCGTATCTACCGATAGGGCGGGACCCGATGTTTCTCGATCGCTCGGGGGATGATCGGACGAGGGTGGGCCAGTAGAATAGCGCCTTTTCAATCGGCCGCACCGACATTTGAAAGCAATCTGCGACGGTAACGAGAACCATGATTCATCCGTTTGAACTTCCACAAGATCGTGCACCAGCCAAGGCGAACGGCCGGCCGAATTCGAGGCGTGTTCGCCTTGGCTTTTCGGGACAGTCGTTTCGCAGGCTGATGCTGCTGGCGGGATCGACCTTGCTGGTCACCATGACGTTGGCCGGTTGCGACTCGCGACCGCCGTCGGGGTCCGGACGCTTGACGACGCCCCTCACCGCCTCGCAACGCAGTTCGATCGACACGGCCATGGACTATGTAAGCCGTTTGGAAGACTTCGAGCCTCGGCAGGGGATGATGCAAGTCGCTTATCAACTGAACCGGTGGCTCGAATCCGCCTCGGATTCCGACTCGTGGGAGCCCAGCCCGTTGCTGGATGATCTGCCATCGGCGTTGCGTGGTCTACCCCCGTTGTCTCGCTTGGACAAACGCGAAATCACCTTGGACGACGTGTACTATTTACGCGAGGCTTCCTGGATGCAGAGCATTTCGCAATGGATAAGCGAAATGGAACAACTGCCGGAGAATGATGGATGGCTGGAAGCATTGGAACGGGCGCGAGGTGAACCGCATTCGCACGAGGTGGGGTTGGCGATGCGCTTGTTCGATTGGACCATCCAGAATATCCAATTGAACCCACTGTTGGACTTTCCCCAATCCGAAGGGGCTCCGCCGGGGATCGATCCCGTCTACTGGCCGCTGTATCAGGCCAGGCCCGGCCCCGGTTATCGGACTTGGCCCTGGCAAACATTACTGTTCGGACGCGGGGACGCTTGGCAGCGTGCGCGGGTCTTCGCCGGATTGGCGCGACAACAACAGATCGACGTCGTGGTGTTGGCGGTACAGCCATCCGATTCATCGGATCGTCCTCGACCATGGTTGACTGCCGCCTTGATCGACGACCAATTGTACCTTTTCGACACTCAGTTGGGGTTGCCGATTCCAGGCCCCGAGCCGGGTTCGATCGCAACGCTGGAACAAGTGCGACAGACTCCGAAGCTGCTTCGAAACCTGGATGTGAGAGCACCGCACAAGGTTCTGGTCTACCCGATGCAGGCCGACGAGTTGGATCGGTTGGTTGTTCTGCTGGATGCCGGTCCTGAAGCGTTTTCTTATCGGATGCATCGCATCGAGTCCCACCCCACCAGCAGCCCACCGTTGGTTCTGGGGGTACAGCCCGAACGGCTGATCTCACGATTAGCCGCATGTGGCCTGCAGCGCGTTCAATTGTGGCACACCCCCTTGGAGACGTGGATTTACCGCAACACGCTGAATCGCAGGGCTGAAAAGGACCCTGAATTGATGATGGATCTGATGCTGGAAGAGTGGATCTTCGAAGGCGATATGCCCTTGGCCCGCGGTCGCGAGTTGCATTTACGGGGCCGCTTCGATCAAGAGAACGGTCGAGACGGGGCGAAGGCGCAGTACCTGCGTGCGCGGGTTCCGGACGCCAAGATCGCCCAGATCGGAAAATCGCCCAAGATCCGCCAGGAGTTGGGCATTGTTCGCGGACGCCAGAACGATTTGCAGTGGGAGGTCTATTTGCAGAGCACCGAACAAGTCTTGATCCGTGCGAAGCAAAACGCCAGTCTCTGGCTGGGGCTGATCCACTTTGCCACCGGCCGTCTTGACGACGCGCGCGATTGGTTTCAAATCCGCTGCCTGGATGCCCACGAAGACGGACCATGGACCCCTTTGGCCCGCTACAATCTGGCTCGTTTGTACGAGCGAAACAACGATCTGGCCGCCGCACGAGACCTGTACCTGCTGACCGCAAGAGATTCACCGCAAGAGCATGGCAACTTGCTGCGTGCTCGGCTGCTACGGCAGCGCATGGAGTCGGATTCTCAGCGTAAGGATTGAGGTTCGTTAGGGACGTCGTACTCGGTGCAACGGTCCTCGTACTCGAAAAAATCGCGATGCCAGAACCAACGCCATTCCGTAGGGGCCGGAACAAGACTGTTCGGCGCGGGTCTCTGACGCCGCCGAAACCGCCGACCGAAGGTCTCCCAGACCAGTTTTATTACGGCATCTTAGCTGGTGCTGCGACGCCCGTAGTCTAGCAGCAAGCGGGCGGCGTGCGCTGTCAGCCGAAGCCGATTCGCCGGAGATTGCGGGGGTGATGCCAACAGCAAGAAGACCTTGGCCGGTTGCTCGTCCACCGCTTGAAAGTCGATGCCGTTGTGGGATCGGGCTACCAAGACCAGAGAGTCTTGAACGGCAGGATGCGTGAACAGCAGCACCGCCAAACCATGCTCGACGGCCGTCGAAATCTCATCGGCGTCGAAAAGCAGAGCGCGAATAAAGACCTCGCCCAAGTGGTCGCCCAGTTTATTCTCGTTTACCAAAGCCTCGACCATTTCCACGATCGCCTGTTGGCGGGTCGTCGCTTCCAAGTCGGGCACCACTGCTTCGGCATCCCAAAGATCCGGCGTATGGCGAATATCGTCCAGCAGTTCTTCCCAGGCATAGCAGGACGAACATATCGCCGATGTTTCGCCTGACAAACGCTGCGATGAATCAACCTGCCCGCATTGGGAGCAGCGGCTTCCCGATCGGAGTGAGTGACAGACACGGGTTATAGTCGCCATGGGGTTCTTGTCTCCTGCCTGTTCGGAACATGGTACAATTGCTGATCGATAATTCGGGCCAGACGTCTTCGTAATGTAACTCGTTTCGGTAAAGGGAATCGGCTGAAAAATTTTCGAATTTTTCGAATTTTTCGGGAGACCTGAACCCTCGGGATGCCCGAAGTTTCGACAAGCACCTTGATCGATGTATTGAAAGTTATTGGCATGAGCGACCAGCCACCGATCGATTCACACAACGAAACCGAGGTTCGTTTCTTGGCCGACGCCCCCCAGGACACGTTGCGTCTGGGCACCGCTCTGGCGACGATTCTGCCGCCGGGGTCGACCGTCGCCCTGATCGGTACCCTGGGCGCGGGAAAGACGAAGCTGGTTCAAGCCATCGCGGCGGCCAGCGGGGTTCCCGACGGGGCGGTCACCAGCCCCACCTTCGTCCTATGCCAACCGTATACAGGGACGCGGACCATCTATCATTTGGACGCCTACCGTTTGAAGGACGAAGACGAATTCCTGGAACTGGGACCGGAAGAGTATTTCGAATCCGACGGTTTGACCCTGATCGAATGGGCCGATCGTGTCGAACGCTGCCTGCCGGACGAACGGATCGAAATCCGAATCGACGTCACGGGCGAACAATCGCGACAGTTCCGGATCATCCCCGTTGGGGCCGGCTATCAGGCCATCCTGCAACCGCTGCAAACGATGCTGGAAAGTTCTGTGGAACTCGGCTAAACTCGACAAATTGTCCGTGCTCTGATTGACGAGCGTTTTTAGGTTTCTGACGAGAAAGTGAGGTGGACTGTGGACCGACGATCGATGCTCAAGACAGGTGGCGCCTTGGCCGGATTAGCGGCCCTTCAGCAAACAACGTCCGGCCAACACCAAGAGCCTCAGCAGGCCGAGCTTGCCTTCGACAACGCCGAGTTTTATGACGCGGAGGGCACTTTCTTGGAAGACCGTGCACGGCAAGCCGTGCTGCGGTTGTGTCGCCACCACGGTTATCCGATCTTTCCAGGGTTCGCAGAGAATCTTTGGATCACCGACTATGGCGTCGGCAGGTTCGCCGAGATGGGCTTGGCCGCGTACATGTTCGTGAACAACGAGGAAGACCGCTACATGATGCTGGACATCTTCCTGCTGCCCAACCAGATGCTGCCCGAACACTGGCATATCGCCGCCGAGGGGAATCCGGCCAAGATGGAAGGTTGGCTGGTCCGCTGGGGCATCAGTCACCTGGTCGGGATCGGAGAACCGAATTTGCGTCCCGAGGTGGTTGTGCCTGCGTGCCATTGGAATGGCCGGGTGACGACCGAGCATGCGGTGGTGGGCACGCCGGGTACGTTCGTTCCGCTGGGCAAAGTCGAATCGCGGCATTGGCAGTTCGGCGGTCCCGAGGGAGGCATTGTTACCGAAGTCGCCAACGTCCACACCAACTCGGGCGTACGCCACAGCGATCCCAAACTGAACGAATTCTTCCTGAAAATGGTCGGCGCCGCATGAAAAGCAATGGGGCGGAATCGATCAAACGGACCGAGGGCCGGCAGCGCGGTTTCCGGTAACGTTTCGGCAACGATGCAAAATCTTAAATTTCCCGGCGGCGATTGTTATTTTGCTGTGGCCCGCCGCGAAAGGAGCTGTTTCCATGATGAGCTTTGGCTATCGTATATTTTGCCGCATCGGTATGATCGTCAGCACCTTGCTGCTGGCCTCGGTCCTCAACGGTGCCGGCCCATCCCGGGCGAACGATGCGGTGTACCCCCCGGAGATCGACTCGTCGGTCTTGCGCGATTTGATTGCGTCTCGCGAGTTGCCTCGGCCACGTCTACTGATGCATCCGGCCGACATCACGTTGCTGCGAGAGCGAGTCGCGGAGGATGCGGCGTTTGCCGAGGTGGCTCGATCCGTGCTCGCCAACGCCGATGCCATGTTGAAAACCGAACCGATCGAGCGGATTCAAACGGGGCGTCGGCTGTTGAGTCAATCGCGTCGAGCGGTACGCCGGCTATTGACGTTGGGCATGGCGTGGCACCTGACCGAAAAACAGGTTTACGCCGATCGAGCCGCTGAAGAAATGCGGGCGATCGCTGCCTTTTCCGACTGGAATCCCAGCCATTTTCTCGATGTTGCCGAAATGACGTTCGCGATGGCCATCGGTTACGACTGGATCTACGCGGCGTTGGACCAATCGACTCGCGAAACGGTGCGCAATGCCATCCTGGAACTGGGAGTGCGTGTACCTCTGGAGACACGCCATCATGGTTGGACTCGCGCTCGGAACAATTGGGGCCAGGTTTGTCATGCCGGGATGGTGGCCGGTGCTTTGGCGGTCACCGAGCATGACGTGGACGCGGCGGTGAGCACCGTTCAGCGAGCGTTGGAGAACGTCACCGTCTCGATGGCCATGTACGACCCGAAGGGCAGCTATCCCGAGGGCCCGGGTTACTGGTCCTACGGCACCACGTACAACGTGTTGCTGATCGCGATGCTGGAATCCGTCTTGGGCAGCAGCTTCGGACTCGATCTGGCCCCCGGCTTTGACCAGACGGGAAAGTACATGGCGTTGACCACGGGTCCGTCAGGCTTGACCTTCAACTATGCGGACGGCGGGTCGGGCCGGAGCTGCGAGCCGGCCGTACACTGGTTCGCAACTCGGCACCAGCGGCCCGATTGGTTGCTGGGCGACGAAGCGCCCCGAAAACGTCTGTTGGCGGCTGCGCCCGACGGCCAATCGATCGCGAATCGATTCTTTCCCCTGATGCTGTTGTGGATGCAGGTGCCCGAGACCGAGGTGACCCCAACGATGCCCTTGCATTGGACCAGCGACTGCAAAGTGCCGATCGCCCTGCATCGCAGCAGTTGGGAAGACCCGCAAGCCGTGTTCGTGGGAATCAAAGCCGGTTCGCCCGCCGGCCCTCACGGTCACATGGACATCGGTTCCTTTGTGGTGGACGCGGACGGCGTACGATGGGCCGTGGACTTGGGCGCCGAAGGTTACCACCGCATCGAATCACGAGGGATGAACTTTTGGAGCAGGGCACAGGATTCCGATCGCTGGCGGGTCTTTCGCCAGAACAACTTTAGTCACAATACCTTGGTGATCGACGACGCATTGCAAGTGGCTTCGGGCAACTCGAAGATCGTGCGTTTTTCCGACGACCCGGATTTCCCTCACTCCGTTGTGGATCTCCGTCCCGTGTACGCCGAACAAGTCGAAGAAGCGCACCGCGGCATCGCCGTGTTGCCCAGCGGTCAAGTCCTGGTGCGTGACCGATTGACCGGGTTGAAGCCTGGCGCTTCGGTGCGTTGGGGGATGGTTACCCCAGGCACGCCCGTTCAGCCTGGAACATCGACCCTGGAGCTGCAACAAGATGATGCGACACTCACCATGCAGATCCTCGCCCCATCCGATGGCGCTTGGGAATTGATCGACACGGCCGAGCCGCCGAACGAGTGGGATTCACCCAATCGGGGTACTGTGATGGCCGCTTTCCACGCCATCGCACCCGAATCAGGCGTCCTGGACCTGACGGTGGTGATGACCCCCGGCAGCCGCGATCCCTTACCGCAGGATCGGATACCCGCGACCAACCCGCTTGACTGGAGCGAATGAAGCCTATAGCGACATAGACGTTTGCTATCGCAAGAACCGCCAGCGCGCTTCGTTGGGCATGCCGTTTTGGAGTGCTGCGGCTTGACGCTGCTTTCGTTTCGCGTCTACTTTGCCTTGGGCGTCAGTTCACTCCCAGGCTGCGTTCGATTTCGCGAGACCGTTCGTCCAGTCCCAGCGCCTGGCCCCGTTTGCCCGCGGGCCGCAACCCTGAAAAACCCGACTTTTCTTCGGCGACGGGCGTTTCGCTGGCCGCCGGGCGTCCCCAAGTTGCACATCCGCCCAGCAATAAAGTGACGGCGATCAGCCCACATGCTAGCGGCATACGTGCCGGCAACCCGAAGCGTGAGCGAGGAGAGTCGGGGATTTCCTCGCTGACGCATTGGGTTACGATCGCTGAGGTGCGATCAGGGACATGGAACTGCCATTGTTGCTCACCCATTTTTCCCAAAGCTCCAAACCGGTCAGCTAAGCTCTGTCTAAACACACGTCGGTTCCACGTCGAGACGGAAACAAGGCACATATAGCGGCCCGAGCCGATTCGTGTCAAGTTCGAGTGGGCAGCAAGCACAAGAAGCATGTACGAAAATAAAACAGGTCAGCGGCCATAACGACATCGAGTCATGGCCGCTGCCTGAGAATGCTCTTGAAGTAGCCGCGGTCGCCAGATCGTGGAAACACCGCACACTAGCGAGTGCGGCTACCGGTCCGCGGGAATCAGACGTTTTCCGGCGACGGGATGTCGAATTCCGGCACGCGGGGGTCACGGAGCAGTTGATTCGCCTCATCGGCATGTTCGCCGATAAACTGCTCGGTTTCCGGATTGAAGGTCAACCACGGTCCGACGATGTACTCGGCGCGATCCTCGGGGACTCCCACGCCGTCGCGCATGATCTCATGGACCTTCATGAACTCTTCGTAAGCCAAGGCATCGTCTCCGAAGCGGCCCGCCTTGGCATTGAACGGCACTTTCTTGCCGATGCGGTACGAGTTGTTCATCACGTGGCCCAGCAGGCAGGAGTAGTGAGCCACTTTCATGTCGCCATTGACCATGGACGGATCGTTCGCTCGGCACGCAGCGACGAAGCTGCCGAAGGTCCCACCGGGCGTGATCTCGGCTCGTTCGCCGCGAACCGGCTGCCGCTCGCCGCTGGGCGAGACGTACGTATTGCCCAGGATCTTTCCGCCGTCTTCGAAATAGAAGTCGTTCTTGACTTCGCGCGGATAGCCATCATAGTTCACGTTCCGGACGTTGAAGAACACCTTTTGCCCGTTGGGGTACTCGGCGATCGCGAACATGGTATTGGGCGTTTCTCCCTGGTCGTCCCAGACAAACCGGCCGCCGATCGCCATGGCGCGGATCGGGGCGGTCAAACCGGGTTCCAGCGCCCAGTAGGCCACGTCCAACTCGTGCGTGCCCTGGTTGTTCAGATCGCCGTTGCCGGTGACCCAGAACCAGTGCCAGTTGTAATGCACGAAATTACCGTGGTAATGGTCGATCACTGCCGGTCCGCACCATTGCTTCCAGTCAAGCCAGTCGGGAGGCGACTCGATCGGCCGGTGCCCGATCCCGTTTCGCGGCTTGCAACAGAACCCGTGCGATACGGCCAGCTTTCCGTACCTGCCCGACTGAATTGCCTTGATCATATCCGCGCGGCCCTGACTGGATCGCTGCTGAGTCCCATGTTGAACGATCACGCCGTACTTCTCGGCCGCCGCCAAAGCGACTCGCCCTTCGTAAATGTCGTGACTTGCCGGCTTCTCGACGTAGCAATGCTTGCCGGCTTGGGCTGAAAGGATCACCGAGTGCGAATGCCAGTGGTTCGGGCTGGCGACCGAAATGGCGTCCAGGTTCCTGTCGTCCAACGCTTCGCGGAGATCGGTCGTCCCCTTTGCGTTGGGGACATCGGCGTGGCTGATGCGGCGGCGATCGGCGTCGACCAGCCAGGTAACGTCGACGTTTTGCATTTGTCGGAAGCTGCCCAAGTGCCCTCGGCCTCGACCGCCCACACCGACGATGGCGACGTTGAACCGTTCATTGGCACCCAGGATCCTGGCACCGACTTTGGTGCCGGAAATGTGAAACGTGGCCGCTGCACCCGCAGCGCCCAGTGCGCCACGGAGGAACTTACGGCGATGCAATCTGGACATGGGCTTTCCTTTCATCAGAATAGGTGGGTTTTCCAGGGCGTCACTCCAGTGACCCATTAAAGATTCTAATCCGATCGATTCCGGGTGGCAACCCGATGTCATCCGTCGGCAAGTTGCTGGCGGTATTCGTAAACCTTTTCTCTGGAATGGTTTCGGGGCACCGCGGCCCGGGCCTCACCGCCGACCCCGCGTCGGCCGAAGCGTGACTAACAGGCGAGATGCCCAGTGCCAAACCGATCGAACTGATTCAATGAACCGAAACGCGTCACGCCGAAGGCGTGGTACACCGTAGCCTCGTTGTGTCACCCATGCAAAGGTACGTTGAACGACACGAATCGCCCGGCCGGGTGCTTGTCGCGATGAATGCCCCGGACCTGCGACCATGGCGACTTCGAACGATAATTGCCGTCACTGTCGTGTTGTGCTAACATATCCGGCGACCGGTTGGGCGGCGGTCGTCCAGCGTTGAACCGAAGGCTACTGTGCAGGCCACCAACAATCCATTGCGATCGAACGGCGATCACCCGTTGTTTGGTGGACCCTCCATCCGTCGTCCCGATTGAATTGCGTTGTTGGCTGGAACCGATTCGCGTTTGTGCAAAGTACTGGCCCAAGTTCGGTCAGGGTAACAAGGGCGACGGCCTGACCCTGGACCATTTCCAGACGTTGTACCAAGCTCTGAGTGCTCTGGCCGGTCTTTGACCTAGCCTGAGTTGAGTGGTCGGTCTTTGACCGAGCCAAGCCGCCGACCGAAGGTCTGCAAGAACGCAAGAGACCTTCGGTCGGCGGTTTCGGCGGGCAGCAGGCAGGTTGGATTACAATACGTTATTTCGGCGAGAAGTCATGTTTGATCCTACGATCCCACGATCACTTTGCGACATGGTTGATCGCGAGTTGGAACGTGATGAGCGAATCGAATGGATCGGCATGCCCAAACGCATTTTCTTCACTCCCGTCGCGACCGGCGCGTTCCTATTCGGAATTCCCTGGACGGCGTTTGCCTTGTTCTGGACCGCCGGTGCGGCATGGGGCACCATGAAAATGGACGAAGGACCCGGACTGTTCAGCATTTTCCCTCTGTTCGGGGTGCCGTTCATTCTCATTGGTTTCGGCATGCTGTCCTCGCCGATCTGGGCGTATTTGCGCGCCGGAAGGACGGTCTACGTCATCACGGACCGTCGAGCGATTACGTTTGAAGGCGGATGGTCAACCACCATTCGCAGCTACCCGCCCGAGAAATTGACGGACGTCTTTCGAACGGAAAAACGAGACGGATCCGGCGACGTCATTATCGCTCGACGGGCATGGCGCGACTCGGAAGGTGATCGCCAATCGGAGGAACTGGGCTTTCTTCGAGTCGCTGACGCCAAAGACGTTGAGCGCCGACTCAAACAACTCGCCAAACAAGCCGGTGGCGGTGCATAAGCGACGATAGTGCGTTGTCCAGGCGAAAAATGCGGATTGTGAGCGGCACGGCGTTAGCCGCCGGTTCTCGACGCCACCGGCGGCTAGAGCTTGCCGCCCACCGGACAGCCACCGGTTCCCGTCCAACACGCCGGCGGCTAGCGCCTTGCCGCTCACGGGGAGAGCCACCGGCTATT